>DMWY01000001.1 GCA_003483065.1 Candidatus Moraniibacteriota bacterium | reverse complement strand
AACAATAACAAACTAAATCTACTAAATTATTAGTCTGGCCAACTTGACCCTTAGGGTCAGATAATTCTGACCCTAAGGGTCAAAAAGCTGAAAACGGAATCTCATTTTTTATGGGAAAATTAGGTAATAGTTATACAAAATATTTTAATATAAAAAATTCTCGCTCAGGTTCACTTTTTCAAGGCCCTTTCAAATCCATCCACATCGATTCCAATGAATATCTTCTTTTGCTTTCGGCTTATGTGAATGCGAATCACGAAATTCATGGTTTTTTGGAAAAGGATTGGCCATACTCGAGCTTTTTGGATTATACTGGGAAGAGAGATGGAAAATTATGCAATAAAGAAATAATTTTAGGGCAATTCGATAATGATTTTAGTGAATATGAAAAGTATATAAAAGATAATGCTGATTATTTTAGGGAGAAGAAAGAATTGGAAGAATATATTTTGGAATAATTTATAAAAAATGAAAAACAAAAAACAAGCCTACAACTTAACACTTCAAGAAGTTTTGAAAAAATATAGTGCTAGTGAGCAGGGAATTGCGGAGAGTGAAGTGAAAGAAAGAATCAAGAAACATGGATTTAATGAGATTCAGAAAAAACAGAATTGGAAATGGGCGAAGATTATTTTTGCGCAATTTAATGATGCGTTGGTTTGGATTTTGCTGGTAGCGGCTTTTTTAGCTTTTTTGTTTTCAGAATACCGCGATGTGACGATAATTTTGATCATTGTTTTTATCAATGCTAGCATTGGATTTTTTCAAGAATTCAAAGCCGAGCGAATTTTAGATAGCATCAAAAAACTTACCAAAGAAAGAGCAATAGTTATCCGTGAAGGTGAGAAAAAAGAAATTGATGCTAAACTTGTGGTACCGGGGGATGTTATCTCTGTTTCTTCTGGTGATAATATTCCGGCTGATGGATATATTTTGGAAAGTTATGATCTGAAAGTGAATAATTTTATTTTCACTGGTGAAACAAAACCCAAAAGAAAAGAAGCGGGAGTTTTGGAAGAAAGCAAAGTTACATTGGCGGATATAACGAACATGGTTTTTATGGGCGAAACAGTTTCTGTTGGAGAAGTAAGGTTTTTAGTGATTGGAACTGGCATGAACACGGAGCTCGGACGCATTGCTGACACGGTGCAAACCGTTGTGGACACTCCAACTCCATTGCAATCACAAATGCGAGTGCTTGGGAGGGATGTGACAATTCTTTCGGTAATGATTGGAATTTTGGTGGTTATTGGCGGACAATATTTCAAAATGTCGCTCTATCAAAATTTTCTTTTTGCTCTGGCGCTTTCAGTTTCAGTTGTGCCGGAAGGGTTGCCAGCCGCAATTTCAGTGGCACTGTCACTGGGAATGAAACGGCTTTTGAAGGATAATGTTTTGGCAAAAAAATTGAATGCAGTGGAAACGCTGGGATCAGTTTCGATGATTTGTACTGACAAAACTGGCACGATAACCAAAAATGAACTCACCGTGACAAAAATTTTCATAAACGATGAAACGATTGATGTCTTGGGCACGGGCTATGAGCCAAAAGGTGAATTTTTGCAAAACGGAAAGACAATTGAAATTGCCAAAATTCCTAACGCTGAAATGCTTTTTAGAATTGGAACACTTTGTAATGATGCAACGCTCAAGAAAAATAAAAAAATCTACTCAATAATTGGTGATCCGACCGAAGGCGCGATAATTGTGGCGGGGCAAAAATTCAATTCGCAGAAAGGTTTTTTTGAAAAAAGTGAAAAGAAAATCACCGAAAATCCTTTTTCTTCTGAGCGAATGAGGATGAGTGTGATTTTTAAGAATGACAAAATAATTTCTTATGTTAAAGGTTCGCCAGATGTTCTCTTGGATCTTTGCACGCAGATAAAAATCGGAGAAAATATTTTGCCGTTTAATCAAAAAGAAAAAGAAAAAATAAAAAAAGTTTATAACGCAATGTCTGAAGAAGCTTTGCGTGTTTTGGCTTTTGCCTATAAAAATTTAGAAAACGCAAAAGATGAGGCTGAAAAAGATTTAGTTTGGGTGGGGATGATGGCAATGATCGATCCACCAAGAGCTGACGTAGCGCAGGCAATTACGGATTGCAAAAAATTGGGAATAAAAGTGATCATGATAACAGGGGATTATGAAATAACTGGCCGAGCGATTGCCAAAAAAATCGGATTAATCAGTGAACAAGAATCAAGAATCAATAATTCAGAAGATAAGTTAGTAATTAATGGAAAAGCTTTGGATAGTTTGAGCGACAAAGAAATATACAAAAGAATTAATAATGGCGTTTGTGTGTTTGCTAGAATTGCGCCAGAACAAAAATTGCGCATCGCCACAGTGCTCAAAAAATATGGTGAAATCATTGCGATGACGGGAGATGGTGTGAATGATGCACCAGCTTTGAAAAAAGCGGATATTGGTGTGGCGATGGGGATAATTGGCACGGATGTTTCCAAAGAAGCATCGGATATGATTCTTCTGGACGACAATTTTGCTTCGATTGTGAAGGGTGTGCGAGAAGGACGGACGATTTTTTCTAATCTCAAAAAATTTGTTCATTATGTTTTTACTTCCAACGCCAGCGAACTTTTTACGGTAATTTTTGGAGTAATTTTGCAAATTCCTTCCCCAATTTCAGCTGTTCAGATTTTGGCGGTTGATTTAGGTACAGACATTCTGCCTTCTTTTTCTTTGAGCTTAGAACCACCAGAGCCGGACAGTAAGGAAGAAAAAAATTCTAAAAAAAGACAGGTGATGGATATGGCGGGCTTTCGAAGAATCATTTATCTTGGTATAATTATGGCGACTGGAGCGACGATAGCGTTTATCTGGTCAATGCTTCGTGGTGGCTGGTATTTCGGAGAAAAAATTGATGCGAATGCGTTGCTTTATATAAAATCAACCACAGTAGCCTACGCAATTATTTCAATGACACAGATGGCCAATCTCTTACAATCTCGCAGTGCCAAGCTTTCGCCGTTTCAATTGGGATTTTTCAAAAATAAATATGCTTTAGGTGCGATAGTGATTTCTTTTCTTACTCTTCTTATTTTTATGTATCTTCCATTTTTTCAAAAATATCTGCGGATGTCGCCAATTGACTGGATCGACTGGATAATGGTAATTATCTCAATGCTTGCAGTATTTTATTGGGAGGAAATAAGAAAAGTGGAAAGTAAAAATTAAAAATATGATTAATATTCAAAAAAACATTCCACTAGCGCCACTGACTACTTTCAAAATTGGTGGGCCGGCTAAATATTTCGTAGAAGTGAGTTCTGAAGATGAAATCTTAGAAGCACTGAATTATGCCAAAGAAAATAATTTGGAAATTTTTGTGCTGGGCGGAGGAAGTAATATTCTTGTTAGTGACGATGGATTTGATGGATTAGTAATCAAGATACAAGATACCTGCCTACCGGGCAGGCAGGCAAGATACAAGATACAAGAAGATAAAATTGAAATTTCTGCCGGTGCTTCTTTGAGTTCTGTTGTTAACTTGGCAACGCAAAATTCACTCTCCGGACTTGAGTGGGCGTCAGGAATTCCCGGAACAGTTGGTGGAGCGATTCGTGGTAATGCTGGGATACCCCTGGGTTGTATGGCGGATAGTGTAGAAAGCGTAAAAACTATTGTCATTGCGAGCCCCGCTTTAAGCGGGATAAACTCCGCGAAGCAATCTCTTTCTAATAAAAATAGTACTAATTCTACGAGATCCTTCGCTAACGCTCAGGACGACATTCGTATTTTGGAATTCCAAAATAACGAATGTCGATTTTCCTATAGAAACAGCATTTTCAAAGAAAATAAAGATCTGATTATAATTTCAGCTGTTTTGAAATTAGAAAAGGGTGATCAAGAAGAAATTAGTAAAAAAATCAAAGAACTTATTGAAAATCGTTTGAAAGTTGTGCATCCTAATCCAAAAGAACCAAGCTCGGGTAGTTTTTTCAAAAATCCAAAAGTGGATAATCCAGAACTTGTTGCTAATTTTGAAAAAGACACTGGTCAAAAGGCGATAGACGGAAAAATCCCAGCTGGCTGGCTGATTGATGAAGTGGGACTGCGCGGGAAAAAAATTGGCGGAGCACAGGTGAGCGAAAAACATGCTAATTTTGTAGTAAATGTAGGGAACGCCAAAGCACAGGACATTGTGATGCTTTCAAGCGTTATTAAGATGAAAGTGCGCGATGAGCTAGGCGTGCAATTGAGCGAAGAAATTCAATATGTTGGATTCTGAGATTTACGAAATTACGAATTAAACGAAAGTACGAATTCGTAATTTAGCCAGATTAGTACTTTCGTAAATTATTAAAACTTAATTAATTTAAACTAACCAAATTATATGGAAAACAAGACGCTTAATCTTCGTTGGTTTTGCAAGAACATTGAATTAGATGATCGAATTAAGGACTATATTGTGAAGAGAATTCAGAAGATGGAAAAATTTTTGAAAAAAAGCTTGGAATATGAAGTGGAAGTTTCGATGGATAAAAAAGGAAAATTTTATGTAGAAGTTATGATTAAGACGCCATATAAACTATACCGAGCTACCGAAATTTCGGAGTCCGTAGAAGGTTCAACTGATATGATAATAGAAGACTTGCAAAAACAAATCACTAAAGACAAAAGCAAGCTCAAAGATATCCGCGAACGCGGAGCTCGCTCGCTCAAAAAGAAGATAGTAATCAGCAAGGACGCTAGGTTCTAATGCAATGTCATTCCCGCGTAGGCGGGAATCTAGTGTAGAAATTAAATTATACTATATAAAAGATTCATATTCTAATATAGTCTTGAGACTAGATTCCCGTTTTCACGGGAATGACAATGAAACTGCCACCAAATCAGGTGGCGGTTTTCTTTTTTTGTGGTATAATTATTGTGTAAAATAAATTTAAACTTAAATGCTACCATTCGCCTATATATAGTAGTAAAAAATAAAAACATGAACAAAAAAATCTCAACAACTCTCGCATTTAGTGTGATAATAATTCTGGCAATTTTCTTGGCTGGAATTTCTTTTTATCTGTGGAGAGGAATTAAGACTGAAAATAGTCCACTAGTCAATCTTCCCAAGAAAAATAAGATAGTTGCGTGTACCGAAGAAGCAAAAATTTGTCCCGATGGATCGGCAGTGGGAAGAACGGCCCCGAATTGTGAATTTGCGCCGTGCTTGAATAAAGATGAGGTTTGCGAAGAAAATGGTGGAAAATATGCCATTAGAACCGATAACGATGGTAGGCAGACAGAATTTTGCGATTTTTGCAAAGAATGTAACCCAGAATTTGTTGGGCAGATTAATGATTCTATGATTATTGATTGGAAAGAATACCGAAATGAAAAATTGGGATTCAAGATAGAATATCCAAGCAAGAATAGTTCTATCCTTGAAGAGAAACTGGATATTGATTCATCTGAAATTAATGTGCTTGGAAATAACGGCGATTATAATGTGGAAATTGCAATATCTAAAAATACAACTCAAAAAACAGATATGAATAATTTACAAAGTGTGATTGTTAATTTTTACGGAGAATCTAGTTGGCCATTTAAACAAAACAAAGACTCTAAAATAAAAGAGTTTACTATGGATAATTATCCAGCAATAAGGCGGGATTACATAGAGGCGTCAGAGAATGAGAACATAAAAGATCCGGCAACTGAAATTTTTACTTTAAGTCCCCGATATATTTATAGAATTAATTATATGTGTCACAGTGTAAATGATTGCGACAAAATCCTCTCCACTTTCAAATTTATAAACTAAAAATCTTCTTTTGACTCCCGCCTCTTTTCTTGCTAGAATAAACAAGTTAAGTTTTATTCGTTTTTTGTTTTTTTGTCATTCCCGCGCAGGCGGGAATCTAGTGTAAAAACTAAGAAAATTGAGACTGGATTCCCGTTTTCACGGGAATGACAATGGGGCAAATTATTAAAATATAAAAATGTCAATTATCAGCAAACTTTTCGGTTCTAATGAAAAAGAGGTCGCCAGGACTCGTCCGATTGTCGAAAAGATAAATTCTCTGGAAGCGGAAATTTCCAAATTGTCGGATGAAGAACTTCGCGCTAAAACTGAAGAATTTAGAAAAAATATTAATCCGCCAGCTGGCGGAGGAAAAACGCTGGATGAAATATTGCCAGAGGCTTTTGCGGTTGTGCGTGAAGCAGTCAAGAGAGTGGACAATAAAAGATTGTTTGATGTGCAGATGACAGGTGGGATAATTTTGCATCAAGGGAGAATTGCTGAGATGAAAACTGGAGAAGGAAAAACTCACACCGCGCTACTTCCAATGTATCTCAATGCTTTGACTGGCAAAGGAGTGCACATTATCACAGTCAATGATTATCTGGCCAAACGCGATTGCAACTGGATGGGATCGATTTTGCATTTTCTAGGAATTTCCACGGCCTGCATCATTCATGACACATCGTACATTTATGAACCGAAAATAATTGATGCTAATGAAGTGAGTGTGGAGACCTGCCTGCCGGTAGGCATGGTGGAAAATTTGAAACAAGTGACTCGGCGCGAAGCGTATAATGCCGACATCACTTATGGAACAAACAATGAGTTTGGTTTTGACTATTTGCGCGATAATATGGTGCAAGATGCTTCTCAAATGTCGCAGAGAGAACTAAATTTTGCCATTGTTGACGAAGTGGACTCAATTTTGATTGATGAAGCTAGAACCCCACTCATTATCAGTGCGCCCGACAGCGAATCTACCAAGATGTATCAACAATTTGCCTCACTTGTTCCACGGCTTAAAAGGAGCGAACCCGCCTCGACTCGCGGAGACGACCACTCGTCGACGCGAGGCGGGGATTTCGAGTTGGATGAAAAAATGAAAGCTATTTCGATAACGGACAGTGGAATTTCCAAAATTGAAAGTTGGCTGGGAGTGGAAAATATCTATGACGCGGGGAAAATAAATTATGTGCATCATTTGGAGCAAGCCCTGAAAGCTGAAATTATTTTTCAAAAAGATCGTGACTATGTTGTGAAAGACGGCGAAGTGATCATCGTGGATGACTTTACGGGGCGCATTATGCCGGGGCGACGCTATAGCGAAGGCTTGCATCAAGCGATTGAAGCTAAGGAAAAAGTACAAGTGCAAAAAGAATCAAAAACGCTGGCCACTATCACTTTTCAAAATTATTTTCGAATTTATCACAAGCTTTCCGGTATGACAGGAACCGCCACCACTTCTGCCGAAGAATTTTTCAAAGTGTATAACATTGATGTGGTGGAAATTCCAACCAATAGACCACTTGTCAGAAAAGATCTAGCTGACATTGTTTATAAATCAGAAAAAGGAAAATTCAATGCGATTTGTGAAAAAATAAAAGAAATAAACAAGACAGGTCAACCGGTTTTGGTTGGTACAATTGCCATTGAAAAATCAGAATATTTGAGCGCCCTCCTCACACGTTTTGGAGTCAAACACGAAGTTTTGAACGCTAAACAACACGAAAAAGAAGCCCTTATCATTCAAAATGCTGGGCAAATTGGAGCAGTGACCATTGCCACTAATATGGCGGGACGTGGAACGGACATTAAATTGGGTGAAGGCGTCAAAGAAGTGGGCGGACTTTTCATCCTAGGCACAGAACGACATGAAGCTAGACGTATTGACAATCAGCTTCGGGGACGCGCTGGCCGACAAGGTGATCCGGGCGCTTCACAATTTTTTGTGTCCTTAGAAGATGAACTAATGCGTCGTTTTGGTGGAGACAAACTCATTAGTATGATGAACACCTTGGGACTACCGGAAGATCAACCAATTCAAAATAAAATAATTTCACGCACCATTGAAAACGCTCAATCAAAAATTGAAGGTTTCAACTTCGACATTCGTAAACATGTTTTGGAATATGATGATGTGATGAACAAACAGCGCGAAGTGATATACAAAAAACGGCGAGAAATTTTGGAATCTAAGGATCTCAAAAACGAAATGTTGGGGTATATCATTCAGGAAATGGAAAATTTAGTTTCTTTTCATAGCGCCGAAGAGGAAAAAATCGATATGAAAGAAATTTATGAAGGAATGAAAAATATTATCTCAGCCGACAAGTCGGTGGAGAATAAATTGAAGGAGATAAAAAATGATAGCGCTAGAAATTCAGCGGAAAAAGTTTCGGCGATGACGCAATATCTCAGTGGCTTAGCCAAGGAAGCGTATAACAAGAAAGAACAAGAAATTGGCACGGAAAGTATGCGAGGCATTGAAAAAGCGGTGATTTTGCAAACAATGGATATGATGTGGATGAGTCATCTGGACGAAATGGACTATCTGCGAGACGGCATTGGGCTGCGTGGTTATGGACAACGCGATCCACTCATTGAATATAAACGAGAAGCCTATTTGATTTTTTCCCATCTGATGGACAATATCCGCGCAACAATTGTCCGCACAATTTTCAAAGTGAATGTTGTCACGCCACAAGCCCAAGAAAAACCCGCGCAAAATAGTTTGAATTATAGCGGTGGCGGGGAAGTGGAACAATTTGGTGCTGCTAAAAAAGAAGAAGGTGGTAAAGCTGAAGAAAAAAAACTTGCACCGATTGTGAATAAGGATAGAGTTGGCAGAAATGACCCTTGTCTATGCGGATCAGGAAAAAAATATAAGAAATGTTGTGGGAAATAATATAAAGATTGCAATTTAATAAGGTTTGTGTAAAATAAAGAATATGAACGTTAGACAAAAACTTAGACTAAAATTTGGGGCGGTGGTAATCTTGGCGATTTTGGCGGGACTAATTTCCTATCCGCAAGCGGTTTCGAAAATTCCAAAACTTTATGATTTCTTCAATAAACCTAAAATAAATTTAGGTTTAGATTTGCAAGGGGGAATTCATTTGGAATATAAGGCTGATTTGAGCCAAGTTGATCCAGCAAAACAAAAGGAGGCCATGCAAGCGATGCAAGACGCGGTTGAGCGAAAGATTAATGCTTTTGGTGTAGCTGAGCCGGTTATCTATACCACTAAATCTGGCGATGAGCAAAGATTGATCGTGGAATTGGCGGGAATCAGAGATATTAATGAAGCGAAAAAAAGAATTGGAGAGATGCCATTTCTAGAATTTAAGGAAGAAGAAGAAACAGCTGTGGAAAAAATTCCGGAAGATATTTTGAATAAAACCAATGAAACTGCCAAAAATAAAGCGCAAGATTTATTGAAAAAAGCTTTGGCCGGCGAAGACTTTGCGAAACTCGCCAAGGAAAATAGTGAGGATCCAGGATCAAAAGAAAAAGGCGGGGAATATGATTTTGTCAAAAAAGGAATGTTTGTTCCGGAATATGAAGCGGTTATTTTTGATAAGGGATTGAAAGATGGTGAAATATATAAAGAATTAGTGGAAACGCAATTTGGCTGGCATATAATCAAAAGAATTGAAGTGAAACCCGCCTCGACTCGCGAAGACGACTCGTCGACGCGAGGCGGGGGCGAAGGAGACCCCGCAAAATCACCTGACGGTGATAGCGGGGCAAGTAATCAAGAATTTAAAAGCGCGCATATTTTGATTGCCAAAAAAGTTCAGCCGGAACCAAAAATAGAAGTGGTAACGACAGGCCTTACAGGAAAAAATTTAAAAAGTGCTAGTGTTGGTTTTCAAAATCAAGGACTCACAGAGCCGGTAATTGATTTGGAATTTGATGAGGAAGGCACAAAACTTTTTGCGGAAATAACTAAAAGAAATATTGGAAAGCGGGTGGCGATTTTGATTGATGGAGAAATAATAACTAATCCAACAGTTAATTCGGAAATTCCTAATGGCAAGGCGCAAATTACCGGCAGTTATACCACAACTGAAGCGAATGAATTGGTTAAGCGTTTGAACGAAGGAGCTTTGCCTGTGCCAATTGGCAACCCAATTAATCAACAAAGCGTAGAGGCATCACTGGGAAAAATATCTTTAGAAAAAAGTTTGAAAGCGGGAATGATTGGAATGGTTTTAGTTATTATCTTTATGCTTTTGTTCTATCGATTTTTGGGATTAGTAGCTTCTTTCTCACTTCTCATTTATTCAGCCCTAATGATTTCAATTTTCAAATTATCCGGATTTTCTCCGTGGCAAATTACTCTCACCCTTCCTGGCATTGCCGGTTTCGTGCTTTCGATTGGAATGGCTGTGGATGCTAATATTTTGATTTTCGAAAGAACCAAAGAGGAAATCAAAAAAGGTCGAGATGTTTTGAGTGCGATTGAAGAAGGTTTCAAGCGCGCTTGGACTTCAATTCGCGATGGTAATATGTCTTCCATTATTACCGCTTTTATTTTGATTGAAATGGGAACAGGATTTGTGAAAGGTTTCGCCGTGACGCTGATTATTGGAGTGATTGTTTCAATGTTTACCGCAGTGGTCATCACCCGAACAATCTTGCGATTTGTGATGGGGAGGTGGTTGGAAAATAAATTGTGGTTAATTGGAGTAAATAAAAAACCTGTCATTACGAGCGAAGCGAAGTAATCTCGAAATTAAACAATGGGATTGCCACAGTCGCTACGCTCCTTCGCAATGACGAAACATATGATAAATATTATCTCTAAAACAAAATACGCTTATGTTTTTTCCGGAGTGCTTACTGTGATGTGCATTGCCAGTCTTTTCGTGTGGGGACTAAAGCTCGGAATTGATTTTACCGGTGGAACACTAATGGAAGTGCAATTTGAAAATAATTTGCCAAGTAATTCGGAAATCGAAGAGAATCTCAAAAATTTGAACTTGAAAAGTCTTTCCTTGCAAGCCACGGGAAACAACACGATTCTTTTGCGTTATGTGCCGGAAGATGACAAAACTAACCAAGAAGTTTTGAAAATTTTGAAAGAAAAATATCCGCAGTCAAAAGATCTTAGAACAGATTATGCTAACAGTACAATTTCCGAAGAACTAAAGAGTAAATCTTTGTGGTCAATTTTTTGGGCGGTAGCGGGAATTATGGCTTATATTGCTTGGGCTTTTCGCAAGGTTTCTCGTCCGGTACCTTCTTGGAAATATGGAATGGGGGCAATTATTGCACTTGTGCATGATATTCTTATCACAGCCGGAGTTTTTTCAGTTCTTGGACATTTTTATGGAATAGAAATCGGCATTCCTTTTGTGGCGGCCCTTCTCACAATTTTAGGTTTTTCTGTGCATGACACGATTGTGGTATATGACCGAACACGAGAAAATCTACTACGTAGTTCTTCCAAGGAAACTTTTCCGGAAGTGGTCAATCGAAGTTTGAATGAAACTTTAGTGCGTTCAATTAACACATCCATGACTGTTATCATTACTCTGCTTGCAATTTATATTTTTGGTGGAGAATCAATTAAGTATTTTTCTCTAGCGCTTTTGGTCGGCGTGACTTTTGGAACATATTCTTCAATTTTCATCGCCTCCGCGCTACTCGTGACTAGTTATAAATTACAAATTAAAAAATCATAAAACATATTAACATACTAACATTTTAACAAAAAAGAGATGCTAGTATGATAAAATGCTAAAATGCTAAAATGATCTGGAATCCATTAAAAAAAGCTAAAAATACTATTACTTCAAACGCCATGGGAATGATGCAGAAAGTGGCGATGAAAAAAATTGCCAAAATGAGCCCGCAGGAACAGCAAAAATTGATGGCTGAAGCCTTCAAACCTGAAAATCGAAGCAAGCTTCTGTCTGCCATGGAACAAATGAAAAAGTCCGGTCAAATAACGGAAGAACAATATCGCATGGCAAAGCAGAAGATGGGGATGTAAATTTGCAAAAAGCCTTGTTTTAGCTTAAAATAGAAATGTCGATATAATTGTCATTCCCGCGAAGGCGGGAATCTAGTGTAGAAACTAAATAAAAAAAATAGTATATAAAAATATTCTGCATTTTAAGATAAATTTATGACTGGATTCCCGTTTTCACGGGAATGACATAAGAGTTTATGCTCAAGGAAAAAATTGAAAATTTGAAGAAGCAGTTTTTGGCGGAAATCGAGAGGGTAAAGCCGAGCGACGAGGCTCTTTTTGAATTGGAAAAAAAGTACACTGGACGAAAGAGCGAATTTATTGCAATTTTGAAAAGTCTCAAAGATTTGAGTCCGGAAGAGAAAAAACAAATTGGAGAATTGGCCAATAATACTAAAAATCAGATTTGGGAAATAATTAAAAATAAACGACAGGAAATTTCCGAAAATTCTTTTGACGCCCAAAAAGAAAAAATTGATGTGACGATCCCAGGAAAGAAAAAAAGCGCGGGGCATTTCAATCCAATTTCGCTGGTGCGTCGCGACATTGAAGATATTTTTGTTTCAATGGGATATGAAATTGCCGATGGACCGGAAGTGGAAACTGGCTGGTATAATTTTGATGCCTTGAATATTCCCAAGGACCATCCAGCGCGTGATATGCAGGATACTTTTTTTCTTGATGCTAAAGATGGCGAAGAAAAATTGTCTATGCGAAGTCAAACTTCAGCAGTGCAAGCGAGGTACATGGAAAAAAATAAACCGCCGCTTCGAATTATTGTTCCGGGGAAATGTTATCGTCGAGAAGCGACTGACACAACGCACGATCATACTTTCTATCAATTTGAAGCTTTGATTGTTGGAGAAAATGTCAACGTGGGAAATTTGAAATTTACCGCCCAAGAATTTTTTTCCGCCTTTTTCAAACAAAATGTGACTGTGCGACTTCGTCCAAGCTATTTTCCTTTCGTCGAACCAGGTTTTGAATTTGATATCTCTTGCACAGTTTGTGGTGGTAAGGGCTGTCGCGCTTGCAAAGGTGGAGGTTGGCTAGAAATCGGTGGCGCTGGAATGGTTAATCAAAATGTTTTTGTTTCCGCAGGTTATCCGAGAAATAAATATCAAGGATTCGCCTGGGGATTTGGCTTGGAAAGATTGGCAATGATGAAATATAAGATTGATGATGTGAGGTTGTTTCATGGGGGAGATTTGAGGTTTGTTAAACAGTTTTAGTTAGGTCTTTACTAATTACTAATCATATACAAATATACTAATGAGTATAAGAAATGATTTAATTTATAAGGATGAATGTTATAAGATTATTGGTTTGATTTTTAGTATTTTTAATGAAATTGGATATGGACATAAGGAAAGTTTTTATCAAAAAGCTATTGCAAATATTTTTTCAGAAAATAATATAGAATTTAAAGAACAATTAAAAGCAAAAGTTAAACATGGAGGAAAAGAAATCGGTTATTATATTTTTGATTTTTTAGTTTTTGATAAAATAGTTATTGAATTAAAAAGTAAGAATTATTTTTCAAAAAGAGACATCGATCAGTTATATTCTTATTTAAAAGCGATGAATTTAAAATTAGGTATACTCGTCTATTTTACAAAAGAATGTGTGAGATATAAAAGAATTGTAAATTTAGAAGATTAGTATATTAGTAATAAAATTAGTAATTAGTAAAGAAAGACATGAAATACTCATACAATTGGCTAAAAGAATTATCAGACACAAAATTATCCCAAGATATAGTGAGGGAGCTTTTGACGATGCACTCGTTGGAGATTGAAGGGATGGAAGAAAAAAAATGGAATTTTGATGGTGTGGTGGTTGGGAAGATTTTGGAAATCAGAAAACATCCTAATGCAGACAAGTTGCAAATCGCAATCGTAGAGACGCAAAATTTTGCGTCTGTACAAAAACAAAATCTACAAATCGTTTGTGGCGCGCCTAATATTGAAGTTGGGCAAAAAGTGCCAGTAGCATTAGTCGGAACAAAACTTCCTAATGGCATAGAGATAAAAGAAGCGGAAATTCGTGGAGAAAAATCTTTTGGTATGCTTTGTGCGTTAGACGAGTTAGGACTTGGAGCTGATCATAGTGGAATTTTTATTCTAGATTCTAAAGCTAAAATTGGCGAGCCGGCTAAAAAATATTTGGGCGTGGAAGATGACACGATTTTTGAAATAAAAGTTTTGCCAGATCGAGCGCACGATGCAACCAGTCATGTTGGAGTGGCGCGAGAAATTTCAGTGCTGGAAAATAAGAATTTTGAATATGATTTTGATGGACTGAAATTGCCTAATAAAAAATCCAAAAAATTAATTGTAAAAATTGAAGATAGAAAGCTTTGTTCTCGCTATATCGGCGCAGTAATGGAAAATGTAGAAATTAAAGATTCGCCAAGTTGGATGAAGCAAAGATTGGAAGCTTCTGGAATTCGTCCGATTAACAATGTTGTTGACGCAACTAATTATGTGATGCTGGAACTTGGGCAACCAATGCATGCCTTCGATTTTTCCAAAATCTCAGGCCAAGAAACAAGAAACAAGAAACAAGAAACAAATAAAATCCAAATAGTAGTAAGAAAAGCTAAGGAGAATGAAGAGATGGAATTATTGGATGAAACTAAATTAAAATTATCAGATCAGGATTTACTTATTACTAATGGTGAAACGCCGTTGGCGTTAGCTGGAATTATGGGTGGGAAAGATTCAGGTATAAACGAAAATACTAAGACAATAATTTTGGAAGCGGCTAATTTTGATGCCGTTAATATTAGACGCTCAAGAACAAGACTGGGCGTGAAAACTGAATCATCTGATCGTTTTGAAAAAGAGATTGATCCAAATTTAGCCGAAAAAGCTATTGTTAGAATCATAGAAGTTTTGGAGCATACCGCTGACGCAAAGCTCGAAGGAGTGATTGATGTTTATCCAAATAAAATTAAGCCTTGTAAAATAAAATTAGATTTGGAATATGTAAACTCTCTTTTAGGAGAAATAATTCCAAAAAAAGAAATCATAAGAATATTAAATTTATTAGGAATCGGCACTACCATTCAACCATATAAGGTAGTGTGTATTGTTCCTACGTTTAGAGTTGATCTTAAAACTCAAGAAGATTTGATTGAAGAGATTGGACGGATTTGGGGATATGAAAAAATTGAACCGCGTCCGCTTGTTGAACCTATTATTCCCGCTAAGATAAATGAAGTTTTGTCTTTTGAGCGAAGATTAGGAGAAATTTCGGTTGGTTTTGGATTTGATGAAATGTATAATTATTCTTTCTATTCTGAAATTGATGCTAAGAATTGCGCCTTGGATAACGTGAAACATTTTGAACTTTCTAGTCCAATGAATCCGGATCAAAAATATGTTCGAGTGAGTCTTATTCCAAATATTTTGAAAAACATTAAAACTAACCTCAAGAATTTTGAAAGTTTGAATATTTTTGAAATTGGAAAAGTTTACCTTTGTCATCCTGAACTTGTTTCAGGATCTGGATTCCGAAACGAGTTCAGAATGACAGGAACAGAAGAAAAAAGAATGTTCGTTATGGCGCAAGTTTTAGAAAAGGACCCCGTAAATTTCGCTGAAGCGAAACACGGGGCAAGCAAAAATGCGGAAACTTTTTATAGTATAAAAGGCGCAACAGAAAATTTGTTGGAGAAAATTAGCGTTGATGAAAATTCGATTTCATTCAACGAAGTTAAGCTTTCAAAAAATCATCTTGCTCACGCAGGAAGAAGTGCAGAGATTTTGGTTGATGGCGAAAAAATCGGAATGATAGGGGAGATTAATCCTTTGGTTTTGGGAAAATATAAAATTGGAAAAAGAGTGGCAGTTTGTGAATTGGACACGGAAAAACTTTTGAAAATTTCTCAAAAAGAACTTGTTTATAAAGCTTTGCAAAAATTTCCAACCATCACCCGGGACATTTCCATGCTTGCCAAAGGCGAAACCAAAGCCATTGAAATTCAAAAACTAATCAAGAAAATCGGCGGAGATTTAGTCTTGAATGTTTCTATGTTTGATGTCTTTTTTAAGGACGGAGTAACGAGCTTCGCTTATCACATTGAATTTGGCGCGCCAGAGCGAACACTAGAAAACAAAGAAGTGGATGAAGTGATGGGAAAAATTGTCGCAGGATTGGAAAAAGAATTAGGGTTGGAGATTAGAAAATAAAAAAACATTTTAGCATGCTAACATTTTAGCATTTTAACAAAAATAAACATGACCAATAATGATTTTCCGCATCAATTAAAAATTAAAATGGATGAATATGCACATTTGTGCTATAGGATTACTAAGAATTTTCCGAAAGAAGAATTGTATGGAGTAACTTCTCAATTAAGGCGGTCGTCTTTGTCTGTAATTCTGAATTACTTAGAAGGTTTTGCTAGAAAAAAGCAAATGGTTAAACTAAATTTCTGGGAAATATCATACGGATCTTTAAAAGAATCGATGTATCTCCTGCATTTTGCTTTAGTTGAAAAATATTATACTGACAATGACTATAAAAAATCAATCAAGTTGGCAGACGAAATTGGTGCCATGCTATGGAAATCAATGGAATCAATAAGGAAATGTTAAAATGTTAATATGCTAAAATGTTAAGATGATTAGGGAAATTTCAAAAACATACGAAGCGAATAAATATGAGGACGAGATATATAAGCTCTGGGAGGAGAGTGGGTTTTTCAACCCGGATACCTGTCAGCCTTGGGCTGAAGATAAAAATCGAAAAAAATATTGCAATATTTTGCCACCACCGAATGCTAATGGAGAGCTTCATCTTGGGCATGCTTCAGGTTACACCGTGATGGATATTTTTGGTCGCTATCATCGCATGAAAGGGGAGAAAGTTTTGCTTTTTCCAGGAAAAGATCACGCCGGAATTCAGTCGCAAGTAGTTTATGAAAAAAAAATCAAAGCAGAACGGGGGATTTCCCGATATGATTTAGGGCGAGAAAAATTCTACAAGGAGATTTATGACTTTTGTATTGATCGATCGAACTATATGCGCGCGCAAGAAAAGAAAATTGGTATTAGCGCTGATTGGTCGCGAGAAAAATTCACACTCGATCCAGATGTTCTTTCTCGGGCACTGGAAACTTTTGTCAAGATGGAAAAGGACGGAATGATTTATCGCGGAGAAAGAATAATCAACTGGTGCCCTAGATGTTCCACTGCACTTTCAGATGTGGAAGTGCTTCACAAGAAAACAGCCGGAAAATTATACTATATAAAATATCCCTTGAAAGATTCCAAGCAATTTATCACGGTTGCAACGACGCGTCCAGAAACGATGCTGGGTGATACGGCCGTGGCAGTTAATCCAAAAGACAAGCGCTTTGAAAAATTAGTGGGAAAAATCGTTATCTTGCCTTTGCAAAATCGAGAAATTCCAATTATTTCGGACAGAAGAATGGAAATGGAATTTGGTACAGGCGCGGTGAAAATTACTCCGGCGCATGATCCGCTGGACTGGCAAATTGGCAAGGATCATAAACTCCAAGAAATTCAAGTGATTAATGAAAAAGCCGAGATTACAAAATTAGGCGGGAAATATGTTGGGCAAAAAGTTGAAGAGGCACGGGAAAATATTGTACGCGATTTGACTGAGTTTGGCCTTATTGAAAAAATAGAAGAGAATGAAATCAATAAATCAATTTGTGAGCGTTGCAAGGAAACGATTGAGCCTCTAATTTCCAAGCAATGGTTTGTGAATGTGGATGCAAAAAAGTATTCGCTAAAAAAAGAATCTTTGAAAGCAATCAAAACAGGGAAGATTGAAGTTTATCCGAAAAGTTTTGGAAAAATAATGACGCAATGGTTTTCGGGTTTGCATGATTGGTGTATTTCGCGCCAAATTTGGTGGGGACCGCAAATTCCAGTATGGTATTGTGAAAAATGTGGAGAGGAGAATTACATTGTTTCAATTGAAAAGCCAAAAAAATGTCCGAAATGCAAGGGAGCAGAATTGATTCAAGATCAGGATACTTTTGACACTTGGTTTTCTTCTGGTCAATGGCCATATACAACTCTGGGTTATCCAAAAGGCAAAGACTATAAAGATTTTTATTCAACCGAAATGATGGTTACAGGACGCGACCTACTTTTTTTCTGGGCTTCTAAGATGATTATGATGGGACTATATCGAACCGGTAAGGTGCCGTTTAAGAATTTATTTTTCACTGGACTGATTAGAGATAAAGACGGTCTTAAGATGTCAAAATCTAAAGGCAATGGAGTTGATCCCTTGCAAATGATTGAGAAGTATGGAGCGGATGCGCTTCGTATGAGTCTTATTACTGATACAACCCCCGGACTTGATACGCGACTCTATGAAGAAAAAATAGAAAAATATCGAAATTTCGTGACCAAGCTTTGGAATATCTATCGCTATAGTTTCAGCTCAAATGAAAATTTTAAACTAGAAGAAAAAATTTCTAGACATGATTTGAAAAGTTTGGCGGATAGTTGGATTGTTTCCCGAGTTAATCAGGCGATTTTGGAAGCATCAAAAATGCTGGAGAATAAAAATATTGCCATGGCAGAAAATATTCTCATTAAATTTACTTGGGATGATCTGGCTTCATGGTACCTTGAAATTCACAAACTTGAAAAAAATGACAAGGTTTTGGGATATGTTTTGGAGAAAATATTAAAACTTTGGCATCCGTTTATGCCGTTTGTGACGGAAAAAATATATGGCGATGCGAATCTGCGAATACATGCGAATGCTACGAATAAAAAAGTCAAAATATTAATGGTTGAAAAGTGGCCGGTATCGGACAAAAAACTAATTAATAAAAAAGCGGAAAAAGAATTTCAAAACTTGCAGGAAATAATCGGTAAAATTCGAAATATTCGGTCTAGTTATCGTATTGCGCCAAGTGAAATCATTGAGGCGTATGCAAAAAAACTCAAAAATCAAGAGATAATTGAAAAATTAGGACGAGTTAAATTTTCTGATGCAAAAAAACAGGGGATTGAAATTTCCGGAAAAGATTTGAAAATAGTTTTAGATATTGCGGAATTGATTGATGTGGAAAAAGAAAAGAAAAATTTTTACAAAGAAATTACCAATCTGGAAAATTTGATTGCCAAAAACAGCGCCCTTCTCGCCAACAAAAATTTCCTCGCCAGCGCGCCGAAAGAAATTGTGGAAAATAATAAGATTAAACTTGCTGAATACAGGGAGAAATTAAAATCGCAAAAAGATTTGCTTGATAATCTAAAAAAGCTTTCTTAACGCTTGATTTTGGTGTTTGGCTTTAGGGTTTACAAATCATACATATTGTGCTAGTATAAACAGGTAGGAATATTTAAAAAATGGCTTAAAAAAGGCAAAAAAATGTGTTTTGATTTTTTTGCATAAAATTTTAGGCATATATCAAGGCAAATTGAATGATCGCCCTGACGTAAAGTCAGAGAGGAAAGTCCGGACATTTATCCGCCGAAGAGGCGGAAAGGGTAGTGGGTAACACCCATCTAGAGCAATCTAAGAGGTGCGAGCAGAGACGTGCGAAACCGAAAGGTTGAGCACCCAGCTTTTTATTTATAAAGGGCGGGGCGAATCCAATAGTAATATTGGGGTGAAACGGCTAAATCCTTACCTGGATGCAAGGTCGTGTCTTGTTCTACACTAGTAAGAATAAGAAGTACCGCTTGATCCCGATAGTAATATCGGGACTAGATAAATGATCATTCTCGACAAAATCCGGCTTATAGATTTGCCTTGATATATGCTCAAAATCTTTACCAATTACGAATTTTATACGAATATACTAATGTGAGTTTATTATTTTTCCACCACTGATTAAATTTGATTAAAATTAGTATATTAGTAAGAGATTAGTAATTCGTAAAGAATAACATGAAGAGATCAGAACTTTTTTTTAGTGCTATGCAGGTTCCGGTGGATTTTTTGATGATAGTGCTTGCCGCTATCTCGGCTTTTGCTATTCGAAATGTGCCAGAACTTTTGGCGCTCAAACCAAAATTGTATAGTTTTTCTTTTGAAAGTTATATAAAAATTATTTTTATCGTAGCTCCCTTTTTTATTTTGATTTATGCCCTAGAGGGATTATATAATATTCGTGCTACGCGAAAATTTTGGAAAGAAACAATCAAGGTTTTTTCCGCGACTTCCATTGGACTGGTGATTATTATCGTGACAATATTTTTGAAGCGCGAATGGTTCTCTTCGCGTTTTGTGATTTTGGCCGCTTGGGGATTGGGGGTTTTTTATGTTATCGCTGCGCGCTACCTCATTCAGCTTTTTCAAAAATGGTTGCTTCGCTCAAGAGAAATTGGTGTGCATCGAGTACTTCTAATTGGAAAAAATGGAAAAATAAATGCTATTTGCAAAATAATCAGACGCAATAAAAATTTAGGTTACAAGATAATCGATCAAATCGAAACCGCCAGCCTGCACGTGATCAAGGAAATCAAGGAACAACGAGGTATCGACGAAATAATTCTTTGTGAGCCGTCAATTACCGATGCGGAACAAGAAAAATTAATTGACTATTCTTCCATTCATAATATTAAATTTAAATATATTCCTAATAGTCTGCAGACATCCAAGTTTGAAATCAGCGTTCTAAACGGAGAGCCCTTGATTGAAGTGCAAAGTACTCCATTGGATGGTTGGGGTAGAATTTTGAAGCGCGTTTTTGACATCATAGCTTCACTTTTTGGAATAATTCTCACTTCACCGATTTTGATTATCACTGCTATCGCAGTGAAGCTGGATAGTGAGGGTCCGATAATTTATAAAAACGAAAGAATTGGTAGTGATACTGAGAAATTTTTTATGTATAAATTTCGCTACTTTAAAAATGAATTTTGTATTTCAAAGGAGAATCCTAAATTAGAGGAGGCTTTGAAATTAGAACAAAATTTAATTGAAAAACAAAGTATACGCAAAGGTCCGCTCTACAAGATAAAAGATGATCCAAGAAAAACGCGAGTAGGAAAATTTATTGAAAAATATTCTCTTGATGAATTGCCACAATTTTTTAATGTTCTTTTTGGCACAATGAGTTTAGTCGGTCCACGCCCGCATCAAAAAAGAGAAGTGGAAAAATATATGGAATATCACCGCCGATTACTCACGATTAAGCCTGGTGTCACTGGAATGGCTCAGGTGTCTGGTCGATCAGACTTGGATTTTGAAGATGAATATAAATTAGATTTATTCTACATTGAAAATTGGTCATTGTGGTTGGATATTCAAATTTGTTTGAAAACAGTAGGAGTTTTATTTAGAAAGAGAAAGAATCTTTAGGATCATTTTAACATATTAGCTTATTAACATTTTAACAAAAATAAAATGCGTATAATACTGATGCTAATATGCTAAAATGCTAATATGCTAAAATGAAGATTGCTTTAGTCCACGATTATCTTGTTCAAAATGGGGGAGCGGAAAAAGTGCTAGAAGCTTTTTGTGAGCTTTTTCCCTATGCGCCAATATACACCCTTGTTTATAGCAAAAAACTGATGCATGGCAGTTTTGCGGACAAAAAAATCAAGACTTCTTTTTTGCAAAAAATCCCTTTTGCGGTGGGAAGGCATCGAATTTTTCCGCAATTTATGCCTTTTGCCATTGAACAATTTGATTTTTCTGATTATGATATTGTATTATCTGATTCTTCTAGTTTTGCCAAAGGCATAATTACGGGGCCAAAAACTTTGCATATTTGTTATATGCACACGCCAATGCGTTTTGCTTGGGATGATTGCCAAAAATACAATCGCGATTTTTATTTTCCTAATTTTATCAAAAAGCTCGTGCCATTTTTTATGAATTATATTCGGATTTGGGATCGAGTAAGCGCCGAACGACCGGATAAAATAATTGCTAATTCTTTTTTTGTTTCGCGCCGGATAAAAAAATATTTCAGACGAGGAAGTGTTGTGATAAATCCGCCGGTGAATGTTAATAATTTCAAAATTAGTCGCGAAAAAGATGATTATTTTTTGATTGCCGGGCGTTTGATGGCGTATAAACGTTTTGATATTGCTATCGAAGCTTTCAATAAATTAGGATTACCACTTAGAATTCTTGGGCGTGGACCAGAAATGGAAAGACTTAAAAAAATGGCTGGGCCAAATATTAAAATTCTTGGACGAGTTAGCGACGAAGAATTGCAAAAATATTTTTCTCGTTGCCAAGCGTTTATCTTTCCACAAGAAGAAGATTTTGGACTTACTGCTATTGAGGCTATGGCTTCAGGCACACCGCTTATTGCCTATGATGGTGGCGACATTCTTGAACATATGGAAGAAGGGAAAACAGGAGTGTTTTTTGCGCATCAAACAGCTGAGGATTTAATTGAAGCAGTTAGAAAATTCAAAAATTCTGATTATGACCCGGATTATATCAGGCAAAGAGTTTTTAAATTTGACAAAGAGATATTTAAGGCTAGAATAAAGGAATATATTGATAAGGAATGGAAGGAATTTCGCCTTGTTAAATAAAAAACATGAAAATTTGTATTGACATTAGATGCTTAGCTGAAGGAAGGAGAACGGGAGTCGAAGAATATACGCGCTATCTTCTCGATAATCTTTTTTCTATTGATAAAAAGAACAAATATGTTCTTTTTTTGAATTCTTGGAAAAAAACCAAGCTCGATTTTTCTTGGCTAGAAAAATATCCTAATGTAAGTGTGAAAAAATTTCGCTTTCCTAATAAAATTCTAAATCTAATGTTTTGGTATTTTAGCTGGCCAAAAATCGATCATTTGGTCGGAGGCGCAGATTTGGTTTTTTCGCCCAATATTATTTTCGGCAACGTGAGCGCAAAAACAAAATCTGTTATCACAATTCACGATCTTTCTTTTGTGCGTCATAGTGAATATTTTTCTTGGAAAAGAAAATGGTGGCATATTTTCATTAATCCGAAAAAAATTTGCCAAACCGCAGATAAGATAATTGCAGTTTCGCAGTCAACTAAGGATGATTTGGTTAGGGTGTATAAAATTAAACCGGAAAAAATAGTGGTTATTTTGAGTGCCGTGGCGGACAATTTTTGCATCATTGATCGAAATAATGAAAAATTAGTTAAGATTAAAGAGAAATATAATTTACCATATAAATTCATTCTATTTTTTGGCACCATTGAACCTAGAAAAAATATCATAGGGATTGTTCGTGCTTTTAATTTATTGCAAAAAAATGGCAGTGAATACAATTTAGTTATCGCTGGAGAAAAAGGCTGGATGAATGAAGAAATAGATCGGGAAATTGCCAATTCACCCTTTCGGGAAAAAATTCAAATAATAAATTGTGTGCCAGATGAAGACAAGGTTTATCTATATAACTTGGCTTCACTTTTTATTTACCCGTCATTTTTTGAAGGCTTTGGCTTTCCACCACTAGAAGCCATGAAATGTGGGGTACCAGTGATTGTTTCGAATAATTCTTCATTGCCGGAAATAGTGGGAGACGC
The DNA here is from genome assembly GCA_003483065.1 of Candidatus Moraniibacteriota bacterium. Taxonomy (GTDB): domain Bacteria; phylum Patescibacteriota; class Minisyncoccia; order Moranbacterales; family UBA2206; genus UBA2206. The sequence continues at coordinate 127,183 of DMWY01000001.1, read as the reverse complement.
TGGATTTTTGATTGATCCAGATAAACCAGAGGAAATTCTTCTGGCCATGAAAGAAATTTTAGAAAATTCCAAATTAAGAAGTGAATTGGTCAAGAAAGGTTTGGAAAAATCGAAAGAATTTGACTGGAAAAAAACCGCCCAAAAAACTTTGAAAATATTTCAGGAATAGCTTTATCTTAAGTATCTTTGTGAGTGTTTTTGTGGTATAATTTTATTAAGAATTACACAAGTCGCCTGATTTTTTAAACGTAAGTAATTATTCGTACATTCGTACAAGATTAGTAATTCGTAATTTATGAGAATTGGCATCGACGCTCGATTTTTTGGACCGATTGGCAAAGGATTAGGGCGATACACTCAAAAATTAATAGAAAATTTAGAAAAGGTTGATAATGTCAACCAGTATTTTATTTTTCTTAAAAAAGAGAATTTTGATGAATACCAACCAAAAAATACAAATTTTCAAAAAGTGTTGGCAAATTTTCGTTGGTATACATTTGCCGAACAAATAAGAATGCCGTTTATTCTTTATAAATACAAACTCGACCTAGTTCATTTCCCTCATTTTAATGTGCCGTTATTATATTTTGGAAAATTCATTGTCACTATTCATGATCTTATTATTCTTCATTTTCCAACCATTAGAAGCTCAACCCTTTCCCCGATACTTTATTGGTTTAAATTTTTAGCCTACAAAATGGTTATTAGCTCGGCTATTTTTCGTTCCTTGAAAATTATTGGAGTATCAAATTTTACCAAAAACGATATATTAAAAAAATATCCAAAAATTCCAAATGAAAAAATATCAGTAACCTATGAGGCTTGTGATGACTTTTGTTTTTTTAATCCTAAAAAATGTGATGACTTAACAAAATTGTATGGTATAATAAAACCATACGTTTTGTATGTTGGAAATGTTTATCCGCATAAAAATCCAGAGCGACTTATCTTAGCAATGAAGAATTTAGAAGAAGAATTTCCACAATTAAAATTAGTTTTTGTGGGCGGGGAAGATTATTTTTATCGAAGACTACAAGAGCTTGTATCTAGGGAAAAAATTGAAAATGTTATTTTTGCTGGTTTTGTTCCTGACTATGATTTAGACGCGGTTTTTAGAAATTCTCTGGCCTATATTCGACCATCCTTGCATGAAGGCTTTGAACTTCCAGCCTTAGAAGCGATGACAAGAGGCGTTCCAGTCATCACAGCTGATTATGAATGTTCCAGGGAAATACTAGAAGACAGTGCTTATTATTTTAACGGAGAAGATATTTCCGATATATCAAAAGCTATACGAATTGTTTTAAAAGATGAAAATATCAAAAAGGAACTCATAAGAAAGGGGTATGAGCAAGCAAAAAAATATAGCTGGAAAAAAATGGCGCAAAAAACTTTAGAGATATATCAAAATGGCGCAAAATAAAAAACAAATACTATCACAAATGTTTGATGTTAGACCGACTGACAAGGCGGGCAATTTGGATTTGGAAAAAATTGAAAAGCTGGAAAAAATTGTGCAAATTTATGAGAAAGAGCAAGACCTGGCCGCTTGGGAACATTTAACTTCAAAGAAAATAATTCCGATGGAAGATTTGAGAAAGCCAAATGTTTTTGAAGATGAACTCAAAAGATTTCACGCAATGATTCAAGAGGAGAAGGAAATGGAAAGAAAAAAGAAAAGAACAATTGCGATAAATGGAGCGGATATTGATAATGTGAAAAATATTTCGGTAGAATTTAAGCATGATCGACAAACAGATGATTTGTTTGTAAAAGAATCAGAAACAAAAGAAGAGTATACAAGTGAGCCAGTATCGCAAACCGCTCCAAGACATATTAAAAAGAAAAAGAAGAGAAAAAAGATTTTTGATAATTTAGGAATTTCTGTCAATGAAGCGCTTAAGAGCAATTTAATTTTTTTCACAAAAATTTCTTTGGTTGGCGCAATAGCAGTATTTCTTTTTGTGGTAGCAAATAGCGCACTTAAGATGAAAAACGGCGGTTTAGCTAAGGGACAATTAGCAATGGCGGAACTTGCCTCGGCTAAAGATGAAATAAAGAATGGAAATTTTGAAAAATCCTATATCAAATTTAGCGACGCTAATGAAAAATTAACTCAGGTTTCTGGAGATTTGGGAATTATCGGTGGAACGCTAGCTGATTTTACCAAATACATTCCTTTTCTTTCAAAAGTTTCTTCAGGTAGCAACATAATTAAAGCAGGAGAAGATATTTCCGAGGCCGGAAAAATTATTTCACAGGTTTTGAAAACGGCGGATGATATAAAAAATGAAAAAGATCAAGGCGAAAATATATCCTATTTGGAATTATTCAAAGATAATGAAGCTAAGTTGAAACAAATTTCCGTGTTGCTTTCTTCGGCGCAAGAATCATTAGACAGTGTAAGTTTGGATGACATTCCTAAGGAAAATAGAGAAGAATTTACTCGCGCCAAAAAACAATTGCCAGTCATAAACAATATTTTGGCCAAATTTTTAGGCGGAGAAAGAATTTTCTCGGATATTCTAGGCGGAAATGGACCAAGAAAATATCTGTTTCTCTTTCAAAACAATCAAGAAATGCGCGCGACAGGCGGTTTTGTGGGAAGTTATGCACTACTCGATATTTTCAATGGACGCGTTCGAAATTTTTTCATCGATGGAATTTTCAATCCAGATGGACAACTCAAGGAAAAAATTGTTCCGCCAATTCCAATTCAAAAAATTAGCGCTGCTTGGAGTTTGCATGACAGTAATTGGTTTCCAGATTTCCCTGTGTCAGCCGAGAAGGCTTCTTCTTTTTATGAAAAAACGGGCGGACCAACAGTGGATGGAGTGATCACTATGACGCCAACAGTGATGCAGAAATTATTGGAAATTACGGGACCAATTGAAATGCCCGAATATGACGTTACGGTAGATAAGGATAATTTTGTGGAAAAAATTCAATATGAAGTAGAAGTTGATTATGACAAAGAATTGAATCAACCAAAGAAAATTTTGGCTGATCTCGCGCCAAAAATTTTAGACAAAATATTTAACTCCAAAAATTTTTCTGATTTTTCCAAAACAGCCAATGTACTCCTAGAAAGTTTAAACGAAAAACAAATTCTAATTTATTCTAAAAATTTTGAAATTGAAAAAGTATTATCAGAAAATGGTTGGTCGGGAGAAATTTTGGATACACCCAAAGATTATTTGAGCGTGATAAATTCCAACATCAATGGCTTCAAAACCGATGGAGTAATTTCAGAAAACATTATTCACCAAGCAAATATCGAGCCAGACGGAACAATCATCGACACCGTGACAATTACAAGAAAACATAATGGAGGGGACACTGCCTATGATTGGTGGAATAAGGTCAATGCTGATTATATGCGCGTCTATGTGCCAGAGGGCGCAAAACTCATAAGCGCCGAGGGACAAACGAGAGAATTTAATTCGCCACCCCTTGATTATAGCGCTTTGAATTTTAAGCGAGACCCGCAAGTGCAAATGGAAGAAAATAGTATGATGATTGATGAAAAAAGTGGGACGAGAATCTATGTTGACAGCGGAAAAACAGTTTTTGCTAACTGGGTGTATGTTAGCCCTAAAGAAACCGTGACAATTAAATATACTTATGCATTACCGTTTAAGATTGATTTTGATCTAACTCACCCAACTAGCACCTATTCGCTCTTAGCGCAAAAACAATCTGGTAGTATTGGAAGCAAACTTAGTTCAAGTGTTATTTATCCAAAATACTATGGAATTTCTTGGCAATACCCAGAAAATGAAATTTCAAAAATTGGCAATTTGCCAAGTGGTCAAGAGGGGATTAAGATGGAAACAGAACTAATTACTGATAAATTTTTAGGTGTAGCTTTTAGCAAAAATTAGCATGATCAAAAAAATTATAAATAAGACTTTTTTAAATTCTCATGTCTCTTCGTCCGTCGTTAGCGCGGCTTTTTTGATTACGATTGCAGGACTCGCCAGTCGCATTATGGGTCTTTTTCGTGATCGTCTTTTGGCTTCAACTTTTGGTGCGGGTGATACGCTCGATATCTATTATGCCGCTTTTCGTATTCCAGATCTGATTTATAACCTATTGATTTTAGGGGCGCTCAGTGCGGCTTTCATTCCAGTTTTCACGGGACTAATTAGCAATGAAAAAGAAAAAGAGGCCTGGGAATTAGCTAGTGGGATAATGAATTTGGCAATGGGTTTTATTATCCTACTTTCAATTTTGCTTTGTATTTTTTCAAAAGAATTAATGGAAATAATTACTCCGGGATTTTCTGCGGAAAAAATGGATACAGTAGTGCTTTTCACGCGGATTATGTTTCTTAGTCCATTGTTTTTAGGAATTAGTGGAATTTTTGGTGGCATCCTCACTTCTTTCAAAAGATTTTTCATTTATTCATTGGCGCCGATATTTTATAACTTAGGAATAATTTTTGGAATTTTGGTTTTTGTGAGATTTTGGGGTCCAATTGGTTTGGCCTGGGGAGTAGTGCTGGGGGCATTTTTGCATATACTCACCCAATATCCAGCCGCTCGCCAATTAGGCTTCAAACACAGTTGGTCATTTATGATTCACCTTTCCAATAAGGAGGTGCGAAAAGTTTTTCGCCTAATGATCCCTCGTACGCTAGGCATTGCTATAAATCAAATTAATCTTTTCATAATTACAATTTTTGCTTCACTTTTAGCGTCTGGGTCGCTTGCAATTTTTAGTTTTGCGCAAAATCTACAAGCTGTCCCGCTTGGGATAATCGGGGTGTCTTTTGCGCTTGCAGTTTTTCCTAACCTCTCAATGTTGCATTCTAAAAATGACAAAGAAAATTTTGTGAAAACTTTTTCAGAAACTTTTCGTCAAATTCTTTTTTTTATAATCCCAATGAGTGTTTTTATCTTGCTTCTTCGTGCGCAAATCGTGCGAGTTGTTTTGGGCGCTGGAAAATTTGATTGGGAGGATACCGTGCTTACTTTTCAGTGTCTTGGAATTTTTTCTCTAAGTTTGTTTGCGCAATGTCTTGTTCCACTCCTCGCGCGTGCTTTTTATGCGATGCATAATACTAAGACACCGTTTTATGTGGCAATTGCTACAGAGACAGTTAATATTTTAGCGGTGGTACTTTTAATTGAAAAATATAAAATTCTTAGCTTGGCGATAGCTTTTTCACTTTCTGCCATTGTGCAGATGTTTCTGCTGTTGTTTTTTTTGCGAGCGAAATATGATAATTTGGACGACAAAAAAATTATCACATCTATTGGAAAAATAGCACTGGCTACTTTTTTTAGTGGAGCAACAATTCAAGGTTCAAAATATTTAGTTGTAAATTTTGTTAATCTAGATACTTTCGTCGGAGTTTTTTCGCAACTTTTCATCGCTTCAATGCTGGGCGCTTTAGTTTTTCTTTTAGTTTGTCATTTGGTGAAACTGGAAGAATTTGTTAATTTCAAAAAATCCCTCATAAAGAGGATTTTTCGAAAAGAAAATATTGTCTTAGGGGATAATGTGAATGGAGTAGGTGGAATTTAGTTTTTCATTTTTCTAATTCCAGCGCGAAAAAGAAAAGACAAGCCAACAATCAAAAGGATGGCGATTATTATCAGTGGAAGAAGCATCAATATTGATCCGCCAGATTTAACACCAAAGACAGAAAAAATAGTAGTGTAGGCGATTATAATAGCAATTAGAATAACCGCCAAAGCAATCATAGCGATTCCTTGCACTTTTGTTTTGTTCATATTTTTTTCTTAACTATCTTAATATCATTTAGTCCAATTAGTAGTAAGGCTATAATCACTATTTTCACAATGTAGTGACCTTGGATATCGATAAAATCTCGCGTTAGAGGGGTAATCTTTCCAAAAATCAAATGGGTGGCAACGCCAATTGGTAAAGTTAAATAAAGCCAATTTTGACGCGGGATATCAATTCGAAGTTTCAAAAATATTTTTGATAAAAGAGGGGAGAGCAGATAGAATCCTAAGAGTGACACGGCGAAATCAAAAATGGCATAATCACCTAAGCGAAATTGTCGCAAGAATGCAATTGGAATCATAATGCTTAGTGCCTAATTGTTTATGATTCAAGTATACTACAGATGTCCTAAAAATCAAGGCGTCATTGCACGACATCTCAACATAACATACTAGATATGAATTTATAAGCTTATCCAAAAATAAAAAGCACCGATAATAAATATAACACTACCTCAAGGTATCTGTCCATCTTTGAACACCGGAGCCTTTTTATTAATACTATCTGAAAGAGGACCATGATGTTTACCCGTCACCTAAAGCCCTTATTATTTTTTTGGCAGGCACCTATCCTTCTCAGGGTCATAAGTGAATCCACAATTTTTTCCTGGTACCGCACAAGAAGAGCCGGGCCAATCGCAACGGCTATTTTTTACGCATTCTTCTCTTTTGGTGTAATCGGAACATATTTTTTTATAATGTGGCATTTTTGAATATGTAGCTACGCCAATGATTATAATAGTAATTAACAATACAATAATCCACAAGATTTTTTTCATAGAAATTTTAGTTAAATATAATTATTCCTGTGTATTATAAATTATGCCGACCGTGAAAATAAGTTGCCAAAAAAATTTTAAAAAATAAAAAAGAAATTTCTGGCTATTTCACATAACGTTAGTTGTATCAGAAGTTTTTGCCTTCTTTCCTTATTGTAATATAAAAAGAAAAGGAAGGCAAAAATTTGGGTGGAAGAAATTTGCACTCCTTAATAATATAATTGAGGCAAATTTCTGGAACCTGATACAACTTGTTAGGCGATGAAACTAAAAATTTCCTTTCCTAGAAAATAAAGAATTTTTGGCAATCTTAATTTATACAACCATTTAACATGCTACCAGTAAAATTATACTGTTTCAATAAATTACATTTTATTACACCATTTCCCTCAAGCACTTTTTGCCAGTTCCCATTTGTTTTGGCTAAATAAAAATAACCACAGGAAGGTATATCTCTGCCAGCGGCTTTGTCTGCTGCGCTCGGTTCTTCACATTTTGTTCCAACAATATGATCCGCGTCTGTTTTTTCAATTTTGATAGTATTTTTTCCTTCAATAAAACCCAAAACTCTTTTTGCAATTTCTTCATTACTTTCTACTTTTTGACTAGTCGTTGTTGGTTGTGTTGCAACTGGTTGTTGATTTGCTGGTGTAGCTGGCGTTTGCGCTATAGGAGCTGGAGTTGCTGGCTGTTTTACCACAGGTACTGGCGCTGGCTGACTAACATTGCTTATTGTTGCAAAATATATAGTTGTGCCGAGCAAAATTACTACAGCAACTCCTAAAATTGCAATAATGTTTTTTTGATTCATAATTACTTTAAATTAATTTATTAAAACTTATTTATATTATACACCAAGTTATCGACCAGCAAAATTGCCAAAAATTCTTTTCAAAATAGAGAGTAAATTTTTAGTTTTTTCGCATAACGCTTAAGAATATCTGAAGTCCTGCACTTTGGTTTTTAAGCACAAAACCTTAACATTCCTATTGATTTATTAATCTCATTATACTCTAAATTACAGCGAAACGGAAAAGTGCGGGATTTGGGAGAGAAAAATTTGCCCTCCTTTTAGTTTTAACTGCGGCAAATTTTTTGAACCAGATATTCTTTGTTAAACGATGTCTTGTTCAAAAATATACTCCTTATTAAAAAGCCCTTTTGAATTTTTTTTCGTGGTCTTGACAGGATAAGCGTTTTCTGCTATACTACTTTGAACGCTAATTTCCCGTCAAATAGCACATTAAATCCAACAACAGGAGGAAGGAAGATGAAATTTGTTCTTTGTATCAACAATAATTCAGTTAACGAAGAAAAAAATCATGCCTTTTGGAAAGATGTCGACGACTCTTTTGAGTACTTTCTCGACTTACCCTCCTCATCGGTAATATTGCCAATTGGCACTATTATTGAAGTTATTGATGGAGAAAAAGATAAAGCTACTGGCGGGCATGCCAATGTGTTTATGCGTTTTGAGGTTGTTGGATACCAGTACTTTAATTATAGTGATACTTTATGTATCAATGTTGACATTCATGACGGAGATATGACTTCCCAAGAATTTTCTGATTACTTAGGTAGGTGCTGGCGTGTCAATCTTTAACCCAACTAATTTCGTACATGGACTGAGCAGACCAACTGCTTCCGCCAAGGTTTTCCAAGGCGGTTTTTTCTTTCCCAAAAAATTTCAAAAGGGCTCAAATATAAAATGAAAAAATATTTTTGAACAAAATTTCGTTTAACGTGCGCGCCTGATCCGAAGTTTTCCGAGAAAATCCCGAAGGGTTTTCGAAGGGAAATTTTGGATAGGCGCTGATATGCGATGTGTCGCTCCCGAAGGGACGGCACAGAGCATGTCAGCGTCCGTCAGGCGCGCACGATATGCAAAATGGAACGACCGTAGGGAGAGACATTTTGCATATCGTTTCGGCATCATCTGAAGTTGCGCCCATATTTATTGGCTAAAACTTCAAATTTCCACCTGACTTAATTATATCACTAAACTTTGTCTTGCCACAGCGCAATTTGGGAGAAGAAGTTTTGCCTTCCTTATTTTATTATATGTGCAAAATTTCTGAACCAGATATGCCGTGTTAGCTGATGTATTTTTTTGTCTTCTATTTTATTAGCACAAACTTTGCTTATTCTAATAGAAAATTTGATTTTTGTTTTGGATTTTGGGCAGAGGGGTCAGGGGTGAATGCCCAAAATTCAAAACTCCTTATTTTGCGATTATTTTTTTCAATCGTCCTTTGTAGACGGCGGCAATCAACGATGAATTTACCAAAACTAAATATATTGGAAAAGCCAGTTCTGAAATACCAAATGTTCTCAGTGCAAAAAAACTCGTCAATGAGTTGAACAATCCAGTGGTGTAAGCTTCAACAGATTCAGAATCTGGGTGCTTCCAAGATTTAATAATAGTTGGCACTGCCGCAAATCCATCACTGGCGATTGAAAAAATAATCGCAATCAATGGTTCTTTTGTAATCCCCCAAAGAACTAATGCCAAAATTGAACAAGCTCCACAAATATAATCAAATTTTTCCAGCTTCCAAAATGATTTGGGATTTACAAAAGAAGCAATGAAAACAAGAAGTGGCGCAAAACCAGACATGAAGACTGGAAGCGCTGCCCAACGAACACCGTCAGAAAAAGCTGCGACGGATCCAATCAATGGCGCCACAGACCACATCAGCCAAGTGACTCTATTTGGTTTTGTTTCGCCACGGACAGTTGCTCTAATATAAACATATATACCAACCAACTGCACGACCGCTCCGATTAAAACTATATATTGAAACATATTCCTTTTTACCCCTCTTAAAATAAATAAAAAATCAAATTTTCGTCTTTGTTCAATGCACTAAAATTTTAAATCACCACCAAAGACAAAAAAATATTTCAGCTAACTCTTTTATATGCGAAGTGTTTTCGTATAGTGTACATAATATTGCTAAGTTTGCGAATATTGTGTATAATTTTATTACAATTTTATTATAGCAAAAAAATCAATGGACGTCTATTTGAAAAAATTAGAAGATGAGTTGAGATTGAGAAAATATAGTCCAAAAACTGTGAAAGCATATTCGGCTTGTGTTGAAAATTATCTAAAAGCCAAAAAAGATAATTTTGGAAAAGTAGACATTGATTTTATCAAGCGATATATATTGTCCAAAATTGATGATGGGAAGTCGTCACAAACTACTAATCAAAATTTGCAAGCGATAAACTTTTTCTGTTGGAATGTTTTGAAATATAGAGGAAAAATTGACATTCATTTCGCCAAAACGCCAAGTAAATTACCGATCGTTTTGTCTCGAGATGAAATTGGAAAAATATTGGCGGAAATTTCCAATGAAAAACACAAATTAATGGTGGCGTTGGCATATTCTGGAGGGCTACGCGTGAGTGAGATTATTAATTTGAAAATCAAGGATATAAATTTGGCGGAACTTATCATTCATATCAAAGGAGCTAAAGGCAACAAAGATCGCATTACGGTTTTTCCGGAAAAGCTCGTGGCGGATGTAGAAAAATTAATTGCCAATAAAAATTCTAATGATTATTTTTTTGCCAGTGAACGCGGAGCTTGTCTGCCGATGAGGCAGGGGAAATTAACCGAGAGGACAGCGCAAAAAGTTTTTGAAAATGCCATGAAAAAAGCGGGGATAAAAAAAGAAGCCACATTTCATTCACTTCGACATAGTTTTGCGACACACTTACTCGAAAATGGAACAGACGTGCGCTATGTACAAGAGCTCTTGGGGCATGCTAACATTAGAACAACACAAATTTATACCAAAGTGACTAATCCAGCCTTGAGAAAAATTAAAAGTCCGCTAGATTAAAATATACATCACTACCATTCGCCTATATATGGTAGTAATTTAAAAATAAGAAAGTAAAAAAATATGTCAGAAAAAAACAATATTCGAAATTTTTGCATAATCGCTCACATTGACCATGGGAAATCGACTTTGTCTGATCGGATGTTGGAAATGACAGGGACGATTGAAAAACGCAAAATGAAAGAGCAACTTTTGGATCAGATGGATTTGGAACGGGAACGAGGGATTACCATTAAGATGCAACCCGTGCGCATGAATTATAAGGAGTATATTTTCAACTTAATTGACACCCCAGGACATGTGGATTTTGGGTATGAAGTTTCGCGGTCACTCGCAGCGGTAGAAGGGGCAGTGCTTTTGGTGGATGCGACCAAGGGTGTGCAGGCGCAAACCTTGGCTAATCTCTATCAAGCCATTGAGCATAATTTGGAAATTATTCCTGTGGTCAACAAAATTGATTTGCCAAATGCAAACGTAGAAAAAGTCAAAAAAGAAATAGTGCATATCTTGGGGTGCAAAGAAGAAGAAATTTTGGAAGTTTCTGGTAAGACCGGACAGGGCGTTGCCAAACTTTTGGAAATAATTGTGGAAAAAATTCCGGCGCCTATTGGAGATTCTCAAAAAACTTTGCGGGCACTTATTTTTGATTCAAAATATGATACCTATAAGGGTGTGTTGGCGCATGTGCGGGTTTTTGACGGCGAAATTCGGGCCGAAGAAGAAATTATTATGATGATAAATGACAAAAAAAGTGATGTGATTGAAGTAGGTTATTTCAAGCCAGAACTTGTGAAAGCAGAAAAACTTTCCGTAGGTGAAATTGGCTATATTGCCACAGGACTCAAAAGCGTCGGGGAATGCAAGGTAGGCGATACGATTACGTCGCGGACTAACGCGGACGGAACGCGGAAAAACGCGGAAAAAATTCAGCGAAGGTCAGCGTCAAGTCTGCGTGAGTCTGCGACCCAGGTAGTTCCACTACCTGGGTACAAGGAGGTGGTGCCGATGGTTTATGCCAGTTTCTATCCAGTCGAAGGTGATGACTATAATTTGATGCGTGATTCACTCGACAAACTCAAGCTCAATGATGCCTCATTTGTTTTTGAACCAGAATCTAATTTAGCCTTGGGACGTGGTTTTCGTTGCGGATTTTTGGGACTTTTGCATTTAGAAATTATTCAATCTCGCTTGCAAAGAGAATTCCAAATCAATCCAACCGTCACTACTCCCAGTGTTGTTTATGAAATAAAACTGCGAAATGATAAGGGGCGAATCAAAGTTTATTCACCGACAGAATTTCCTGATCCTTCTGAAATAGAAGAGGTTTTTGAGCCATATGTGAGCTTGGAAATTGTTTCTCCTTCTAATTATCTAGGTCCGATTATGGAAGTAATGAACAATACTCGAGCACAGTATCAAGACACTGAATATCTGGACAGCGAAAGAATGGTGATTAAATTTGATTGTCCACTCACAGATGTGGTGACAAATTTGCATGATGATTTGAAAAGTGCTTCTTCGGGCTATGCTTCGATGAATTATGAAGTCAAAGATTATCGCTCATATGATTTGGTAAAAATGGACATTTTAGTAGCGGAAGAAAAAATTGAAGCTTTTTCGCGGATTGTGCCAAGAGAAAAGGCTAATTCAGAAGGAAAAAGAGTAGTGACAAAACTCAAAGATGTTATCCCTCGACAAAATTTTCAAGTGGCTATCCAGGCTTCTATTGGTGGAAAAATAATTGCCAGAGAAACTATTAAGGCTTTTCGAAAAGATGTGATTAGTGGACTTTATGGTGGGGATATCACTAGAAAAAGAAAACTTTTAGAAAAACAGAAAAAAGGCAAAAAGAAAATGAAGAATATTGGGCGAGTTTCTATCCCGCCAGAAGCTTTTTTGTCAGTATTGAAAAAATAGTTTTGTCGAATTTTAACTTTTCTGATATAATAAAAATATGAGAACAAAACGAAGTCGAAAATGGATACAAAGAATTTGGTTGGTGATTTCAATCGTTGCAGTTTTAGCAATGGTGGCCTTTACTATTGCGCCAGCACTCCAATATTAAATTAAATAAAAAAAATAATTTAATGAAAAATAAAGATTCAAGTGGTTCTTGGAAAATTGGACCCATTATTTTTCTCGCTATCATTGCTTTTGGTTTCTTGAGTTTTTCATTGTATAAAGAATTTTCCAAGAAAAAGGTAGTAGAAAGTGAAATAGAAGCATTGAAGGAGCAAGCAGAAAAAATAAAGCAAGAAAATATGAGCTTGGAAGAACGGATAGCATACCTTAGCAGTCAGGATTACCAAAAAATTCAAGCTAAAGACAAACTTGATCTTCAAGATCCCAATGAGAATGTTGTGGTCATTACGCAAGACCTAGATATCCCAACCCAAAAAACACAAGAGCTGGAAACAAAAAATGACAATCAAAACACCTATCCTACAGAAAAAACTTCCAATCTTTTGAAATGGTGGAATTATTTTTTTAATAAATAAAAAATGAACAAACAGAAAAAAGAAGAAAGAAGAATAAAAATTCAAACTATCATCAAAACTTTTGTCATTTTGATTTTGGCTTATATCACCGCTATTGGCGCATTTCTTTGTTTCTTTCCAGAAAACGAAAACCGCGTTGTACGAGCAACTGCCGAAATCATTCCTTATCCATCTGCTTTTTCTAGTTCTATTTTTATCACTACTGAAAGATTACAAGATCAACTTGCTGGAGCTAAAAAGTTTTATGAGAGCCAGGATTTTTCGAAGATGGGCTTACGAGTTGATTTTGGAACTACCGATGGCCAGAAAAGATTATTCATAAAAGAAAAAAATATTCTCAATAAACTAATTGACGATGCCATCATTGAAAAAGAAGCGAGGAGGAAAGGCATCGTGATTTCAAAAGAATTGCTTGATCAAGAAGTGGACAGAAAAATGAAAGAATATGGTACCCAAGATTATCTCAAAAATAATTTAGAAAAATTATACGGCTGGAGTGTGGATGATTTCAAGAAAAATATAGTAAAGCCAGATCTGTATCAAGAAAAAGTATTTGCAGATATTCAAAAAAATGACACGTCTTTTGAAGAAGCGCGCAAAAAAATCAACCAGGCTAAAAATGATCTTGAAAAAGATCTGAGTTTTTCTGATACCGCCAAGAAATATTCCCAGGGCGAAAGCGCCAAAAATGGTGGGGCGCTAGGCTGGTTTAGCGCCAATCAAATGCTCCCGGAAGTAGCCAGCGCCATTTTCAATCTGGAAAAAGGCGAACAAAGCGAGATCATTGAAAGTTCAATTGGATTCCATATAGTTTTAGTTGAAGACAAAAAAAATCAAGATGAGCAGGATTTATTGAAAATAAGTCAGATATTTGTTCCGACCAAAACCTTCGCTCAGTGGCTATTGGACGCCAAGAAAGATTATCGGATTTTCATTCCAATTGGGAAATTTAGTTGGAACAACGAAACTAAGCAAGTGGAATTCCGTGATAAATCCTTGCGAGAGTATGAGAATGATTTACTAGAAAATCCCATTAATGATCCATCGATAATATTTTAAGTTAATAATTAATTATAAATAAAATTATGCCAAAAGCAAAAGTAAACGAAGATCTCTGCATCGGTTGTGGAACCTGCGAGACTCTTTGTCCGAATGTATTTAAATTAGAAGATGAAGGTAAGGGTATGAAATCAAAAGTAATAGCTGATGATTGTGGTGATTGTGATTGCCAAGAAGTGATTGATAGTTGTCCAGTGAGCGCAATTTCAATGGAATAAATTTTTCCCTAAAACTGTATTATTTTTTGTGTTCTTAATAAAATAGCTAACTATTAAAACCGCTCCCAATGTTCCAGTGGAATCTTTGGAGTGAAAAAAATAAAAATATGGAAAATACAGACAACATAAAAAACACAGAAGAAGTAGAAATAACTACAAAAAAAACCGGCCACGGTAAAACACTGCCTATTTTGGCGTTGATTATTGCAATTATTTTTATCTCGGCTGGTACAGGGGCTATTTTTGGCTTTTTAGCTTCAAAAGATAGTGCCAAGATTTTTTCTATTTTCAAAAACAAAGGTATTAGCGAGTTATTCTCTCGAAAGGATGCGTCAGAGAATAACATAATTAAACAAAAGATAGTCCAAGAAGATTCAGCCGTGATTGATGTGGTGAAAAATTCTGCACCAGCAGTGGTAAGCATTGTGATTTCTCGGGATGTGCCAAAAATTCAAAATTTTGGTAATTTGCCTAATTTTTTTGGAACACCTTTTGAATTTTATTTTGGTCCACAAAGCGGAGGAACAAATGATGATTTGGAAGGGACGAGGAAGCAAACCATTGGAGGCGGAACTGGATTTTTCATAACAAAAGATGGAATGATTGTCACTAATCGTCATGTAGTGGATGATTCTTCAGCGGATTATACTGTAGTCACAAATGACGACAAGGAATATCCAGCCAAAGTTTTGGCCGTTGATCCGAATAATGATATTGCGATTATAAAAATTGAAGGAGATAATTTTACAACTTTGGAACTAGGCGATTCCGATTCAATCCAAATCGGACAAACAGTCGTCGCGATTGGAAATTCCTTGGGTGAATTTTCCAACACTGTGAGTCGAGGCATTATTTCTGGTCTCAAGAGAAGTCTGACTGCTGGAGATGGAAGGGGACAAGCAGAAAAACTAAATAACATAATTCAAACTGACGCCGCAATTAACCCTGGAAATTCTGGCGGACCACTTTTGAATATCGATGGTCAAGTAATCGGAGTGAGTGTAGCAATCGCTCAAGGCGCGCAAAATATTGGATTTGCTATTCCAGTAAATCAAGTCAAGAAAATCACTGAACAAGTGAAAAAAACTGGCAAAATTTCGACGCCCTATCTGGGGGTTCGCTATGTTTTGATTGATAAGGCCTTGCAAAAAGAAAACGATTTGCCGTATAATTATGGTGCTTTGGTGGCACGAGGTGATAAGATTACTGATTTTGCTGTGATGCCTGGTTCGCCAGCTGATAAGGCGGACTTAGTTGAGAATGATATAGTGCTAGAGATAGATGGCAAAAAAATTAGCGCAGAAGATAGTGAAAATGATCTTTCATCCCTAATTTCTCAATATAGCGTGAATGATATAATTACACTTAAAATTTGGCATACGGGTGTAGAAAAAAATATAGAAGTAAAATTAGTGGAGAAAAATAAATCATAAATAATAACATGGATCTAAATAAGCTCACTACCAAGTCTCAAGAGGCCCTGCGAGATTCGCAGGAATTAGCCATAATAAAAAACCAACCCCAGGTGGATGCTTTTCATTTGCTCTACGCACTAATAAATCAAGAAAATTCTTCTGTGCCACTCGTTATCAAAAAACTAGAAATAAATCCGGAAAAAATCGGAGCGGAAATAATGGATATTATTGACAGTTATCCAAAAAATCCAAAAAATGGTGGTAATATTGCTCAAATTTTCATCACGCCCGAAGTAATTGTGATTCTAAATGGCGCTCAGCAAGAAGCCAAGAAAATCGGAGATGAATATATTTCCACGGAACATATTCTATTATCTTTCCTATCAATCAAAACTCCCTATAAAGAATTTCTGGAAAAAAGAGGCATAAATTATGAAGAAGTTCTAAAAACACTTTCTCAAATTCGAGGAGGACAAAGAGTTGACTCACCTGAGCCAGAATCAAAACTTCAGGTAATGGAAAAATATGCCGTGAATCTCACGGAACTCGCTAGAAACAAAAAGCTTGATCCGGTCATTGGCAGGGACAGCGAGATTCGTCGCGTGATGCAAGTTTTGAGCCGAAGAACCAAGAATAATCCCGTGCTCATTGGAGAAGCAGGCACTGGCAAAACAGCCATAGCAGAAGGTTTGGCGCAAAGGATTGCCGATGGTGATGTACCGGAAACACTCAAGGATAAAATCTTAGTTTCGCTGGATCTCGGTTCTCTTTTGGCTGGCACAAAGTTTCGTGGTGAATTTGAAGAAAGACTAAAAGCGATTATCAATGAAATTGATCGAGGCGCTGGCAAGTATATTCTTTTTATTGATGAACTCCACACTCTCGTGGGCGCAGGAGCGATTGAAGGCGCCATGGATGCTTCAAATATGTTGAAACCTGCGCTTGCGCGTGGAAGAATAAAAATGATTGGTGCGACAACTACGCGCGAATATCAAAAATATATTGAGAAGGATACGGCGCTGGAGCGACGTTTTCAGCCCATTATTGTGGCTGAGCCATCTCTGGAAGATACGATTGCAATTTTACGCGGTCTCAAGGAAAAATATGAGGTGCATCATGGGGTAAAAATAACGGATAGTGCTATTTGGGAAGCGGTGAAGCTTTCTGATCGCTACATTACCGACCGATTTTTGCCAGATAAAGCAGTAGATTTAATTGATGAAGCCACTAGCGCAATGCGCATGGAAATTGATTCAATGCCAGCCGAAATTGATTCAACTCAAAGACTGATGCGCCGAATGGAAATTGAAAAGAAAGCTTTGGAAAAAGAAAAAAATCCAGAATCAAAAAAAAGAACTCGGGAACTAAACAAAAAATTAGCGGAAACGAAAGAGCAGTCGCAAAAGATAATGTTGCAATGGAAAATGGAAAAGGATTTGATAACCAATATCAGAAAGCATTCAGCTGAAATTGAACAGCTGAAATCTGAAGCGGAAATTTCCGAGCGAAAAATGGAGTTGGACAAGGTAGCTGAAATTCGTTATGGAAAAATTCCGGAACTGGAGAAAAAAATTAAACTGGAGAAAAATAAGCTAGATAACATTCAAAGTAAAAATGCCATTCTCAAGGAAGAAGTGACGCCGGAGGATATTGCCAAGGTTGTTTCGCGTTGGACTGGCATTCCTGTGTCGAAAATGATTCAAGATGAATCAGAAAAATTAGTCGCTATGGAGCAGGAATTATCGCACAGGGTGGTGGGTCAAGAAGAGGCGATTAAGGCTGTTTCTAATGCCATTAGGCGATCACGCTCCGGCATTTCACAACCTAATCGACCAATTGGTTCATTTATTTTTTTGGGTCCAACTGGAGTAGGGAAAACAGAACTCGCGAAAGCTTTGGCTGAATTTCTTTTTGATGATGAATCCGCGATGATTCGCGTGGATATGAGCGAATATATGGAATCGCACAGCGTTTCTAAACTCATCGGTTCGCCTCCTGGGTACGTGGGATATGAAGAAGGAGGACAACTCACGGAAATCATCCGCAAAAAACCCTACAGCGTAATTCTGTTTGATGAAATTGAAAAAGCCAATTCGCAAGTTTTCAATATTATGCTTCAGCTCTTGGACGAAGGGCATCTGACTGACGCTAAGGGTCGGAAAGTTAATTTCAAAAATACCGTGGTGATTATGACTTCCAATATCGGTTCCGATATAATTTACAAAAGCGGATTAGGTTTCAAAGATGACCAAGAACAAGAAGTTTTAGGCGAAGAGGAAATGAAGGAAAAAGTTTTGTCGTCCTTGCGAGAAAATTTCAAACCGGAATTTTTGAATCGTCTGGACGAGATAATTATCTTTCATCCAATCAATCCTAAAATGCTCAGTCTCATCACTGAACTGGAACTGCAAAAAATTCAATCCCGCCTAAGTGACAAAAACATCAAAATAACTCTCTCTAAAGAAGCTAAAAAATATCTCGCCAAAAAAGGTTTCGACCCCGCCTACGGCGCTCGCCCACTCAAGCGAATTATCCAAAACGAAATCTTAGACGAGTTGGCACTTCAAATAATTGAAGGAAAAATCAAAGAAGGGGAGAAGGTCAAGATTGATCTCGAAAAAGAAAAATTGGTTTTTGAGAAATAGTCGAAGTTAATGCAAATAGGGGGATTGTGAAAATTCTGAAAAATAGATGATTTTGTATGCACAGTAAAGCTGTGTTATACTTGGTAAATAATTCGCATGTGCGCATTCGCAGACGCGCTATTCGCATACTATGTTTTTGAAACTGCAACCACTCTTATATAGCCTAATTTTTCTAGCTGGCTTGGAACTCATTGTTTTTTTTCATGAACATGTTCCTTTAATTATCCTTTTTTTGCTCTTGATGGCAATGTTCCAAGGCTGGAAAATTGGGAGGAAATGGAAATTTTCCGTTTTGCCGATTTCTTTTGTGCTCTCCAGTGTAGCGCTTCTTTATCTCGTGACAATTCGCTATGAACAACAAGCCTTCATAATCTTGGCTTCGAGTATGTATTATCTTTCTCTTTTGGGCGCATATCGCCTAAGTCTTTATGAAAGAGATCAAACTGCCAGAGGTATGACGGCGGCGGCCACTATTTCCACGATTTTTTTCACTTATGCCAGCGCCTATGGACTGTATCTGAATTTTTTGGTACCACTATACTATTTAATGATAGTCTATCTTCTCGCCACGCTTTTTGTGAGCTATCAATACTTTTCAATCCTGCATATTGATAAAAAACTGGTTTGGTCTTATAGCTTGCTTTTGTCTTTGACTATGGCAGAAATAGCTTGGACGATAAACTTTTGGCCTTTCGGCTATTTGACGAGTGGTGTGATTGCGCTTATAATGTATTTTGTGCTTTGGGACATCATTCAAAGCTATTTCCTGAGTATTTTAAGCAAAAAAAGAGTAGTCGCTAATCTAATTTTTTTCTCTATTCTAATTGGTCTTGTGCTCATTAGTTCTAAGTGGATACCAGTAATTTAAATAAACCATTATGTTTAAAAAAATAATTTTTATCGTGGGAATAATTTTAATCGCAGGACTAAGTGGGATAATCGCTGATCGCTATTTTTTCCCCTATCTAGCCACGAGTCGATTTTTCGCAAAAAATGAATTTCTAAAAAAAGCCACAGAGAACGTGACGGTTATCAACAAAACAGAGCAGGTTTATGTCAAAGAAGATTCTTCTATAACCAAAATAACCAATCAAGTTGTTCCGGCCATTGTGAATATTGCAACTTATTCAGAAAATATCAACAAAAATTCTTCGCAAAAAAATTTGGTTATGAGCGTAAATGGAACCGGAGAGATTTTGACTAGTGATGGAATAATCATGACAACTGCCAGTGCAATCATTCCTGACTATTCGACTTCTAAAAAATCATTAGCCCTGGATTCAGCTAGGCGATATAAGGTCATAACCAACAATGGCAATGTTTATGATGCAAAAATTCTAGGCATTGATTCTTGGAGTAATTTAGCTTTTTTGAAAATTACCGCTAGTAATCTACCAGTAATCTCTTTTGGAAATTCCGATGAGTATAATCCTGGTGAAAAATTAATTGCTATTAGCAACAATACCTCAGATTATCAAAATAAATTCACAGCAGGACTTCTCAGTAGCTTTGATGCTTCATACAATATTTCTGGAGAAGCGCTTTCAAAATCAGAAACAATTGAAGGAGTATTCCTTAGTGATTTTAACGAAAAAATATTAGCTACAGGTAGTCCAGTGATGGATTATTCCGGCCAAATAATGGGCATTACTGGCGGAGCGATGAAAAACGGACAAATGGAATATTTTCAAATTCCTGCTAATAAAATAAAGCTAGTTTTGGAAAAGGTTATTAGTGGCGAACTAGATTCCAATATAAATCTGGGAATTTATTATTTGCCGATAAATAAATCTCTAGCACTGGCTAATAATTTATCAACCGATCAAGGAGCACTGATTTATAGCGCTTCTGGTCAGCAAGGTTTGGCAATTATTTCTGGTTCAGTTGCTGATAAGGCGGGACTTAAGATAAATGATATTATAACTAAAGTTGAAAATGTGGAAATAAGCGCCAAGAATAACTTGTCAGACATTCTATATCAATACAAGAAAGGGGACAGGGTTGAATTTACAGTTTTGCGAGCAGGGCAAGAAATGAAAGCAATGGTACAATTATAAACTTGTTATATAAAAAAATATCCAACAAAAAAAGCTTCTTTCTAAGGAAGCTTTTTTTAATATACCACAAGAAAGAATTCGAAAATTATTTATATCTTAATGCTTCCAAAGCATTCAATCGAGCAGCTCGTCTAGCTGGATAAATTCCAGTAATCACACCTACAACTGTAGAAAATATCATTATGAAAGCGATAAACCAAACTGGTCTGGCAAATAGATTAGCTTGAATTCCTCCAAACATTCCAGCTAAGAAGTTCATTCCATAGTTGACCAAACTACTCAAGAGAAATCCCATCACCACCCCGAAGAATCCTCCAAAAAATCCAATAATCATTGATTCTGTGAGGAACATTCGCCAAATGTCATAGGAAGAAGCTCCAATGGTTTTCATAATACCAATTTCTTGAGTTCTTTCCAAAAGAGCAATAGTCATAGTGTTGAACATTCCGATGGCGCTGACTACAAGTGCAACTACTCCAAACAGTGCCAGCACTATTTGAGCAATTGAGAAGATTTGTTTGGCTTGATCAACTGTTTCCGAAACGGAACTAACGAAAAATCCCTTTTCAATAATGCGAGCTCGAGCCGGCTCAAGATTGGTAGTTGAATTTACCCGTACTTTTAGTTTGTCATAAGTATTAAAAGTTATTTCAGAAACCGAAGAATCAGGGACATAGATATAAGCATTGGAAATATCATCCACTACTCCAGAAATTTTATAGGTTTTATTCACATATTCAATAGGAGTTGACTCCGCGACAACATTTTCCCCTGCAGGAGTTTCTTCAGCGGAAACTGTCTGATTGTTTTGTTTGGGTGGGTTTTTAGCGAGTCGAATAGTTATTTCATTATCAGCAAAGTCATCCTTGCTAATATCTAGTAATTGCAAAGCAGCTAAAGAAATTATCATTTTGTCATTCTCACTATCCTTGAAAATCTTTCCCTTGTCCACAGCTATGCCTTCAAGACTAAGAAATCTAGGATTGACAATATTTATCTTGGCCGCTGAAGTAAGTCCATTGCCAGATATTTGGGAATCTTGAGAGACCAAAGGATAGATATCAGTTATTTCCGAAATTTCCTTTATGGAAGTGATACTTTCTTTATTTAGGTCTATCGCTTCGCTATTTTGTGTGACGTCCAGCGCAAGAAGAGAATCTTGGGTGGCGATATTTTCCAAAATAAGTTTCTGTAGACCATAACCCAAAGAAACTAAAAAGAAAATGGTTCCGATACCAATGCTGATTCCAAGCACAGTGAGCAATGTTCGCAAACGATTGTTTTTGAATGAGCGAGTTGAAATTCGAAATACATCTATGGATAACATATTATATTTTTTTTATTGGATTATTTATATTCGTGTTGTTTTTTTCTGGCTCAATTTTTAGCCCAAAACCAACAATTAAAATCAAATCTAATTCGCGCAGTATTTTATGCACTGTTTGCTTGTTGAGTCCTGCTCCACCTGCATTTTGTGGAACGTCTAATAGTTTTCTGAAATCAATAAATGGTATTTCATCATCAATTCTTCTTCTAATCAGATCAGCCACTTTCGCCTTAGAATCTTCAGGGATATGTATATTCCTTTTTTGAATGAAATAATTTATAACAAACTTGGCTTTTTCTTCAGAAGTATGTTTACCAAAAACTTCGGTTGCTGCTCGCGCCAATTCTTCCAATTCCAAGGTGAAGCCCTTAGCGATACGTTGATCGAGTCCCGCACCACCCTTTTCCATTGGTTTGTCTAATTGTTCAAAAAGATTTTGCTCACTATAGACACCCGACATTTTCAATCGAATTGATTCTTCAATGACTTTCATTTGATTTTCCTCATATGGGATGAAGAATGACTCTGCAATTAGTTTGGCTTTTAATGGCTCCATAAGAAAACCAATTTGTTTTTCGGATAGTCCACGGAATTTCTCCATAATTTTGTCAAAAACAGATTTTCCTTCCTCAACCTTGGACTCCACTTCATGAGAAGTGCCAGCTGCATCTTTCCATTCTTCCTTAGTGATTTTTCCGTCTTTCATATAGATGATATGCGTTCCCCAATCAGCGTTTTCCGGATTATGCGTGACAAGAATGATTGTTTTGCCTTCTTGCTTGTTCAATTCTCCCAAAATTTGCATCACATTATTAGCCGAAGCGCTGTCCAAATTTCCTACCGGTTCGTCGGCCAACACCAAAAATGGATCATTTACAATTGATCTGGCGATACCAATTCGTTGTTGCTGTCCACCAGACAACTGACTAGGCACTTTTTTCCATTGTTCCTTTATCCCAAATCTTTCCAAGAGCATCATCACTTTTCTTTCTCTTTCGCCCTTTCTAACATTGACAAAAATCTGTGGCAAAGCCACATTATCCAAAACTGAAAGCGTTGAAATCAAATTATATGACTGAAAAACCATTCCGATTTTACTGCGATGAAATTGAATTCGCTCAGTGGCTTTCATTTTCAAAATATCAATATCATTTATCCTGACATTGCCTTCATCCGGATCTTCTAGCCCGGCGATAATATTCAAAAGTGATGATTTTCCGCAACCGGATGGTCCAAGAATCACCACAAATTCTCCTTTCTTAATTGTGAGATTAACATCAAATAATGACTGAAAAGCATTGTCTTTTCCACGATTATAGGTGAGATTTATATGCTCCATCTCAACCAGTTTTTCTTTTAGTTCCATTTTTGTTTTAAAGTTTGTTAGAGATTAATTTATGATGAAATTATACTATGTTTTTTGATATTTGACAAATGTTTGGTTTTCTGCTAATATTCACCGTTAAATCTTTTAAGAAATTAAATAAATTTATGGAGTTCGAAAATATGCTTAAATTAGCCAAAAAATACCTTACAACCGCCATTCTGGCTGGGTTATTTTTAGGAGCCATTTCTTTTTTGGTTCTCATTGTCACACAAAAGAGTTTTCGCTCAAATACGGATATTTTGATTGTACAAAATCAAGAAGGAGCGGTGGATTATTATGCTATGTCTCGCTCAGCAGATTATTTGTCAAGCATTCTTTCTGAATCAGTGTATAGCGAAAAATTCCTTGACGAAACAATTGCCACAGGAAAAATTTCGACTAATTTATTTTCCGGCAGTCAGGCCGACAAACTAAAGGCTTGGCAAAAAACCATCAATATCAAGAAAAATTCCACTGTTGGCATTTTGAGTTTGGAAATTTTCGGCAACACCGAACGACAAACAAACGATATTTCCAATGGGGTATTGGATGTGCTCATCAACAAAAATTCAATGTTTCTCGGTACTAACCAAAATCTGAAAATTCAAGTTCTTTCTGGACCGATTATCGAAAAAAATCCGTCTTTTTTTCAAATTATCTTGGCAAGTCTTGGAGGATTTATCGTGGGAATGATCTTGATTTTTATGTTTGGAATTTATCGTAGTCAAATTGGAAATGCAAAAGATGAAAGTTATCTGTCAGCCGATAGTGATTATTGGAAAGAAAGATTGAATCAAAAATAATTGTGTCATATTTTTGTAGTTTGATTATTCCGGAATTTCAGCTTAAATAGGCTGATCCGCCTTGGGCGGAGATTCCGGAATTCCCAAACCACGAAAAATTTTGTGGTTTAAGTTCGTTAAAAATTATCGCAATTAAAAAGCGTCTATAATATAAAACTACAACCAAAAAACAGGAGAACAGGCAGTGAAAAAATCATTATTACTTACATTGGCAATTATGTTGCTCACAGTTAGTTCCGTGAGTGGCCAGGCTTGTTTTATTACAGCCATGGCCATGGCCGACGACAATCAAACATCCAACCCGAGCCAGATGAGCTCGGAAAACTACATTCTTACTGGAGGGTTAAATTCTTACCCTTATTCAACTCCGGAACAGAAGCCCAGTCAAAATTTTGAACACGAACTGGACGTTGGAACTGGTATTTGGAATAATTCAAACGCCGGATCCAAGGGAGACTGGTGGTATGGGGAATATAAACTTTCCTTTCGAAACCTCAGCACCCAAATTGGCAATGGATATCTCACTCCTAGGATCGGAATTTTTGCCCGAGGCGACTTTGGCGAAACCGACCAAGACTATGAGTGGAATAATTGGGGGATTGGCCCTCAAGCCGGTTTTATTTGGACCGGAAAAACAGATACGGGATATCCGCACCAAATTCAACTGAATGGTCGGTTGATTTGGGAAAATAATGAAGGAGAAAATAAAACTTCGGGATATAAAAAGACTGAAGATCATCTTATTCCTGGATATTATCTTGAGTATCTTCGGCAATTTCAGCCGGAATGGTTATGGATAATTTATTCTGAAGGTTGGTTTGATGGAAATGGCAACTTTCAGTCCACTTGGGCTGGGGATAAAATTTCTGATCGAACTTCGCTCACTTTTGGTGGGAAAATCCACAAAGATTTTTCTCCTGACTGGGCGGGCCGACTCGGTGTACAATACGGGATGACGCCGGAAAACAACCGGAAAAATCTCGGATTAAACGCCGAGGCGCGTTATCGTGAGTGGTTGATATTTGGACCGCTTTTTGACTATAACCTTAACTCCGATGATCAGCTGGAAAAAAACAGTTGGTCGGCTGGACTGTTTGTTCGGCTTGAATTAATAAATTAACCAAAAAAATACCTGCAGGAGGACGCCATGAAAAAACTCAGCTTTACCGCATTAATTATTTTTTGTATTTTTATTTTCTCTGTCCCGGTCGACGCCACACCCAAACTCGTGGATGTTATTCCAGCATGTGATGGCAATGGCAATGTCACAATTCCGCCATTACCATCCGGCGCCATATTTTTGAATGTTGAGATCTACGACGACATTCGCGGTATTAAACCGCGTATGATCGGACCGGCATCAGCATTCCGGCTTCAACCCGGCGAATCGTTTAATTTTCTCTGGAAGGATTCGGAGGATTGCGTGTGGTACCAAATGATCACACCCTTCTCAAAAGCATCTGGACTGCTGACGGATTGTTCAGATTCGCGGGGATGCAAGTATACATTTCAAGGCGACATGCAACCGAAATCGGTTACTGCCGTATTGTATACTGGAAATTCCCCGAATGTTTATGACGGAACACTTAAGGACAACTCAAAGCCATGTGGTAATGTACCATGTGATAATGTTGTCAAAGTCGTTCCCGCTCCAGTCGCTCAACAAGTAGCACCGACTCCGGCACCTGTAGTTGCTACTTCAGTAGCAGTCGCAAAAACTCCGACCGTAAAAAGGCCGAAGACAAAAAAATGCGACCCCTGCATGGAAATTGTAAAGGTACAGGATAGAGTCGGAGAAGCGACACTAGAAGAAAAGGCGTCAGGTCTCGGCGACCTCCATAAGAAGCAGACCAAACAATTAAAGGTCATCGGCGAGCCAAAAAAAGAAGGCGAAACGATTTTTACGAAACTCGAAAAAATCGAATCGCTGGTAACACCACCACCTTTGCCAAAATACACGCCTCCGCCGTCAAAAAATCTTTGGCAAAAAACGCTTGACATATGGTGGGCGTGGCTCCTCCTTATTTTCTTAGGCGTAATGTTATATCATCTTGGCTCAAGGCGACGACGACAACCATAACTTTCAACCCCGCCAGCCAAAGGCTCGTCGGATTGCGATAATTTTAACGATAACCCCCGGACTCACTATTGAGTTTCCGGGGGTTATTTATTTTCATTTAATTTATAATTTTTTATTACACCACAAATGCTATGTTGTGGTTTTATTGCTTCAGCTGTAGTATTAAGTAAGGAGGAACTTAATTTTCTTTAACAATCAAATATTGAAAGGAGGGGATAGTACTTTTTAGTTTTTTTAGAAAAATGGCATAACGCCAAAACATATTATTTTTCTAAGGAGGATGTACCATGAAAAAATATGCTTTTATTGCAGTGTTTTGTTTGTTTTTTTTCGCCAGCTTATCTTCCGCAACCGGACTGTATATTAATTATAACCCAACTACTGAGACCCTTTGGGTGGAAGGCTCCAAATTCATCACTTGGGGCTGTAATGATGAAGAAGTGGTCGAGTGGGATCGTTTCGTGTTAGGGGAAAATAAGCTCCCACAAATGTTTTTAGTCGCTTACGGCGTTGGCGAATCAAAACTGGCGGCTTATCAGTTGCCAGTCTCTAAACAAATGCTATTTTATGGAAAATTGGACGGTGTCCCTCCTGGGACAGAGTTCCAAATCAAAGCGCTTGTTTGGAAAAACAATGTCCCAACATGGCAGTTTTGGGCGATTGATACGACACATCCTATCCCCGCAGAACTCAACTCTCGCGGAGTAATAAAAATTCAAAGAGATCCCGGGTGGATTTTCAAAACCACCCTCTGCCAATAACCCTTGGCCGACATTTCGGCCACAACCAGAAGCCCTGTAGTTCATATAAATTCATATGAACTCAGGGCTTGCTTTTTTTTAGGATTTGTGCTATTGTTTTGTGTTATATAGGAAACATACAATATGCCTCAAATTAGCCAAAAATCGAATATCGACCTCGAAACAATCAGCGCGATTTTTATTATAATTTTCGTGAGCACTTTTATCTTGACAAATTTCTTGGTTGGATTTATTTTGCCACTCTACATCTTAGCAATGGGAATAAGTTTGGTTCTGACTCTTTTTCTCCCACGCTCCGGACTTTTTGCCCTCACATTTCTCACTATTATCTTTGAAAGATTTTTCACCCTTTCCACAATCTTGATGGGAAAAGTAGAATACAAAATTTATCCATTAGACATAATTCTTTTGGCAATTTTTATTAGTGTTTTGATCCAGCTAATTTTCAAGATAATCAAATCTGTGCATATGCAAAAATCTGATTATTTGCTTTGGGCATTTATATTTCTTAATATTTTCTATTTCTTTTTTAGCACCTACATAATTAAAGCTGATTCGATCCTAGCTTTTTCTACGCTAAAAAATTATGCTTTCTACCCACTGATTTACTTTACTACATTCATCTTAATTAGAAATGTAGATGACCTGAAAAGATTTTTTCAATTTTTTCTTACGGGAGCAATTTTTGTTATTAGTTTTATAATTTATGGCATCGTAAACGGGGAAGGTTTATGGACGCAATTTACTCCGCTTTCAACAGAAGGCGTCAGAATTTTGGCATTTACTCACGGACTTTATCTTTCCCTGGCCTTTATTTCTGCTTTAGCTTATTTAATCTTTCAAAAGGGAAGGGAGAATCTTTTCTACTGGCTTTTAGCCATTTGGGGAATTGGAATTATTGGCACAATGATGCGCCATCTTTGGATATCTCTTGTTTCAACTATGTTTCTTATTTATATCCTACTTTCAAAAGAAAATAGAAAAAAAATTAGAGAAATTTCCTATAGATATATTTTTATTTTTCTTTGTCTTGGAATTTTTGTAATTTACGCGATGTCGATGAATCCGAGTTCAAAAATATACACTAGTTTTCAAAACACAACCAAAGCGGTATTCCAAAGAGGAGCCTCGATTGGAAAGGCAAATTCTGATGAAAGTTTTGCGTGGAGAAAATTAGTTTGGAATGCATCATATAAAGAATTCCAGAAAAATCCGATCTTGGGAATTGGAACTGGAAAAAAAGTTTATGCTGAAACGGAAAGTTATCGTGATTACATTGAAGTGCGCAATATCCATAATTCATATCTGTCAATTTTTATTCAGTTAGGAATTCTGGGTATAGGGATATTTCTGCTATTTTTATATAATAATATAAAAGAGCTCATTCAAAGTATTACTATAAGGGAAAATATTTTTTATAAATTTTCCGTTCTGGGTGCGCTTTCAATTTTTGTAATCGCACTCTGTTTTCAGCCATATCTTGAAACTAATTTGCTTTCAATTTTTTTCTGGATAGCCTTGGGAATATCGCGAAAAATAACTATATGAAAATTTTAGAAATAAATAAATATAACTATCCCAAGGGTGGCGCTGATCGACACTTCTTGGATGTTGTTTCACTGCTCGAATCAAAAAGTCACGAAGTGGCAATTTTTTCTATGGAAAATGAGAAAAACGAACCTTCTCAATGGGAAAAATATTTCGTGAGTTATGTTGGGTATAATAAAAATGATTCCACTATTGTACAAAAAATAATTGGGGTGTGCCGAATGTTCTATTCTTTTGAAGCCAAGAGAAAAATCAAAAAGCTCTTGAATGATTTTCAACCAGACATTGTCCATATTCACAATACCTATCATCAAATTTCTTTTTCTATAATTAGCGAAATTAAAAGAAGAAAAATTCCAATCATCATGACTGTGCATGATTATCATTTGATTTCTCCTGACAAAGACGAGTTCTTGGAAAGTGTTGGCAAAAAATATTGGAAGTTTTTATTCCTAAGCCAAAAATATTCGTTGCCAAAAAGATTACTTTTAGTCTTAAAAACTTATTTTGAAGATATTTTGGGCTGGAAAGATAAAATAGACTTATTTATTTCTCCAAGTTTGTTTGTAGCCGAAAAACTCAAAAAATGGGGGATAGAAAGTAAAAAAATACTTAATTTAAGCCATTTTGTCCCCGATTCAAAGTTAGACGAAAAACTTGAGGATCAAAAACACTCTCCTTATGCCTTCTATTTTGGGAGAATTTCTAAGGATAAGGGCGTGCCGGAATTAATGAAAACTTTTCAAAAGATTAGCGGCATAAAATTGTATATTGCCGGAGAAATCGAAGATGATACGCAGATAATTCAGGATAAAAATATCAAATATTTGGGAAAATTAACCAAAGAAGAAGTTCAAAGTTACATAAAAAAAGCTGCCTTTTGCGTT
Organism: Candidatus Moraniibacteriota bacterium; assembly: GCA_003483065.1. Lineage (GTDB taxonomy): Bacteria > Patescibacteriota > Minisyncoccia > Moranbacterales > UBA2206 > UBA2206. The sequence continues at coordinate 98,133 of DMWY01000001.1, read as the reverse complement.
TCTTTTTCTCGCTTGCCGGAAACTTTCGGCCTAGTCGCTCTAGAATCAATTGCACTAGGAAAACCCTTTGTTGGCCTCAATGCTGGCGCTTACAGGGAAATAATCGAGCAAGGAAAAACCGGTTTTATTTGTAATAATATCAGAGAAGTCGAGGAAAAAATTTCCCAAATAGTTTCTAAGACTATTATTTTTAATGAAATAGAAATCGCGCAAATTGCCCAAGAAAAATTCGGACAAGAAAAATATTATCAGAAATTTATGGAAATTATAGAAACATTAACACGATAATTGAAAGATTTTAATAGAGTCAAAAAAAACAAACAACCAAAAATAACACAAAAAAAAAGGAGAACGACGATGAAGTACCTTAAAAAAATGGCAGTAGCATTATTGGCAATCATTTCTCTTACCGCTTGTAGCGGTGGGGGAGGATCATCAGATAAAAACAATTCAAATCCGCCAGTAGAAGAAGAAGTTTACCACAACCTTCAATTTTCTAATGACGGCTCGCTTTTAGTTAAGCTGGCCATCAAAGAAGGAAATGTCGTTAATATCGTAAAGGATGGTAAAGCGGCAACCCTTCCAGTTAATCAAACCAAACGGGTTATCTGGAACGGAATGTGTGGCTGGCCGTATAAGCTAGCTATATTTATCAACAATGCCACAAGCATAACTGAACTTTTTACCACCGGTGACAAAGGATTGGTTACGATTGAATCAAAAAGCGGAGAAGTATATTCCATTAATATTGATTTCGTCAAAACCAACGGTACGAAAAAGAATGGATTGGTTTCCTACGGAGACGGAAATCCCCATTGCTCTTGGGAATAAAACTCCCAGCGAAAAAATCGATAAGGTCGAGTCGTGCCACTGCACTTCTCGGCCTTATTTTTTTGACTTTTTATACACAAAAAAATTCAAATTTGGTTGTATTAAATAATAGAAAAAAACAGAACTAAAAAAATTTGACAAAATTAAGCTAAAGTGCTATTGTCCATTGTTAATAATTAATCATATTTATAAACAAATGTTTAAGTTTAAACAAGTAGTCCGAGTGAATAAAGGGCTAAAAATAGCTATTTTTACGTTTCTTGCATTGACAATCATAACCTTGCCGATGTTTGCTTCTTCTAGTCGAAAAAGTTATCTCTATGTAGATCATAAGGCAGGGGATAATCGGGATGGTTCCGCTTCGCATCCATACAAGTCAATCAGCGAGGCTATTGATCATGCTAAAGATAAGGCAGAAATTCATGTTGCAAAAGGAGAATACAAGGAAAATATTTCTCTTAAAAATGGAATAAAAATTTTTGGAGAAGATAGAGAAAAAACCATAATCAAAGCGAAGAAAGAAAAGCAAGCTACGATATCAATGAAAAATAATTCCACAATCGATGGTGTCACTATTAGAAATGGCAAAAATGGAATTTGGGTGGAGAAAGATGCTGAGGCGAGTATCATTAATTGTATCGTGAAAGACAATGGTACTGGTATTGCTATTGAAGGAGGAAACACAAAAAAATCTAATCAGGTTTCTATTTCTAAAACTAAAATTAAGGATAATAACTGGTCGGGCATTTATGGAGCTGGGGCCAGAAGAATTTCGATAACCGAAAGTGAAATTTCTGGCAACAAAAAAGATGGGATTGATTTGGCACGGGGAACAAGCGCTTGGATAGGTGGGACTTCCATAAAGGACAACAAGGGTAGTGGAATGAAACTTGTTATTGATCAATCCAGCATTTGGACTAAAAATAATGACATTCGCAGAAACAGTCGAGAGGGAATCGAAATTTCTTCTTATGGCACTGATGGAAGAATTGATATTTCCAAAACAAAAATTGTGGATAATGGTCGCCATGGAATTGCTCGGCTTCAAAGAGCTGGCTATATTTCTTGGACAAAAAATCTAACCTACGGAATTACTCCAGAGATTTGGGGAAATATTTCCGGAGACATTTCTAGCGTGCTTTATATAAAATAAAATAACAGAATGAAAATTGCGTTTATAGGTCAAAAAGGAATACCAGCGAAATCCGGTGGAGTTGAGAAACATGTTGAGGAAATCGCTGCCAGACTTGCCCAAAAAGGACATGGGGTTTTTGTGTATGTGCGAAATAACTATACGCCAAAAAATCTGAATGTTTACCGGGGTATAAAACTCATTCATTTGCCAAGTATTCCAACCAAGCACCTAGACGCAATTAGCCACACTTTTCTTGCTACGATCCACGCTCTATTTCAAAACTACGACGTACTTCACTATCAAGCAATTGGACCAAGTTCACTTTCCATAATTCCAAAAATTTTCAAAAGAAAAACTGCTATTATCGCTACTTATCATTGCCAAGATTATTTTCACAAGAAATGGAATTGGTTTGCGCGCACCTGCCTTAAATTTGGTGAAATAGTCACCTCGGTTTTTCCCGACAAAACAATTGCGGTTTCGAAAATTTTAGGTGATTATATTTTAGCTAAATTCAAAAAACAAGCCGTGGTCATTCCTAATGGCATGAATGTTTTTCCGACGGAGGAAAGTCAATATCTGGCCAAATGGAATTTGCAAAAAGGCAGTTATATCTTGTCTGTTGGCCGATTAATTAGACATAAGGGCGTTCACTATCTTATTGAGGCTTTCAAGAATTTAGAAGATAAGCATCTAACACGCGGAAAAAAATTAGTAATTGTTGGTGATGGATTTTATACCGATGAATACGTAAAAGAAATTAAGGACGCTTCGCGTGGTCGAGAAAATATTATCTTTACCGGTAGCCAAACTAACGAAGCACTCAATCAACTTTTTTCACATAGTTATTGTTTTGTTCAGCCATCAGAATCAGAAGGGCTGTCTCTTGCGCTACTTGAAGCTATGGGATATGGCAAAGCAATTCTCTCTAGCGATATCAAAGAAAATATGCAGGCACTTAATGCTGAGGTAAGTATATCTTTTCGCTCGGGCGATGCGCGTGATTTAGAAGAAAAATTAATTTTCCTTATCAATAATCCGGCGCTCGTGAAAAATATGGGAGAAAAAGCTATGGAAAAGGCTTGGTCGCAGTTTAGCTGGGATAAAATAGTAGACCAAGTAGAAGCTGTTTACGAGGAAGTTTTGAACAAAAAACGTTCATAGAAAATTTTTATGTTAGAAATATTTAAATTAAAAAAATTCTATATTATTTTTATTTTCGCAACTGCGTTTGTTTTTTTGGTGCTTATCAATCTAAACCGCACCTATAAATCTCAAACTGATATTTTGGTTATCTTTAAAAGTGAAAAATCAGCCCAAAATGCTAATATTATCTTAGAAAATATAACTGTGCTACCAAAATCACTCTCCTTTTATGACAGAGTAGTGCAAGATGAGGAAGATGCGCAAAATGAAGTAATGTCAGAATTGCCTGATTATAAACGAAAAGATTATTGGAATGAAATAGTTGAAATCAGGAGAGTGGGCAATAGTTCTGTTTTGGAATTTATCGCAAAAGACAACGATTCATACACAGCAGAAGTCTTGAGTACACAAACAGTCAAGACTCTTCTGAGTATTATTGGTGCTTATTATGATATAAAAAATGATATTGATATTAGGATAATTGACGGTCCCATAACTAAAGATTCTTTTTCTGGTTCGTATTCTTATTCACTTCTCAAAAGTCTACCAATAGGATTCGTCTTGGCTTTTGTACTAAATTATTTTTTGTTTTTATTTATACAAGACCAGTTGAAAGAAAAACCAAAAGCAAGCCTTGCTTGGTCATATAAGGAGACGCTAAGAAACATAGAACCTAAACAACCTGAGACAAAAATATTAAAAGAAAAAAAACCAACCACAGAAACAGAAGGATACATTCCTATTTTTGGCAAAAAAGCCGTTGCACCGGATAATTTGCCGATTGCCGAAGATATTCCCGTATTTGAACAACCTCAAAAGGAAGAACCTAAAAAAGAGGGAGTAAAAACTCCACTAATTCATGAAGCTACTGCAGAAGAAGTCAAAGAAAGACTAAATCGACTTTTGAGTGGCAAGTTATAATACTATGTCAAAACAATACTCTTTGAAATTCTGGATCATTTTTTGGTCAATGGCCATAGTATTTTTGGTAGGTTTTTATTTTTTTCTAGAAGTTAGAAAACAACCAGAAAAAATTATCTCTGGGGCTATTAATTTTCTTCCGATTGAGCTTTCACAAAAAACAGAATATAAATCTATTGCCTATTTTGCAAATTATCTTTTGGCGCAAGATGATATGGAAAAAACTTTTTTGATTCTTTTTCAAAATAATATGGAGATTCGTCCAGGAGGAGGATTTATTGGAGCTTTTGGAATTTTGAAAATTAAAAACGGAAAAGTAATTGAATTTCAATCACACGACCTGTCTAATTTTGACGGGAGAATTCCATCAAACATTGAACCTCCATATCCAATGAAAGAAACTTTGCGTATAGATTCATGGAAATTGCGAGATTCCAATTGGTCGCCAGATTTTTCCGAAAATGCCAAGAAAGCTGAGTATTTTTATCGCCTAGGACAAGGTCAAGAAACTTTTGATGGCATCGTGGCAGTTAACACCAATGTGCTAAATTCTTTTTTGAAAATCACTGGACCCGTCACTTTGCCAGATTACCCAGCAACATTTAACAGTGAGAACGCTGTGTTAAATTTGGAATATCAAGTAGAGAAGGGCTATACTGAACAAGGAATTGAAAGGGGTGAGCGAAAAACTATCATGAATGAACTAGCTAACGTACTAATGGAAAAAGTTTTTACTTTGAATAATTCGCAAAAATTTGATTTGGCTAAAATTATTTTGGAAGATTTGAATAATAAAAATATTCAACTATATTTCAAAGATCAAGATTTAGAAAATCAAGCCAAGAACTCTTTTTGGGCCGGAGAAATAAATTCAACGTGGAAAGGGGATTATCTGATGATGATTGATGCTAATCTAGCATCATATAAAAGCGACTATTATATTGATCGCTCTTTTGATTATGTTGTCGATTTGTCTGGCGAAAAACCAACCGCTAATCTCAAAATAACTTATACTCATAGGGGGAAAGCCCAAGATTGGATGACTAAAGATTATCAAACCTATCTACGAGTTTATGCGCCAAAAGACGCTTGGCTAGAAAATTCTAATGACACAGGAAAAATAAAATTTGACAAAGAATTTAACAAACAATATTTTGGCACGCTTTTTACCGTACCACTCAATCAAACCAAAACTGTAGAATTTAACTATACCCTCAAAGATTTGGATATAAATAATTATGATCTATTAATACAAAAACAATCTGGTGTCTCACAGCTCCCAGGGAAAATAACAGTTATTAATAAAAATGGAGAAAGGAAAAGTTATGATGTTAACATTAAGAACGAATGGAAATTATCAAAAGAGAAATAATTTTGATATAAAATTTTTTATATAAACAAGGGAGGAAGTTTTTTTAACAATAAACCGAGGAGATTAAAAAAGGAAAATGCAATGAAAATAATTGGAGCAATCTTTGCAATTCTGGCTGTTGTTTATTTGATTTTCCGTTTTTCCAACCGCTGTCGCAAATGCGGTAGCTGGGATACGGAATATGATTTCGAAATTCCCGAAGATGGCGTTAGACTTATTTGTCAAAAATGTCATCATTCCAAATTTATCCCATAATCAACAGAAGAGGAGATATAAGTTGAAATATTATTATTTTCTCACCGGCGTTGTTTCTTGGGTTGCCGGCTTTATGCTTGTCATAGCATCTGTAAGCTATTGCATGACATAAAAAAATGCCCGAAGCCCGACCAGAGAATTTTCTGGTCGGGCTTTATTTAATTTTTGGGTGTGATAGAATAGAAAAAACAAAAGATTCCCTCTCTCCCTTTGGGAGAGATGTCGCGTACTCGCGACAGAGAGGGAAGAATTAAATTTAAAATAATAAAACAATCTTAGTTTCTCCCTCATCCGCCCTTTGGGCACCTTCTCCCTAAGGGAGAAGGGGGAAATGAAAATTTATGGAATTTATAAAAACCACCCTCAAAGACGCACGCATAATTAAGCCACAAGTTTTTGGCGACAACCGAGGATTTTTCTTGGAAAGTTATTCTAAGAAAAAATTTGAGAAAGAGGGGATTGAAGCAGAATTTGTGCAAGACAATCATTCAAAATCAGAAAAAAAAGGAACGCTTCGCGGACTGCATTTTCAACTTCCACCATATGTGCAAACCAAACTCATAAGAGTTATAAGTGGCAAAATTTTAGATGTAATCGTTGATCTTCGCCGTGACAGTGAAACATTTGGAAAATGGGAAGCCTTCGAGCTATCAGCCGAAAATTTTCAAATGCTTTTTGTTCCGCGTGGTTTTGCACATGGATTTATAACGCTGGAAAATAATACGGAGGTTCTATATAAAGCGGACAATTTTTATGAGCCTGACTTTGAAGGTGGAATCGCTTGGAATGATCCAGATTTGAAAATTAACTGGCCTCTGGAAAATCCAATTCTTTCTGAGCGCGACAGCAAATGGCCAAATTTGAAAAATTTAGATAATAAATTTTAAAAAAAACCATATGAAACTATTAGTCACAGGAGGTGCAGGGTTCATCGGTTCAAATTTTATTCACTATTGGATCGAAAAACATCCCGAGGACAAAATCGTCAATTTAGACGCCTTGACTTATGCCGGCAATTTGGAAAATTTGAAATCTATTGAAAATAATCCGAATTATAAATTTGTCAAAGCTGATATTTCCGACAAAGAAAAAATCAACGAAATAATTTCCGATGAAAAACCAGATGCCATCGTGCACTACGCCGCTGAATCACATGTAGATCGCTCAATCTTAGGACCAGAAGCTTTTGTTCGAACGAATGTCCTAGGCACATTCAATTTATTGGAAGCAGCCCGTCAAAATGGCAATATTCGTTTTCATCACGTTTCCACGGACGAGGTTTTTGGATCCCTTGGCCCAAATGACGCACCTTTCAATGAAACCACACCTTATGACCCCAGGAGCCCCTACAGCGCCTCTAAAGCGTCTTCAGACCACTTGGTACGAGCCTATTTTCACACTTTCGGTCTGCCAATTACAATTTCTAATTGTTCTAATAATTATGGCTTCTATCAATTTCCAGAAAAACTAATCCCACTATTTGTGACAAATTTAATTGAAGACAAAAAAATTCCACTCTATGGCGATGGAATGAATGTTCGCGATTGGCTCTACGTTGAAGATCACTCCGGCGCAGTTGATCTTATTTTGCAAAAAGGCAAAATTGGCGAAACTTATTGCATTGGTGGAAACTGCGAAAAAACTAACAAAGAAATTACCTATAAAATTCTAGAATTTATGGGCAAGGACGAAAAAATGATTGAATTTGTAGCAGATCGAAAAGGGCATGATTTACGCTATTCAATTGATTCTTCCAAGATTCAGCACGAACTTGGCTGGACGCCAAAAACTTCTTTTGAAGATGGAATGAAAAAAACTATTCAGTGGTACAAAGAAAATGAAAGTTGGTGGAAAAAAATAAAATCTGGCGAATACCAGAATTACTACGAGAAAAATTATAAAGACAGATAAATCTAGTGATTCGCATGTCCGGCATTCGCCCGCCTCGACTCGCAGAGACCGCTTGTCGACGCGAGGCAGGTAGCGCGCTATTTGCATACTTTTATCCGCCGATTCCGAAGAAAGTAGTTTTTTCGGGAAAGGTTATGGAAAATAGGTTAGCAATAGCATCTTTTGTGTCAATGAAATACATTTTCTCCAAGGCGCCATTGTAGATAACGAAAGGATTTAGCGTCTCCGTATTAATGAGATCCATGCAATTCGCATGATCTCGCGGGTCAATTTCGATAATTTTTATCCATTTCCCAGAATTGAAAATAACGTGCTCGTAATCTTTGAACCATTGAACATTTTTGATCGGCTCGCTATAGCGAGTGATATTTTGCATTTCATTTTCTTGGCGAATTGGTTGAGAAAGTTGTTCACGTAAAAAATAGACAGAAATTTCATTGTTTGACCAGAAAAGAATTTTTTTGCCATCATCGGAAAAATGCGCTTCTTCAATATTGTCGGCTAATTTTCTAAAATAATCTCCGTAATCACCTTTATTGAAAATATAAAAATCCTTATTCTCCAAAATCAAAGCAATTCTCGAATCATCATAAACTACCACAGAGGAAATTTTGACACTTTGGAAACCAGGAAAATTATTTGTAATTTGAGTCGGCTCGTTTTTTCCGTCCAAACTATTTTTGTATAACAGTCCTGAATTTTGAGCATAATAGACATAGGAACCCGAAAGATCAAAACTGGAAACATCCAAAGCGATTTCAACCGCATTTTGAGGATTTTTTATATCCACCCGAAAAAGAATATTGTTTTCTAGAAAAAACAAAAAACCAATCTCTCTCGGATCCCACCTGACGTTATGAATTTCTTTTTTATTCAAAATTTCAGTGAGATTAAGACTGTTTTTATTGGCAAAATCATAAATAAAATAGTTATACTCATACTCCACAGGTGTTTCACTGGCTAACTTTTTTGCTGGATTTTTCACGAGAATATTTTTTTCTTTTTGTGGGGTAATTTCTGTTAATTTTTTAACCGGCACTGACAAAAAAGAATTGTCAGGGGACCATTCAATATTTTCTTTTTTAGCATCTTCAATAAATTGCCAATCGGAAAAATTAATTTCTTGATCAACTAAGCCTGTCGCTATATTGAAAATATTTACAGTCAAATCATTCTCTTTGTTTGTGATATAGGCCAAAAGATCATTTCTGGGAGAAGTGAAGAATTTTTGAATTTCTGGGGTATTAAGCTCAGCTTTTTCATAATCCTTTCGAACAAGAAGCACGTTCCAAAATTCACTGGCCAATCCACTATGCACCTGAGTTTTTTTGCTCCAAGTTTGAAAATCTGGAGCTGAGACCTGAACATTATATTCTCCCGGAACAATACCTGAAACATTAAAAGAACTATTTATTCGATTTAATTTTTTCGATTCGAAAAGCTCATTATTTAGTTTTACATCAACAGTTTGTGGATTAGATTTGAAAGTAATGGTTCCGCTATGCACAAAAACACCTCGATCCTTATCGAAGCGATAACCCTTAGCATTGAGGATTATAACCGGCACTGTTAAAAAAAACAGTAGCACTAAAATCCAAAAAAACACTTTTCTTTTCCAACTTTCCATATTTAATATGCTACTATAGAAAGCGCATTTTGTCCAGAAACAGTTGACAAATTAGCGTCCGTGCGATATAGTATTTAGGTAGTATTTTACTTAATTATAACAAACTCATAAAAACAGCTATGTTGGCAATTATAAAAACTGGCGGAAAACAGTATAAAGTTAATGAAGGCGACAAAATCAAGGTAGAAAAACTGGAAGGCGAAGAGGGGAGTAAGATTGTTTTTTCTGAAGTCCTTTTCTTGGGCGATGAAAAAGACGTCAAAATTGGAACCCCAATCCTTACCGGCGTCACAGTTGAAGGCACAATTCTAAAAACTGCTAAAGGTAAAAAAGTGACAGGAATCAAATTCAAACCAAAGAAAAGATACAAGGTGAAATTCGGACACAGACAGACGATGACAGAGGTGGAAATCACTAAGATTGGATAAAGCAAAAACAGGCGAAAGCCTGTTTTTTTTAAGTCTGGAAATTGGTTGTTAGAAATTAGAAAATAGCTCAGGCAATTTGAAATTGGAAAATTGAATATAAAAAAACTTTTTTCTGCTTTCTATTTTCTTAAACTAATTTCTAATTTTCTTCTTTACTTATTTCCTGTTTATTATCGCACTTCCTAGTGTTAGCTCATCAGCGTACTCGATGTCAGAGCCCGTGGAAAGTCCGCGAGCAAGCTTGGTGACATTGGCAGAAGTTTCCTTTAGCATTCTGGCAATATAAAGCGCCGTAGCGTCACCCTCAGTAGTTGGATTCATGGCCAAAATTATCTCTCCAATTTTTTCATTTGATACTCTTTTTTGCAATTCGTTTAATTTCAATTGACTTGGATCATCATTTTTTGCAATACCCAATGTTCCACCCAAAACATGATAGAGTCCGTCATATTTTTTTGTTCGTTCAATGGCAATTATATCAAGCGGTTCTTCAACCACGCAGATTTTGTTAATATTTCGAGAACCATCTTTGCATATATCACATAAATTTTCTTCGCTGATATTAAAACATTTTTCACAATGACGCAGATTTATTTTCAAATTTGAAAGAGAATTGCCAAATTCAACTAGCATTTCTTTGTCTTGTTTAAAGAGATACAAAACCAGCCTTTCAGCCATTTTTGGTCCTACAGAGGGAAGGGAAGAAAAATAATCAATTAGTTTTTTGAAAGATTTTGGATACATTTTATTCAGTATGAACCCGTTCTAATGACTTAAAGGTAGTGGAATTTTCTTGGAAATATAGAGAAAATCTGCCAACTGGACCATTTCTGTGTTTTGCCACATGCACTTCAACAATATTCTTGTTTGGCGTATCGGGTTTTTCACGATCTTCACGATACAAAAACATGACGACATCGGCGTCCTGCTCGATTGATCCTGATTCACGAAGGTCAGAAAGTTTTGGAATTTGCGGACTGCGAGATTCCACCGCACGCGACAACTGAGAAAGCGCGATGACTGGAATATTGAGTTCACGCGCCAATTGTTTTAATGCGCGGGAAATTTCTGAAATTTCATTTACGCGGTTGTCACCACCACCATTTCTACCTTCCATAAGTTGCAAATAGTCGATTATAATCAGTCCCACATTATGTTCTGATTGCAATCGTCTTGCCATGGTACGCATCTCCATTACATTGGCACTTCCAGCGTCATCAATATAAATTGGAGCCTCAGAGAGTGTTCCCATTGCCTCGCCAATTCTTTGGAAGTCATCATCACCTTCGCCAGTTTTGAGTCTTCCGGTACGCAGTCGCCACAAATCCACGCCTGATTGAGCCGAAAGCATTCTGTCGATCAATTGGTCGGCGCCCATTTCCAGTGAAAAAATTCCTACTGGCACTTTTTCCTTAACAGCAATTTGACGAGCAAGGTCAAGTGCGAGAGTTGTTTTTCCAATCGAAGGTCGCGCAGCTAAAATTACCAAATCAGATTTTTGAAAGCCAGCCAAGATATTGTCCATATCAGGATAGCCTGTTGGAATACCGCGTAATTTATGATCGCCCTTGTGAAGTTCATCAATTCGATTGAAAGCTGATTCCAAAATTGATTTGATTGGCACAAAATCCTGCTTGATATATTTTTGTGAAACTCCAAAAAGCTTTTGTTCAGCGCTATCAAGAATTTTTTCCACGTCTTCCTCTTCGCGATAACCCAGCTCCACAATTTCACTGGCTGTGATAATCAGTTTTCGCAAAGTAGATTTTTTTTGCACCACTTTGGCATAATGAGCAATATTTGAACTAGAAGGCACGCTGTTTACCAGTTCAGTCAAATAACTGGAACCGCCAACCTTATCCAAAAGTTTTTTTTCTTCCAAACGATTAGACAAACTCAAAACATCAATCGGTTCGCGCTGTTCATAGAGCTCCATCATCGCTTCATAGATGATGTTGTGATCATCCCGATAAAAATCACCTAATCGCACCAGATTGGCAATCTTAATAACCGCATCCTTATCCAACATCAAAGCCCCCAAAACCGATCTTTCAGCCTCGATGTTTTGTGGTGGAATTTTTAGGTCGTTGTTTGAGGTTGATTTTGCCATAATTTTTTTCTTTATCGTTTATACATTATAGCAACTAACCCACAAAAATCAACTTGCGCTTTTACCCAGTTTATGCGCAAGTTATTAAATAAAAAGATTAGCTTAGAATTTCCTTTATTTCCTCTAAGCTATTCGCCATAACTAGTTTTCTACGCAGTTCTGAAGCCCCAGGGAAGCCTTTGACGTACCAGCTCATATGCTTTCTAATTTCAAAAAGACCTTGTTGACCCTTGTCTTTGTGGATTAATTTTGCATGAAGAAGCATGATTTTTTTGATGCGTGGGAAATCATAATTTGCCCCCGTAGAGACGCCCCGTCGGGGCGTCTCTACACAATTCAATAAATCTTTGATTTCCTCAAATATCCACGGCCTTCCCCAAGCGCCCCGAGCAATTCCAAGACCATCAAGAAGGGGATAATTTTGTAATATTTTCGCACCATCCTCGGCTGAATTTATCCCACCATTAGCCAAAACAATTTTATCAGGAAACATTTTTTTTATTTTTTCAACAAGTTTGAAATTTAGCGGGCCGGAAAACCCACCCTCATATGTTCGACCGTGAATCATAATAGCCGAGTAGGGGAGATCAGCTGTGTTTTTGACAAATTCTAAGGCGGTCGTATCCTTGACGCCAGCACGAATTTTTATCGATACCGGCAATTTAGTATTTTCGCAAACGGCCGAAATAATTTCACGTGCCAATTCTTTTTGCATCATTAGCGCGCAACCTGAACCATGACCAAAAACTTTTTTAGCCGGACAACCAAAATTGATGTCGATGCCATCCGGTTTCACTATTTGCGAAATAATTTTAGTCGCTTTGGCAAAATGTGCTGGCTCCTTGCCAAAAAGTTGTACGACGTATGGTCGCTCGGTTTTATCAAATTTTACCAACTCCAAAGTTTTTTGTGGCTTGAAAAAAAGCGCGCTCACGCTCGCCATTTCCGAATACACCACATCCGCTCCATATCTTTGGCAAATCTGACGGAACGCACTATCCGTTATGCCTGCCATCGGCGCCAGAGCCAAGATTGGTTTTTTCAATTTTAACCAAAAATTTTTATTCACTTATTTTTATATCTCCCTCAGGAGTTTGTTCCACCTTATATCCTAAAGCTGCAATAGCTTCTTTCAAATCCTCCACTTTGTCTTCAGCTGACCTATGGATATCACACGCACAAGCATTTTTTTCCACATCCGTCACCTTACATTTTTTTATACATTCATCAGTCATGATTTTATTTTTTAATTAAATAATTATTATCCTTTAAATCTTCAATCACATAACCTGCTAATTCAATTTTTTTTCGCAGTTCATCTGACACTGCAAAATTTCCACTGATACGAGCTTGTTTTCGCTCTTCGGCGAGCGTCAAAATATCCGCTGGAATTTCAATTTTGTTTTCTGAGATTATCAATCCAAAAACCTTATTTATTCTTTCCCAAAATTTCAAAATATTATCCGCTGTTTCCTTGTCCAATTTGTCCTCAGAAATCATTTTGTTAGTCTCGCTAATCAAATCATATATAACCGCTAAGGCCAGTGGGGTATTGATATCATCATTCATCGCGCTTTCAAAGCGTTTTTGATAAATATGAGAAAAATCTATTTTTTCCAAAAGTTCACCTTTCGACACACCAGAAACATTCTTCAAATTATTCACCCAATCAGAAATTTTTTGCAAATTATTTTTGGCCTGTTCCATGGCCTCCCAAGTAAAATTCATTTGACTGCGATAGTGCGAAGAAAGAAGAAGGAGGCGCATTTCGTTGGCAGTATAGCCTTTTTCTAGGATATCTTTCAAGAGATAGAAATTACCTTTCGATTTTGACATCTTCTTCCCATCCACCAAAAGATGTCGATTATGCACCCAAAAATTAACAAACTTTTTTTCGCTAGAACATTCGCTTTGAGCAATTTCTGCTTCATGATGAGGAAAAATATTGTCTTCTCCACCGGTGTGAATGTCAAGCGTATCTCCCAAATATTCCGTGCTCATTGCTGAGCACTCAATGTGCCATCCAGGATATCCGATTCCCCAAGGACTTTCCCATTTCATCAAATGTTCCTTGGAAGCTTTGAGCCACAATGCAAAATCCCAAGGATTTTTTTTGTCTGGATGTTCTTCGAGACGTGCTCCGACTTTCAAATTATCGAGAGTATTGCCGGAAAGTTTTCCATATTCGTCAAATTTTGTCACATCAAAAAATACGTTGCCATTTTTTTCGTAAGCATATTCCTTTTCAATAAGACTTGAAATTATTTTTATCATCTGCGGGACATGAGCGGTCGCGCGAGGAAAATAGTGTGCAGGCAAAATATTCATTTCTTTTTCTACTTCTTTGAATTTTTCTTCATAGAAACGCGCAATTTCTTCCGGGGTTTTTCTCTCGCTAAGCGCTTTTTTGGCAATCTTGTCATCGCCAGAATCACCCTGAGCGATATCATCCTCGGTCAAGTGTCCAACGTCTGTGATGTTTTTTATATGCCGTACTTCGTAACCCAAATACACCAAATATCTTCTCAAAATATCCGCATTAAGATAGGCCCTAATATTGCCAATGTGAATATAGTCATAGACGGTCGGCCCACAAGAATACATCCCGACCTTTCCGGGATTAATTGATTTGAATGCTTCTTTTTGCTTAGTTAAAGTGTTATAGAGTGATAACATAAATTTTTTAAAATTTCTTATTTTTCGTAAATTCGTACATTCGTATAGATTCGTATAGATTCGTAATTCGTAAGGACTACAACCATTTTCTCATCTTAAAAATTGAAATAGTCATTGCGGAGAGAAAAAACATAATCGCAAGATGAATCCAAAAAGCATGCGGGTCTTTGCCAAAAGGAATGTCGGCGCTCATGGCAAGAATATTAGAATAAACTGTCATTGGAAGCATCACGGCGGAAAAAATCGTGAGCACTTTCATTGTCATATCTAGCTTATTGGAAAGCAGAGAATTATTTGTTTCTTCCAAGGATTCAATAGTTTCTTTAGCACTTTCTAAATTATTCCAAATGCGAATATTGGTTCCAATTAAATCTTGATAGTATGGCTTTAGAGCGGGTTCAATTAGCTTGAAATCTTTTTGCGCCAAAGATTCAAAAACTGAGCGTTGCGGTTTCATTGTACGACGAAAATTCAAAATATCTCTTTTGACTACCGATATTTCAAAAACCATTTCCTTTTCGTGACCAGCAAAAATTTCTTTTTCTACATAATCTAATTTTTTGGAAATGTGATCGAGTTTTGGAAAACAAGTTTCGAGAAGCATTTCGATTGCATAACGCAATAGTGCACCCGGAGACTGATTCATATAAATTTCTCTTTTGGCTTTGTCGTCTTTCAATTCATTGAAAAAATCAGTCAGTTGAAAAATATCTCGGTCATGAGAAGTAATCAAAGCATTTTCGCAAAGAACTATGTCAATTTCTGCTGGATAAGTAGTTTTGTCCTCAGTGTCAAAAAGGGGAATATGGATAGAGAGGAAGAGGCAGTTGTCATATTGTGTGGCTTTTGGACGCAATGTCGGCGTGGAAAATTCTTCAATGATGAGTGGATGTAGATTATATTTTTTTTGAATTTTTAACACATCATCTGCATTAGGTTCTTTGAAATAATGCCAAACCAAATCATTACATTTGACTGTTTCCATAAATTTTAACCTACGAATTTACAAATTAGAATTCTATTTGTAGATTTGCAGTAGAAGTATTAGAATAAACTATTATAGGTAAATTATACCAGTAAATATAATTATTGACAAAGAGCTAAATAAATTAAATATGAAAAAGATAATTTTATTTCTAATCCGGCTTTATCAAAAAACACTTTCCCTTGATCATAGCTGGCTATCTCGCGTCACCTCCGAGCGCTATTGCCGTTTTCATCCTTCCTGCAGTCAATACACCTATGAAGCGATTGACCGCTTTGGCGTGGCCAAGGGTGGGTATCTTGGCATCAAACGAATTATCCGTTGCCATCCTTGGAATGATGGAGGATATGATCCGGTGCCGAAAAAATTTGACAATAAAAATAAATTATCATAATATTTTATTAGTTCTGTTTTACGCATAAAAAAAGGAGGGATCCTATGCGATTACTGATCAAAGAAGTTTTACCCCGTGAGGAGAAAAAACGTTGCTAACGTTCCTCACGGGGCGTTTTTTTTATTTCCTTTACTAATTAATAAATTTGCAGTATAGTATATAAACAATAATGCATTAGTATATTCTTAATAAATTAGTAATTAGTAAAGAAAATTATGCTCACTGATGAAGCTAAAATCAAAATTGAAGCTGGCAAAGGAGGCGACGGGGTCGTGGCTTTTGACAAAATAATGATGTCTCTGGGACCGACTGGCGGAAAGGGTGGTAATGGAGGATCGGTTTATTTTGAGGGCGTATCCGATGTTTTTGCTTTGAATAAATATCGTCACCTTAAAGAGCATTATGCGGAGGATGGAGCCAGAGGGAGATCTAATCGATCTGACGGGCCGAATGGAAAAGACCTATTTTTGACTGTACCAATTGGTACAGTAATCACACAATTAGAAACTGGCAAAAGTATTGAAATTACCAAGGTTGGAGAGAAAATTCTTGCCACTAGAGGTGGAGTTGGCGGACAAGGCAATTTCTTTTTTCGCTCTTCGACCAATACTTCACCGGAAGAATTCAAGGAGGGTAAACTCGGTCAAAAATTTGAATTTTCTTTGGAACTCCGTCTTATCGCGGATATTGGGCTAATTGGCCTCCCAAGCGCCGGAAAATCATCCCTACTCAACGAAATCACTTCCGCTCACGCAAAAGTGGCCGCCTATCATTTCACCACCCTTGAACCAAATCTGGGCGTATTTGATGACTTTATAATTGCTGATATTCCAGGATTAATTGAAGGCGCTTCCGCTGGAAAAGGATTGGGGATAAAATTTTTGCGCCACATTCAAAGAACAAAAATATTGGTTCATTGTCTATCGCTGGAATCAGACGATATCCTTCGTGATTACAAAGTAATTCGTAAAGAATTAGGAAAATATAATCCGGAACTATTAGAAAAAAAAGAGCTAGTTTTGTTTACCAAAAGTGATTTGATCGACCCTAAAGATTTAGCCAAGCAAATGAAAAAATTCCAAGCAAAAAATAAATGTGAAGTTATTCCAGTTTCTATTCATAATTTTGAAGAAATTGAAATGCTTAAAAAGAAACTTTTGACACTGTTGCGCTAATTTTCTTGTTTGTGGTATATTAAAATTACCTAAGACTTAATTATATGAAAATAGAAATTCTAATTATAATAATTGCCGTTGTTTGGACATTGCCCTGGAAAGGTTTTGCCCTCTGGAAATCAGCTCGAAGAGGGGACAGTATTTGGTTTGTTCTTCTTTTGCTCATAAACACCCTAGCTATTTTGGAAATTTTATATATTTTTATTTTTTCCGAAAGAAAAGTTGCCAACAGAATTCCCTCAAAATAATTTATGTATTGGATTTTTCTTATCATCTTCATAATAACGGTTCTTGTGCCCGACATCGTTCGCACAAATTTTGGTGTTATTTCAGAATCAAGATTAGAAGAAATCTTGATTTTTTTTATGGGCGCAATGGCGTTTGCAATTTTCATAAAAAATGAACAACAATTGATTTTTCACAAAAAAGAGAAAGAGAAAGACAAGAAAAAAATTGAACAAACCGTCAAGGATTTGGTTGAATCATATAGTTATATCGGAGAAGTAAATCGCAAAATGGATCTTTTGATGAACACAGCTCTTGGGCTTTCTGATCGGTCCGTGCTTAGTAAGGCTCATGAAAAAGAAACCTATCAGTCAATTGTGAGTGCCACCAGTTTTCTCTTAAAAGCTGATTCCGTTTCTCTTCGTTTTATTAATATAAATGATTTGAAAACCAAAAAAGAATTCCGCTCTGAAAATAACCAAGGAATGATTAAAAATGATGTTTTGATTGAAATGAAAGATAATGTGAATGTGAAGAAAGATAATGATTGTCTGATTATCTCTTCCGGTCAAAAAATAAACGACATTAAAAGTTATTTGATTATCTGCGGATTTGATGAAAAAGAAGAAAGCAACCCAAAAAACATCGAGATCCTCAAAGTCTTCGCTTCTCAAGCTCTCTTCCTATATTCCTACACCCACAACGAACCAAAAAATTGTCCGCCGTGCGAGACGAAGAAATAATTCATTTCTTATATTAAGAATGTTATCTAAAACAAAAATTTCCAAAATAGAACTTGCGTCGTATATTTGCAATGCATCAGGACCGTCAGATTCGATATTGGAAGAGTTGGAAATAATTGCGAAATCAGATTCATCGGCGATTATGATGAAATCATGTACGATTAAGCCAAGAATTGGCAATCCTGAGCCAAGATATGTTCACTTGCCGTTAGGTTCAATTCAAAGTATGGGTTTGCCAAATTTAGGCTACCAAAAATATATTCGTTTTGCGTCTCAGCTTAAAAAATATAACAAACCAATTATTGCCAGTGTTGCTGGACTTTCCATTGAAGATTATAGGGTGATGGTTGAAGCTTTTCAAAAAAGCGAAGTGAATTTGATTGAAGTAAATTTGAGCTGTCCAAATGTGGAAGGAAAATCGCAAGTTGCTTATGACTTTGAACAAACTGAAAAAGTTCTTCGCGTCATTTCAAATTTAGGTGACATTCCATTGGGACTAAAATTGCCAGCCTATTTTGATTTTATTCATCAGAAACAAATGGCACAGTTAATTTTGAAATATAATATTTCTTTTATCACCTGCATCAATTCTGTTGGCAATACACTATTTATAGATCCAGAAAAAGAGATGCCCGTAATCAAACCGAAAAAAGGTTTCGGCGGTCTTTGCGGAGATTATATCAAACCAATCGCCTTGGCGAATGTTAGGGCTTTTTATGAGTTGTTAGACGACAAAGTTTCAATTTTTGGCGTTGGCGGGATAAAATCGGGCCTAGATGCCTTCGAATTTCTCATCGCTGGCGCAGATGCTGTGCAAGTTGCTACTGTCTTTGAAAAAGAAGGAGAATCGTGCTTTACTAGAATAAATCAAGAATTAGAAGAAATTCTAAAAAGAAAAAATTATAATTCAATTCAGGAGGCGAAAGGAAGATTGAAACATTTATAATTAAAACTTAACTAATAAAACTATGCCTATTCTAAATCAAAAACCAATATTAAGTGATTTCCAGCAATATGTCCGTGAGCTTGAGAATGAACGAGGCTTTGCGGATCAAAATGTTTTGCAAAAATGTTTAATGTTAGGCGAAGAAGTTGGTGAGCTTTTTAAGGCTATTCGCAAAAGTGAAAATATAAAAATTGACCATAATTCAAAGTTTAGTTCGATCGACGAGGAGCTCGCGGACGTGCTAATATTTATCTGTTCTATTGCTAATAGGTATGATATTGATTTAGAGAAGGCATTTCGTGAAAAAGAGGAAGTGAACAAGCAAAGAGTTTGGAGTAAATCAAAGTAAAAAATAAATTTATACTATGAAAAATAAAATACTCTCTAAAAAACCATGGACTAAATTATCAGAAAAAATAGATTATAAAAATCCTTGGTTTTGTGTGACACATGAAAAATTCATCACCCCCAACCATTCCGTAGGTAATTATTATATTATCCACACCAACAACACTGATCGCTCAGTATTTATTGTACCAATCAAAAACAATAAAATAATTTTTTCCTACCAATATCGCTATACAATCAAAAAATGGTCACTAGAACTCCCTGGCGGGGGACAAGAAAAAGGTTATACCGCCCTTACGGCAGCGAAAAAGGAACTCGAGGAAGAACTTGGCTATACGGCAAAATCATGGAAAAAAATCGGAATATATAATCCATGGAGTGGACCATGTGCAGAACAATGCACAATATTTATTGCAAATAACTTAACTAAAACCAAGCAAAATTTGGAAGAAACTGAGAAAGGTTTAAAAATAAAAGAAATTTCAATTGCCAAGACATATGAAATGTTAGACAATGGAAAATTTTCTGATTGTCAAACAATCGCCGCCCTCACGTTCGCTAGAAAATATTTAAAGTAAAACTTATTTCACCACTTCAAAACCTTTTTGCCTCCAAGTATTCAGGCCATCAGTTAGGACGCTGACATTTAGAATGCCCATATCGAAAAGTCGGACGGCGCCTTGGAAAGCGAGTAGGCCGGTGTTATCATAAAGAATAATTCTTTTGTAGGTTGGAATTTCTTTGCGTCGACTTTCTAAGTTTTCTAGCGGAATGTTAATGGCATTTTTCAAATGATCACTAGTGAATTCAGAAGCGTTTCGCAAATCAACTATATATAGCGATTCACTGTCTTGCTCTATCAAATTTTTCAATTCATCATTTTTAATATAATTTACTTTCGCCTGATTAGAAAAGGAATTGGGGTTGCCAATCTCTATTATCGGATTTATTTCATTCGTCCAAGCATATATCCCGCCCTCAAGATAGAAAATATTCTGAAAACCCTTTTTAGCAAAAATATCCATCGCTTGTTTTTCATTGGAAGTGAGACCTAAATCATCGACTATAAAATAGGTGCCGTTTTTTTCAGTAAAAGGAAAATTTGCGATCAACTCGTCGAGTGTTATGTTTTTCGCATCCACAATATGACTTTGCGAAAAACTTTGCGCATCTCGAATGTCAATAATTTCTATTTTTTCATCACTATTTATTTTTTTGAGTAGTTCCGATGATTTTATGCTCGAATATTTTTGCAAATCGTCAGCTTTTTCCTGCTCTTGATTTTTCACAAAAGTAGCTTCTTTTTTCTTATTCATCCATGATGATTTCACAAAGAAAAGAGCTGTCACTATAACAATCAAGAAAAAACCAATCGTAATTGGCAATAAATTATTTTTTGGCTGATTGTTATTTTGATACATATTTTTATTTTAGCACGCTTCCGACAAAATTCGCATATCCGCGAACAAAATCCGTTGCTTGCATTTTGTTTTTTCCTTCCAATTGAACTTCTTCTAAAATAATATTACCTTTGCTAGTTTTGACTTTTACCACTTCATTTTCTTCGAAAACTTTTCCATTTTCAAAATCATTTTCTTTTGAATGCTCATCCAAACTAACCTTATTTAATTTTAACCGTAGACTTCGATTATCCTTTTCGAAATAGGTAAATATTCCAGGCCAAACATAGAACGCTCTGAAACGATTATAAATGTCTCTTGCCTTATCTTCCCAATTGATTTTTCCATCTTCCTTTTTGATTAATTGACAAAAAGTAGCCTCGCTCTCATTTTGTTTTTTAGGCTCTATCTTTCCTGCTATCAAAAGTGGGATTATTTCTATAAGAAGTCTCGCTGAAATATCTGAAAGTCTTTGGGAGAGTTCCGGATAAGTTTCATACTCTCCGATCTCAACTTCCTCTTGTTTCAAAATATCACCCGCATCAACTTTTTCCACTAGACACATAATAGTTGCTGCCGTTTTCTTTTCGCCATTCAGAATGGCGTTTTGAATTGGTGAGGCTCCGCGATATTTTGGTAAGCTCGACGGATGAGTATTGATCACACCAAAACGCGGAATTTCCAAAACAATTTTTGGTAAAATTTTTCCATAAGCACTAACAATAATCAAATCTGGTTTTTGATTTTCAATTTCACGCACAACACCTTCATCAAATTTTTTCGGTTCGAAAACTTTTATTTTATATTCTTCAGCAACATTTTTAACCGCCGATTTTTCCAAAGATTGACTTCTTCCAACTTTTTTGTCACCCTGAGTATAAACTGAAATGATATCAAGTTTTTCTTTGAGCATCACGCGCAAAATATTCGCCGCAAAATCCGGCGTCCCCATGAAAATTATCCTTGGATTAATTTTATTATCCATTTATTTTTTGTCTATAAAAAGCATCCCATTTAAATGATCAATCTCGTGTTGCAAAGCTCGCGAGAGAAGTCCCTCAGCTTTGATTTCAATTTTTTCTCCTTTTTTGTCCAAAGCCTTCACGGTGACTTTTTTGTGTCTCTTAACTGGGATAAATTTCCCAGGAAAAGACAAACAACCTTCTTCGCAAATTTCTTTTCCCCAAGATTTTCTAGCAATTTTTGGGTTGATTAGAATATGCGTTTTTCCATCTAATTTTATAATACAAAGTTGCACTGATTGTCCCACCTGCGGAGCAGCTAGTCCCAACGCATTACCACTATCTTCCATAGTTTCAAGCATATCCAAAATCAAGTCCTTTATTTCTCGACTTTTTGGTTCTTTTATCTTCTTCGCTTTTTGACGAAGAATTTCATTTGGATAGGTTATTATTGGTAAAATCATAAAATCATTTTAGCATTTTAACATATTAACATGTTCAAATGATAGATATTGGATCTCGATCTATTACCCAGCCTGATTTGAGCTTTCTGATTTCTTTTTCTAATTCAATTGGAATTTTATCTGGAAATTTGACAATCATTTGCTTTCGCCAGCGTCCTCTTATTTTTGAGAGCAGGGGAGTATGTGGTTCGGAAATCTTTAACCCTTTTATATTTTCAAAACTCTCAAATGTGTCTTGACTTTCTTTTTCCACTTTTTCAAAATTATAATCCTGAAAAACTAATTTCACAATTTTCCCATAAGGCGGAAAATTCAAAGCTTTTCGTTCTTCGATTATCTTTTGAAAAAAACTTTGAAAATTATTTTCTGATGCCAGTTGGATGATTTTGTTTTCCGGTTGATATGTTTGGATAACAACTTCTCCAGGAAAACGTGCACCAGGGCGATTCACTCTGCCGGCAAGCTGAGAGATTATTTGAAAGGCCTTTTCTTCAGCCGAAAAATCAGGAAATGACAAAAGATTATCTGCATCTATTATACCAACCAATGACACACGAGGCAAATCCCAACCCTTGGAAATCATCTGCGTTCCAATCAAAATATCCGCCTCACCTTTGGAAAAAGCGCCATAAATTTTTTCATGAAAATTTAGTTCTTTTGAAGAGGCTGTGTCAGCCACAATTATTTTGGCCAAAGGAAACAAACTCGAAATTTCTTTTTCTACTTTTTGCGTTCCTAATCCAACATTTTTGAAACTTATCCCACCACATTTCTCGCATTTTGGAAAAATACTCGTCTTATAATTACAATGATTGCATTTGTAGAATCCGCCTTTTTCATATACTAGCGCCCGCTCACATTTGGGACATTTGAGCACTGCCTTACACGCTTCACAAATTGAAAAACTGCTCATTCCTTGGCGATTGATGAACAAAATTGATTGCTGTTTATTTTTTAGCGCATATTCAATTTCACCTTTTAGTTTTCTTGATATGCAAGTATAGTTCTTCGTCCAGCGTTCTTTTTTCATATCGACAATAGAAGTAGTGGGTGTTTTTATAGACGCGGACAGTCCGCCCTCTAGCGGACTGTCCGCTAAAAGCAATTTCGGCAATTCTACTAATTTTAAATCTTTGTTAATTGCGCGATAATAGGATTCGATACTTGGCGTAGCACTACCGCGAACAATTTTACACTCATGAATCTCGGCTAATTTTTCTGCTACCGTTCGAGCATCATAACGCGGATTCATGTCCCATTGTTTGAAAGACATATCTTGCTCTTCATCAATCACGATTAGTCCTAATTTTTTGAAAGGTGCAAAAACCGCCATTCGAGTGCCAAGAATAAGTTTTGCCTCGCCAGATTGAATTTTTTTCCAATTAGAATAAAATTGTCCTTTGGAAATATTACTTGAAAGAACAACAATTTCTTCCGGTTCAAAATATGCACCATATCTTTCCATAGCCTGTGGAGTCAAAGTTTTTTCTGGGATGATAATCAGGAATTGGAAATTTTTATTTTGTTTTCGCAGTTCCAAAATTGAATTTATATAAACCTCAGTTTTCCCCGATCCAGCCGGACCAAAGAGGAGATAGCTGTTAGCTTCTAGTTTGTAGCTTTTAGTTTGTAGTGAAATTTTCGCAATCGCATTTTTCTGTTCAGGCGTTAAAATTATTTCTTTTTGCTTGCCTGCCGATGAGGCAGGTTTTTTGTTCCTTATTTTAGCTCTTTTCGGGACAAAATTTTTCATCACTACGCCCAAGGGAGAAATGTAGTAATCGGAAATAAATTTCGCTAATTCTATTTGACTATCAGAGAGAAAATTTTCAACGATTATTTTTTCAATTTTTTTTAGTTCAATATTACCTAATCTTTCAAAATCCTGCCTCGTCCCCAAAACAATCCCTTCCACGCTTCTATGGAAAAGGGGAATCGACACCAATGTTCCGATTGAAATTTTGGCATCTGACAAATAGGAAAAAGACTGATGGGAGGACATCGGAATTTTGGTCAATGGAACTATATCGATAATAAATTTCTGCTTTTTATTCATCATAACTTAATTGTATCACTTTATTGCTAAAACTTCTAAAAGAAGCTACACTTTATATATGAAAAATAAAATATTTATCAGTATTAATATCCCTTCAAAAGTCAAAAAAAGGCTATTTTTAGCAATTGAAAAATGGCAAGAACTACCAGTAAAATGGGAAAAAGAAGCTGATTTGCACATAACATTGGTCTATTTAGGCTTTACCGATGAAGAAGTTGTTCTAGAAATTTGCGAAAAAGTCAAAAAGGCTTGCGAGGATGTGGATATTTTTGACATTAGATTTGATCAAATTGAGCTTTTTCCCTCTGCCGAAGAACCAAAGGTAATTGCCCTCACGGGAGAGCCAAGCGAAGAATTGAAAAATTTAGTTAATGCCATTGAAAAAGAATTAGGAATTTCCACTTCACCAAAAAAATCTTTTCGTCCGCACATAACGTTGGGGCGCGTAAAAAAACATAAGTGGGAAACTTTGGAAGATAAGCCACTTATTTTGGAGAAATTTCCTTTGACTGTTGATGCCAATAGCGTCGATGTTATGACTAGCCAGTTCAGTTCCAAGGAAAATCGCTATTCCATTCTTGATTCTTGCCCATTACAATAAAATGAATATTTTAGGAGTAAAAGTTGATAATCTCACTAAAAAAGAAATTCTGGAAAAAGTCAGATTTTTTTTAGCTGAACCAAAATTTCATCAAATCGCCACTATTAATCCAGAATTTATTTTAGAATCGCAAAAAAATCCGGAGTTTAAAAAAATTCTCAACAATTGTAATTTGAATGTGGCGGATGGATTTGGAATAAGATTAGCTTTTTGGCGATTTGGAAAAAAATTGAAAGCGAGATTTGCCGGCGCAGATTTAATGCTAGAAATTTTGAAAATCGCCCAGAAACAAAACCTTAATGTTTTTTTAGCGGTAAATAAGGATGGCCTAAGTACTTTTGAAGAAACAAAAGAAGCTATATTGAAAATTTATCCAGATTTAGAAATTAATGGGGGAAATATAGACACAAAAACAGAAGCTTAGCTTCTGTTTTTGGACAGATACTTTTTTGCAACTTTGGTGCCCCGCATCAAGAACTCTTCATAAATTCACAAAAATGTGATATGATACGCTTAGCTATGGGAGTTGGTGGAAGTTTCGATTTTCTGACCAGAAAAGTCCGTCGCGCTCCGCGCTTTATGCAAATTATCGGTCTAGAATGGCTGTGGAGAATATTCCAACCGCAAGAATGGAAATTTAAAAAAGAAAGACTTCGAAGAATTTTTCAAGCGGTAATAATTTTTCCAATTAAAGTATTTTTTAATGAAAAAAATATCTAACTACATCTTAATATTTTTTGGAGTGATTATCATATTATATATCCTCTATTTTGTTTGTACTATTTATATAATTAATCCGTGTGAAAATGTTCCCAGAGAATGGAAGGCAACATGTGAACAGAATAATTCTTTAAAATGTAAAATATTTAGAATTTGTATTAATTAATAAATAAAAACTATGACAACAAAAACAACAAAACTAATTCGTTCTATCTACTTGTATCTAGCAGCACTTATCAGTCTTATTTTCGTAGCAGTCGGAGCTGGAAGAATTATAAACACGACGCTAAAGGCATATGTTTTTCCGGAAGCGGAAAAAGGAGGATATGGAATGTGCAGAAATGAGCCTCCGATGTATGAGCTTACAGCTTCCAAGTCCATAGAAAATGCAAAAGATAGTGAAATAACAACTCAAGAACAAAAAGATCAACTAGCATCTCTTCTGGTTGATTATAAAAACTGGAAAGAAAATAATTCCGGAGATATTTGTTTCAAAAGAGAAAGACAAACAAATTACGTTGACTCATTCACGATGCTTCTTGTCGCTTTGCCACTTTGTCTTCTGCATTGGAGAATAATTAAAAAAGACAAGGAGGAAAAAGAAGCCGTAGAAGACACAAAATAAACAAATATTTACGAAATAAACTAATTATGCCACAACAAATTCTTATTATTCACGGAGGAGATGTTTTTGAGACCTATGAAGAGTACTTGGATTATCTTCGGAATCATGAATTTACAAAAGAATATTTAACTGGACGAAAAAAATGGCGAGATAATTTGCAAAGAGATCTTGGTGAAAATTATGAAGTTTTCTTGCCGCAGATGCCCAGTGCTTACAATGCCAAATATATCGAATGGAAAATATGGTTTGAAAAAAGCTTTAAATTCTTAGAAGACAATATAATCTTAATTGGTGGATCACTTGGTGGGCTTTTCTTAACTAAGTATTTATCAGAAAATAATTTCCCAGTTAAAATTAAAGCTGCTTTTTTAATCGCTGCACCACATAGCGATGATTACCTAGGAGATTTTGCACTAGGAGAATCTTTAGAAAAATTTTCTACTCAATGTTCCAAAATTTTTCTTTATCATTCTAAGGATGATCCAATGGTTCCATTTTCCGAAATAGAAAAATATTCTAAACTCCTACCTAATACAGAAAAAGTAATTTTTGAAGATAAGGGACATTTTAATCTAAAAGAATTTCCGGAGTTTGTGGAAAAATTAAAAAGTATAAAATAATATGAACAAAATCAGAACTAGATTTGCGCCGTCGCCGACCGGATACTTACATGTAGGAGGTCTTCGAACTGCGCTTTATGCCTATTTATTTGCCAAAAAAAATAGTGGCGATTTTCTACTTAAAATTGAAGATACTGATCGAAAAAGATTTGTCGAAGGTGCGGTGGAAAAATTAATAAATTCACTGGATTTTCTGGGATTAGAAAGAAATGAAGGAGTGATGTTAAGTAAAGTGTTAAGTAACAATGCAAATAGTCAGGAATCAAAAAATTACCCTGGAGTTTTTGAAGTGGGCGAGTATGGGCCATATATTCAATCAGAAAAATTAGAAATTTACAAAAAATATGCTGATGGGCTGGTAAAAAATGGTTATGCTTACTATTGTTTTTGTGAACCAGAAAGACTCGAGGAAATGAGGAAAGAACAAACCGCCAAAAAACAACCCCCTATTTATGATAGATTTTGCTTACAAAATGTTAGTGAAGAAGAAATAAATAAAAATCTAAAAAATAATTGTCCTTATACTATTCGAATTAAAGTTCCACAAGATGAAACGATTGAGGTTGATGACGTAATTCGAGGACGTGTTAAATTCAATACTAATTTAGTTACCGATCAAATACTTCTAAAATCTGATGGATTTCCAACCTATCATCTGGCTAGTGTTATAGATGATCATGATATGCAAACTACTCATGTTATTCGTGGTGAAGAATGGCTTCCAAGTATGCCGATTCATATTCTATTATATCGCTATTTTGGCTGGGAAGCTCCAAAATTCGCTCATCTACCGCTTCTTCTTAATCCTGATAAATCCAAACTTTCCAAACGCCAAGGTGATGTGGCGGTGGAAGATTATATAAAGAAAGGCTATCTCAAGGAAGCGATTATCAATTTCGTGGCAATGCTCGGTTGGAATCCAGGAAAAGGAGAAACGCAGGAAATTTTCACGCTTGATGAATTAGTGGAAAAATTTGATTTGGCGCATGTTCATAAAGCGGGCGCAGTTTTTGACATCAAAAAATTAGATTGGATAAATTCGCAGTGGATAAAAAAACTTTCCATTGAAGAATTGTATGAAAAATCTTTGGAATTTTTCAAAGAAAAAGAGTTTTATAAAAATACTAGCGCAGAAAAAAAATCGGACGAATATATTAAGAAAGTTTTGTCAATCGAACAAGACCGTTTACAAAATTTGTCAGAAGTGGGGGAGAGTAATCAGTTCTTTTTTCACGACGCAAATTTTGACAAGGAACTTTTACGCTGGAAAGATATGTCGGACGATGACTTGAAAAAATCCCTGGAAAAATCTTTGAACGTTTTGGAAAATATAACGGACGAGAATTGGACACGCGAAAATTTGGAAAAAATTCTGATGGAATCTGCGGGAGAAAATAGGGGAGAGCTCCTCTGGCCACTGCGCGCCACGCTTACGGGAGAGAAAAAATCACCTTCACCCTTTGAATGCGCTTGGGTGCTTGGGAAAGAAGAAACATCATCGAGATTAAAAAATACAATAGGCAAAATATAAAAGAAAGAAAATAAAACTCATGTTAAACAAAAAAACAAAATTAATATTTTTTATTTTTATCGCAATTTTTTCATTTTTAAATTTGGAAAAAGTTTTTGCTGTTGATTGTGAGGATAAGTGCAAAACTCTCTATCCAACTGACCAGACATTACAAAAAAAATGTTCTGATGATTGCGATAAAATTGAAAAATATGAAAAAATAATAGAAGTCAAAACTAAGCAACTAGAAGTCGTCAATAGTCAAATTGGTTATATAAACAAAGAACAAGCCCAAAACCAACAAACCCTTCTTGAAACAATTAAAAATCTAACCAGTATTTCTGAAAAAATAACTACCTTGGAAAATAGCATCGAAGAAAAAGAAAAGGATATCATCTATCAAAAGAAAATGCTTTCCGGCTTGATGCAGTCCTATTATGATTATGACCAACAGGGAATTTTAGATATAGTTCTTCTGGATAATACATTTACAAATCCTTTTGGACAAGTGGATTATATCAGACAATCCGGAGTTAGAGTGTCAGACCTATTAGCCACCATAAAAAAGAATCAGCAAGAATTAGTTGATGACCAAAAAGAACTTCAAGGATCCTATGAGCAAAGTGAAAAACTAAAAAAAGAATTGCAAGATGACAAATATGAATTACAATTAAGTGAAAATCAAAAACAAAAAATTCTCGTCGAGACTCAAGCAGAAAAAGCAAAGTATGAAAAACTTTTATCCGACATTGAAGATGAAATATATAGCCTAGAATCAAGCAAGGCCGTTGATTATAGTAATTTGCCTCCTGCTAAAGGCGGATATTTCAACTATCCAGTCTCTTCAGTAAGAATCACCCAGGGATATGGAATGACTTCCTATGCCAAACGAGGCGCTTATGGTGGCAAACCTCATAACGGAGTTGATTTTGGACTTAGCACTGGTAATAATATTTTCACAGCCAAAGGCGGAAAAGTTGTCGGAATCGGCAACAATGGAAAATATGCTTATGGCAAATGGGTTGCGGTTGACCATAATGATGGACTACTCACATTATATGGACATCTTAGTAGTCAACTCGTTTCAAAAGGTAGCACTCTAAAAATAGGGGACAAGATTGGAAAAAGTGGCAATACTGGAAATTCAACTGGCCCACATCTTCACTTTTCTGTTTTCACTTCAAAAAGTTTTGAAACAGTCCAATCAAAATATGTCAAAGGACTTATGATTCCAGTTGGCGCTTCAATCAATCCAATGAAATATTTAAAATAAGAAAAATAAAAAAACGGCTTCCAAAATTAACTTGAGAGCCGTTTTTATTTATATTAGGATAGATTGATGTATGCAGACCTTAATCTATTCAGTAGGGCCTAGGATAATACATAGTGTCGTATAAGTATCATTGTGCGACACTATAGACATTTCTCTCGCCCCACTCCCCTTTAATAAAAACCGCTTTTTTAGAGCGGTTTTTAAAAAACAATTTTATTGATAAATTTATTTTATTTTTTATTCTTATCTCTATAATCCCTTACCGCTTCTCTCAAACTATCAGCTGCTAAATTCGAACAATGCATTTTTATTGGCGGCAAACCCTCTAGAGCTTCCGCCACATCATTCCTGGTAATCTTTAATGCCTCCTCCAAAGTCTTGTTTTTTGCCAAATCGGTGATCATAGATGAGGTCGCAATCGCGCTAGCGCATCCCAGAGTTTCAAATTTGATATCACTTATCACTTCCCTCTTTTTGACATCTTTTTTTACCTTGATATAAATTTTCATCATATCACCGCAAGTTGGATTGCCAACCATTCCAACTCCTGATGGATTTTTTATCACACCCTGATTGTGTGGACGAGTAAAATGTTCCAGAACTTTTTTTGAATACATATAAGTTAAGTTAAAAGTCTATAAAGTTAAAAGTTCATAAAGAAACTTTAATAAATTTACAAACATTAAGATTTATTTTTATAATAATCCTTAAGCACATTGCCAGAAACTTTTCTCAATTTTTCTACTGATTTTTTAATTGCTTTCACCGCATAATCAATTTCTTTTTTGGTCGTATTTTTTCCCAGTGTCAATCTGAGTGAGCCATGCGTTTCTTCTGGTTTCAAACCAAGCGACAAAAGCACGTGTGATGGCGAAAGCGATCCCGATGAACAAGCTGAACCGGTTGAAGCAAAAACTCCCTCCGCTGAAAGCATCATTAAAAGACTCTCCCCTTCTACTCGCGAAAAATTTACATTCACATTATTCGGTGATCTTTTTATCTTTGAACCATTTAATCTTGAATCTGGAATTTCTTTGAGAATTTTTGCAACTAAATAATCTCTCAGTTCTCTTATTTTTGTATTTACTGAATCTTGATTTCTAATCATTGATATCGCACTTCCTAGTCCAACTATCCCTGGTACATTTAGAGTGCCTGCGCGCAGTCCAAATTCTTGCGCTCCACCATCTTGAATTTTGGCTATATCAAGCCCAAACTTGACATATAACGCCCCCACTCCTTTTGGTCCATATATTTTATGCGCTGACATACTCATCAAATCTACTCCCAATTTTTCAACATTACAATCAAAATAAGCCACTGCCTGAGTCGCATCTGTGTGGAATATAATTTTCTTGTCTCCTGTTCCTTGTTCACTGTTTTTTGATTTTATCATTCTTCCTATTTCAGAAATCGGTTGCACCGTGCCGATTTCATTGTTGACATACATCACAGAAACCAAAATTGTATTCGACTTGATTGCATTTTTTATATCACGAACATCAATCACTCCATCTTTTTTTGGATTTATAAAAGTTGCTTCGATTAAATTTTCTTTTTCCATTTTTTTCACAGTCTCCAGAACACAATGATGTTCAAAGGTAGTTGTGATAATATGTGGTTTCTTTTTCTCTTTTTTAAAATAAGCTCTGTCTGTCCCTTTTATCGCTAAATTATTTGATTCTGTCGCTCCGCTAGTAAAAATAATTTCGTTTAGATTAGCATTGAAATATTTAGCCACTTGCATTCTGGCTTTTTCCACTGCCAGCAATGCTTCCTGACCAAAAGAATGAATCGATGAAGCATTGCCAAAATTCTGATTAAAATATGGCATCATTTCTTGCAATACTTTTTTGTCTACGGGCGTAGTTGCCGCGTGATCGAAATATATTTGTTTCATAAAAATTATTATTTATTTTATTAAATCACCTAACTTAATCCCATACAAAGTTTTTCTAATTTGCTCACCTAATTTTATCCACACGAAACTGGAAGCACAAGTCTTCATGTGAGTACATTGATTGCCATAACATTTCGGTACCATCGAGCCATCCATAATTTCAATAATTTCCCCAGCGGTTATTTGCTCCGGCTTTCGTGCTAAAACATATCCCCCATTTTTTCCTTTCAAACTTTTCACTATTTTTCTTTCTCGCAATTCTCCAATTAATCTCTCTAAATACTTGGCTGATATTTTTTCTTCTTGGGAAATACTTTTAATATTTTTGAGTTCAGGAAAACAGCTGGCTAAATTAACCATTGCTCTAAGCCCGTATTCTGCTTTTGTAGAAAACTTCATATTGTTTATATCCTACTAATTTAGTATGCTTTAATTATAGCGCCTTTTAAAAAACTGTCAAATACCTTATACTTACTACATAATACCTGCCTCATCGGCAGACAAGCTTACTACTAAATAATAATTTTATGCGCATATCATACTCGGCCTTTGATGCCTATCAAAATTGTCCGCTGAAATATAAATTTCAAAATATTGACCACATTAAGGTGCCTAAATCTAAGGAGGCGGTTTTTGGCTCGACAATTCATGAAACAATGAAATTTATCCACACACCAGGCATTCTCTCCCCCACTTTGGATCAAGCCATGGAGCATTTTTCCAATGCTTGGAACCCAGCAGTTTTTGACGGAGAAACCGAAGAACGCGCCGCCTTTTCCCAAGGCGTCAAAATTATTCAAGATTACTACCAAAAAAATAATCCCGCGGATTTTAATATTATCAATTTAGAATCACGCTTTCAAATTGAAATTGGCCCCGCAAAGTCACCTACGGCGACCACGGGGCAAGCCCAAGAAAGACATATCATCTCCGGAATAATTGACCGTATCGACAAAACCGAAGATGGTTTTGAGATTATCGATTATAAGACTACTAAGAAAATGCCCAATCAAGAAAAAGTTGACAACGACATTCAGCTTTCGGTTTATCTGCAAGCTTTTCTTTCGCAATATCCCAAAGAAATCAATAACTTAGACAAAATAAAAGTAAGTTTATACTATTTGAAACATGGCATGAAATTATCCGCCACTCGGACATTGGAACAATTGAAAAAAAGTGAACAACTTTTTTTGGACACTATAAAAGTCATCGAGGCTGGCAATTTTGAACCAACAATATCCCCTCTTTGCGATTGGTGCGGATACCAAAATCTTTGCCCGATGTGGAAACATAAATTCAAAGAATTGCGTCACATCGACACAGATGAAATAAATAAATCAATTGAAGAATATATCGACCTAAAATCAGCTATTACCCTGACAAAGGATCGCTTGGCTAAATTACAAGAAGATATTTTGGGCTATATGGATCAAGAAGGCGTGGAAAGAGTTTTTGGTCCGCAAGGCGTTATTGCCAGGTCACTTCGTAAGACTTATAAATACGACGAGAAAAAATTGCGTGAAGTTTTGGAACCGCTGGATCATTGGGAAGATGTGTTGAAAGTAGATGGTATAGCACTGCGAAATATTTTGGGCGTTTTGCCGTATGATGCCAAAAAGGAAATTGAAGAAGCCAAAGTTCTCGACAAAGAAACCAAAAGTTTAAGCGTAAAGAAAAAATGACAACCTCAGTTGTCATCCTGAGCGAAGTCCGTACTCGGACGAAGTCGAAGGATCTACTTAGTTATATGAAAAAACTAAAAACCTTTATCAAAAAATTCTTTCTTATCGACGACACCCCGCACAAAATTGCCGCAGGAGCATCTTTGGGAATTTTTTTAGGAATCATTCCGGGAGAAGGACTCCTAGCTACTCTAATTTTAGCTTCGCTTTTCCGCTTCAATCGCTTATCAGCTACCGCCGGAGCCTTAGCTTTTAATATGTGGGCGACGGTTGTTACTCTACCAATCTCAGCTGGGATTGGAGCTTTTATTTTCAAAACTAATTCGCAAGAATTGATTGATAATTTTAACTCGACCTATCATCTGGGACTAGAATATTTTTTCAGCAAAATTATTTTTCTAGAATTAGTTCTACCCCTTATTGTTGGTTTCCTCATCACTGCCGGAATCATCGCTTTGGTTTTTTATTCTTTAATTTATTTTTTGTTGAAGTATAAAAAAGTTAGTTTTAGGTAATTTAAAAGGCATACGCAATCTTGGACTGCGTATGCCTTAGTTTTGATAAATCCAGAAAGATTATTGTAGAAATTGAGCATCGTTTGGATTGATTTTAATTTCCAGGTCACACTCCCCCAACAATCTTCCCAATATATCCATTTTATTAATAAGCCTCCCGAGATCTTTTATTTGACCATCACCCCTTGTTGCTGCCTCGGCGGTATTTTTTTCTAATTCCGCAACAGTACGATTGTAAGAATGAAAAATTTCTTTAACTCTTAATTTCATAATTACCCCTCCTTTTTTGCCTTTTTAGGCAGTTATTGTTTGTGTACTCTATTTGACATTACATTTAAGCAAAATGCAATAGAAATGTCAAATTAAAAAAACTATTCACCAATAAACTAATTGCTATTCACTATCTTATTACCGTCCCCTGAAACTCCTTTTCCTCCAAAATGTTTTTTAAATTCTTAAGATTTTTGCCCTCGGCAATGATAACCTCGAGATTGTTTTCTTGGGCCAGTTTTGAAGCGACTGGGTCAAATGGCATATTAAGTCCTGGGTCCCAGCGGTTGCCGACAATACGCCTAAAATTTTTCCAATTGATTTCTTTGATTATTCTTGCATCAGGATATTTTTTTGGATCTTTGTCGCAAGCATATTTGATATTAGAAAGATTGATGAGTTTTTTGGCGCCCAGTCTTTCCGCGATAATTGTGGCGACATAGTCCGTTGACCATCCTGGTTTCCATCCGGCAGCCACCATAATTCCCTCTCCATTAGCAAAGTGACTCGTTAAATCTTCTTTGGTGCGCGGATTTTTGTTGATTCGTTGATTGGCATATTGTCTAAAAATAGTTTTAATAAGATGCGCGTTGAGTCTAGTCGTATGAATTCCAAGCCAGTCTTGATCATCTTTGGTGAGTTTTGTCACCTTGCTCGCTGCTTGCGCATATTCCCGCGCCGCATATCCTCCACCCGTGATGATCGCAAATCTTTTTCCTTTCTTAATTTCGCAAATTATTAATTCTCTGAATTTTTTCAAAAACTGCCAATCGATTCTTTTTGGAACGATTAATGATCCTCCAAGAGAAATTACAATGATATCATTTTTCATATTTGGTTGTTATTGCGAAGGAGCGTAGCGACTGCGGCGATCTCGTAACTTAATTCTGAGATTGCTTCGCTTCGCTCGCAATGACATATATTTATTTTATACAATTTTTATCCGGCAAGTATCCTCTTGATTCTGCCTCAATTTTCGAAGAAAAGCAAACTAGGTTTTTCGGGCTTATATTCTTAGCATAACGGCAAATCGACAAATGATATTTATTGGAATTTTTTGACCCTACGAAAGCGCAATTTTGGGGCAGGGCACTTACCTCATTTGGGTCTTTTTTCGTCTCAGTGGGCAAATTTTGGCTTTGAGAGACACCGCAAACAGCCTGATTGTTGTTATCGGCCGGCTTTTCAATAATAAGCGGATTTTGAGCCATTTTTTGGCTTTTCAAAACTCCTCCTTCAAAAGAAATTACAGCCACTAAAACAAAGCCTATAATCAGGATTATTTTATATTCATATTTTTGCCAAAAATCTTTAGTTTTTGCTTTTATGACGTTTTTATCCATAGCTGTTGACATTATACCACAAATAAAGTAAGATTATTTAAGTAATAATAAACAATTTAGTAATTCAATTATATGGCTCATCGTAAAGCAGGTGGTTCCACTCAACTGGGACGAGATTCAATTTCGAAAAGATTAGGTGTGAAAAAATTTGCGGGAGAAAAAGTCACTCCTGGACAAATCATTATCCGCCAACGGGGAACAAAATTCCGACCAGGCAAGGATGTTAAGCGCGCGGAAGATGACACTCTCTTCGCTTTGAAAGAAGGCGTAGTTAAATTTACTGCCAAAAAAGTTCGAAAATTTACTGGTAAAATGATCTCAAAGAAATTTGTTTCTGTAGAATAGACACGAACATACAACAAATATAAACTAAAAAAACGAACCCCTTAATGAGTTCGTTTTTTATTCGTGTTTATTGTTTTTTATTCGCGACAATTCGCGAGTGGCTTGCTTTTATAAATTCAAGAAACAGTGGATGTGAATTAATTGGATCGGTTTTGAATTCTGGATGAAATTGAGCCCCCAGAAAAAATGGATGTTTGGTTTTTGGTAGCTCGGCTATTTCCATTAGTTTTCCGTCGGCTGATTTTCCAGAGAAAACCAAACCAGCTTTTTCTAATCTTTCAATATACTCTGGATTAACTTCCCAGCGATGTCGGTGACGTTCTGAAATCTTGTTTTTCCCATAAGCCTTATAAGCTAGCGTTCCTTTTTTGATAACCGCTGGATAGGCACCCAGTCGCATAGTGGCTCCAAAATTATGATCAGCTAGATTCTTCTTTTGTTCTGGCATAATATCAATTACTGGATTTTTTGTTTTTCTGTCGATTTCCGTAGTGTTAGCGTCTTTCAAATTCAATACATTTCTGGCATATTCCACTACGGCGAGTTGCATTCCATAACAAAGTCCAAAAAACGGAATTCCATTTTCTCGCAAAAATTTAATGGCTTTTATTTTCCCTTCAATTCCGCGTGAACCAAATCCGCCAGGGATAATTACGCCATCATAATTTTTCAATTCTTCCAATTTTTCCGGCTCTTTTTCAAAGGCCTCACTATTAACCCAACTTATTATTGGTTTCAATTGAAGTTTATAAGCAGCATGCTTTATCGCTTCAATCACACTAAGATAAGCATCCGAAAGCACGAAATCACCTGTGCCAAAATATTTTCCCACTATCCCAATCTTCACTTCTCCCTTTGGATTTTTAATTTTCTCTAAAAGATCATACCATTTTTTCAAGTCGGTTTTCTTGTATGGCAGACCTAGTTTCTTGAGAAGCAACCGACTCAAGTCATCCCGTTCAAAATTTATTCCGACCTCATAGATACTCTCAATGTCCGGAGCGCTGATCACATATCTTTCTGGAATATTGCAAAACATCGCAATTTTTTCTTTTCTTTTTTGATCAAGCCGAGTGTCACTTCTTGCCACAATTACATCCGGCAAAATTCCGGCGCTGTTGAGTGTCCGCACGGCATATTGAGTTGGTTTCGTTTTCATTTCTCCCACTTTGGAAGGAATTGGCAGATAGCTAACCATCACAAACAACACATCATCTGGATGTTTTATCTTTAACATTCTGGCCGCTTCCAAGAAAAGAATATTTTGATATTCTCCAACAGTTCCACCAATTTCAATCATAGTCACATCTGAATCAGCTTTCTTGGAAGCTTTTTCTATTCTTTCAATAACTTCCATTGGAATATGTGGCACAACCTCTACACACTTTCCATTATATTCAAGATTTCTTTCCTTATGAATCACCGTTTCATACACTCTGCCAGTTGTCATATAATTATCACGATTCAAAGTGATACCTAAAAATCTTTCATAATTTCCCATGTCTTGATCAGTTTCATCTCCATCATCCAAAACAAAAACTTCTCCGTGTTCGGTTGGGTTCATTGTACCAGCGTCAACATTGATATAGGGATCAATTTTTATAGCCGTCACATTAAATCCACGCGCTTGAAGAATCGCGCCAATAGCTGAAGTAGTTATCCCCTTTCCCACTCCACTCATCACACCCCCAACAACAAAGATATATTTTCTGTTTTTCATATTTTTTTCAGACAAAAAGTCGCTCTTCCCCGCGACTTTTAAAAATAAATTTATTAAGGTTGCTACTCAATCCCCCTTACTTCCAATTTAATTTTTTCTCTTATTTCTTCTGACAATTTTATTTCAATTTCATATTCCCCTACCTTCTTGATTGCTTGTTTAATTATAATTGAATTTTCTAAAATGTTCAAGCCTTCTTTTTCCAGGCTTTCCTTGATGTTTTTGACTGTTATTGAACCAAAGAGCTTACCCTTTTTTTCCTTAGCTTCGATGGTAATTTTTTTGTCTTTCAGAGTGCTAGCTAAATTTCTCAACCTTTCTGTTTCAGCTATTTTATTTTTTTGTTCTTTTTCTTTTTGTGATTGAAAAAACTTAACTGCATTTTCTGTTGCAACGCTCGCTATTTTTTTGGGAAGCAAAAAATTTTGCGCATACCCTTCCGCCACATCTTTCACATCCCCCTTCTTCCCTAAACTTTTCACATCTTGTAATAATATTATTTTCATATAATTAAAATTTATTTAACAGGGTGAATTTTTTCCTTAATTATTTCCATCGCCTTATCCAATTGTGGATCGCGTTCGTTTTTGTAATCATCATTAGTCATCTCGACTTCAATATCTGGAGAAATTCCTTTTTCCATAATATAATCACCTTTGGGGGTGAGCCATTTTGCAACCGTAATTTTCACGCTTGAACCACCAGGAAGATCCATAAGTTGCTGAACGCTACCCTTGCCAAAAGTTTTTTCTCCAATCAAGGTTAGCCCACGATCATCTTTCAGGGCTCCTGCCAAAATTTCTGAAGCACTAGCACTGCCTTCGTTTATGAGAACTACCATTGGAATGGAGCTTAACTTATCTCCTCCGATTGTATATAAACTATTTTTCTTTCCGGCATTATTTTCTTCCAATACTACAACACTACCCTTGGCTATCATGCGACTGGCTACTTTTATTGATTTATCCAAAAGACCACCTGGATTATCACGTAAATCCAGAATTATTCCCTTACTTTGTTGGGCAATTATTTTATTCATCGCACTGTCAAACTGCACATCAACATCATCAGAAAATTTTATTATTTTTAGATAGGCAATATCGTCATCCTTAAATTCTACCTTGGCACTATCTAATTTTATAGTATCTCGAATCACATTTATCTCAACAGTTTCTTGTTCGCCATCATGCAAAATTGTGAGTTTCACTTGCGTTCCTTTTTTGCCTCTTATCAAATCTACTGCTTGATCAATTGAAAGTTCCAAAGATGATTTTTCATCAATTTTCAATATTTTATCCCCACTACGAATTCCAGCCTTTTGTGCCGGAGAACCATCTAGTGGAGCGATAACAGTGAGGATCTTATCTTTCATCCCAAGTTCGGCGCCTATTCCATCAAATGACCCTGCAATATCTTCAGAAAACATCTTACTTTCCTCCGGATTGAAAAAGCTTGAGTATGGATCGCTAGTAGCGCTAAGCATTCCATTGATTGCTCCATAAACCATTTTTTGCGCATCTAGGCTGTTTCTCTCAACATGCTTTTCTTTGACCAAATCCCAAACTTTCCAAAAAAGTGAGAAATCAACTTCTTCGTTTTGCGATGCCTTATTTTCAATAATTGCTTTTTCCAGTGGAACGTTTTTGTTGTCTGACACATTAGGTTGTCCCTTTTTGTATCCTAAAAAGAAGCTACCCGCCACTAGAAAAATAACCACCAAAAAATATGAATAGCGCTTAAAAAGATGGAGATTTTTCTCCATATTTTCTTTTTCTTCTTTTTCCTTCCCTTCTGTTATCTCTTGTTTTATTTTTTCTTCAAAATTTTCTAATTCCATAAATTATTGTTCGTATGCTAGTTATGTTTTGGTAATGGCTTACCCCAATATTTCCAAAAATATCTCACTGCACTTTTTATGTGCCACCAAGTTAAACGGTTAGAAAGTAATGACTGGATAACGCTTCTGCCCGCGCTTCCTCTGCCATGATAATGATAGATTTCGGAGTCTGGATAATAAACAACGCTATAACCTTTTTCCCAAAATCTTCGACACCAATCCACATCTTCAAAATATAGCTTATATTTTTCATCCATCAAACCAACCTTATCCATAATCTCTTTTTTTGTCATCATCGCCGATCCCTGAATCCAATCAACTTCTTTTATCTCCTTATGATCATAATCTTTCATAAGAAAATTATCTGAATGTTTTTTAGCAAAACCAAATTTACCCAAAAATGTCCGGCGATACACGATAGTTAGCGGGGTATAAAAGCGAAAACAAGAATCTTGTGGTTTTTCATTGAAACCCAAAAGACGTGGTCCGACTATGCCAACATTGGGATTATTTTTGATATAGCTTAACAATTTTTCGATCGAATCTTTTTTTATTATAGTGTCACCATTGAGAATAAGTATGTATTCTCCTTTAGCTTTCTGATATCCAGCGTTAACAGTTCCGCTAAAGCCAATGTTTTTTTTCGATGGAATAAATTCTATTTGGGGATATTCCTCTCTCATCATCATTTCGGTTTTTTCTTCTGTCTCACTATCCGCCACAATAATTTCATAATCATGCAATGTGATATTTTCCCTAATCGAATCAATACAAACTTTCAAGAGTTCCGGATTTTTATAATTAGTAATGATGATGGATAATTCCATTGGATCATGAAACATAAAACATGAAACATAAAACAATTAAATTGCCAAATGTGCTTCAAGTTTATGCTTTGTAAAATAAGATTTCCTATTTAGGC
Organism: Candidatus Moraniibacteriota bacterium; assembly: GCA_003483065.1. Lineage (GTDB taxonomy): Bacteria > Patescibacteriota > Minisyncoccia > Moranbacterales > UBA2206 > UBA2206. The sequence goes on along the minus strand of DMWY01000001.1, from coordinate 58,140 downwards.
TTTATGTCTGATTGCGCTGGTAAAGTAAAAATATCTTTTGCCATTTGATGAATGCGATCATAATTTCCTCCAATTGGTAAGAGAATATAGCCAACTTCTTTTGGCATATCGGTTGGGTTATAAAGCAACCCCTCTTCACTATTTTCCAAAACTCTCTGATAGACTTGCAAATTTCCCAATTTTTTATAAAGATCATAGAATTTTTGCATTTCCCAAATTTGCATATCTGTTTTAACATTATCCCCCAAAGCTTTTAACATAGCACTGCCCTTGGAAAAATCAGCCAATGTTCCAATGCTTAACATTTTATCCTTAACTAATTGAACGATTATTTGTTGACGCTTAGCTCTTTCAAAATCGTTCGAGGTCACACGAGATCTGGCATAGCAAAGGGCCTGATCGCCATTGAGCGTTTGCTTTCCTGCTGGAAGTTTGAAATTTCCACCACATTCCAAGGTATTTTCCGGTGCTGCGCATAAAGGATAGCTAGCCACAATTCTAGTTTTGTAGGTTTGCGTAGTTTTGCTAAAATATTTAACTGTTTTGTCTTGATATTTTCCGGTTGGGATAGTGAAAAATGAATCACAAACGTGCGGTTCGTTAAACTGCATAGCCTCTTCGAAAGGCTTATCTAGTGTTATCTCAACTCCGCCAATAGCATCGATGAGCTGTTTGAAGCCGGCAAAATTTATACTCACTCCATATTGAATTGGAAGTCCCGTCACGTCTCCGATAATTTTTTTCATATCTTCCATTCCCTTTTTTTTGCCATTTTCTTCTCCGGCAGCATAGACAGCATTAATTTTAGTTTTATTTCCCCAGCCAGGATTATCCACATACAAATCCCGTGGAATTGAAATTAAAGAGGCTTTATTATCCTTAATGTTAATACTAGCTACCATAATAGTGTCAGCTAGGGTTCCACCACCAACCACACCTTCTCCTCGCATGCCCAAAAGCAAAACATTGATTCTGCCATCCTTTTCACCCTTTAGATCATTATTGACTCCGGGAATATTTTTCACTAGAGATTGCAATAATCCGCCTTTAGAAATTTTGTTCAGTACGCCTCCGGTTTTCCAAGCGAAAATTCCTCCGCCCAAAAGCAAAATTATCACAACAACTGCAAAAACCTTAAACCATCTTTTTTTATAAAATTTTTGATTTCCTTCTCCTCTTGTCCCTAAATTTTTTTCTAGATAAGCCATGTTTTTTGTTTATTTAAATTAAAACCAATACTTGCCAAATAATTATTTAGCAATTGCTATTATTCTACTTATATTTACACTTTTAGTCAATGATTCATTTCAACGAAAATATTAAGCAATTTTTGCGCAGTTTTTTGCCAAGAAAATTTTTCGGCTTGCAACTTTCCATTTCTCGATAAACTATCTCGCACCATTTCATTGATAATTATTTCCTTGATTTTTTGGGTTAGTTCACCGGGAATTTCCGGTTTGAAATATAGCGTTGCGTTGTTTGCAATTTCTCTATGTGGAGGAATATCAGAAACAATAGTTGGCACGCCCAATGACATCGCCTCAATGATTGGCATACCAAAACCTTCATAAAATGAAGGAAACACAAAAATATCCGCACCCTTCATGATTGCCGCCTTATCTTCTTCATCAATATATCCCGGGAAAAAAACATCTTCGGCTAAATTGTTCCTTCCAACAACTTCGTCTATGAGTTTGTCATAATTATGTCCCTTACCTCCCGCGATAACTAATTTCAAAGAATTAAGTTTTAGTTTTAAATTAGGCTCAGTTTTTAGTAGCGCAACTGCTTCGATAAGCGCTGGAATATTCTTTCTTGGTTGCAATGTGCCAATATATAGAATGTATCTTTCTGGGAGATTATATTTCTTTTTGATTGTTTTTATCTTTTCCTCCGATATATCTTGCATCGAAAAATCCTCGGACACCGCATTATGAAACCAATCAGCTTTTTTTGGATCGACTTTATAATATTTAATTATCTCGTCTTGAGTAAATTTTGAAACAGCCATTATCTTGTCCGCGCGCTTGAGACTTTTTGGAATCAATGATTTCAAAAAAAACAAATCCCAAAACTTGATAAATTGAGGATAAAATTCAAAAGAAATATCATGAATAATTGTGACTATTTTCACTTTTTTTGGCACAAACCAAGGCGTGATATATTGTGTGAGATAAACATCGACTGGTTTTTTTCGCAAATATATTGGGAGTGTCCAAAAATTCCAGCTAAATTTATTTCTGGTCGGAAGTGAAATTATTTCAAAATTTTTCTGATTATCTATTCCAAGACTTACTCCAGTATTCTGTAATACTGTAGTGTCAGTTATGTCAGTAAATAGCTTGTATTCATTTTCGCTATCAATCTTAGCTAAATTCTTAGCCAGATTAAAAAACACTGCTTCGCTACCAGTTTGTTTTTTGCCTATAAGTCGAATGTCGATGCCTATCTTCATAATTTACGAAAATACGAATTAAACGAAAGTACGAATTTATTAAATTTATTATTCGTAATTTCGCTCTATTCGTAAGTTAGAAATTGCAAGCCAGAGCCATAGAAATCCCAAGAATATTCCGGCATTAAAAAGGTTGGGAATGATAATTGCAAACCAAGAAATAATCACAAACAATCCAAAAATCCTTTCCTCTTTATTTTTAGCAAAATAATATTTCTTTATCGCACTTACTAGTATATACGATAGCATAATCACAAAAGACGCGAAACCCAAAATTCCACTACCGAGCCAAATTTCCAAAAATATATTGGAAGAATTGAGACTCGTGCCTCGACTATCCTCTCCTAGAATTTTCCCAATACTCCCCCAACCCATCCCCAAAACCCAATGATTTTTTATTTCCTGCCAAGATTTTTGATAAATTTGTGCTCTTATGCTCACATTCGGATCTTTGCGATAAATTTCCGTAACATATTTTCCTTGAGATTTTTCAAGATTTATTTCTTCTAAATTAATATGCTGGCAACTGTATTTTTTTAGCTCTAAAACACTATCAATATTTTCCGGCAAGTTTATATTCCCATCACAACTTACGGTTATTTTTTGCATTCCCGAACCAGTCGATTGAACACGATTAAACAATTGGAAATTTGTCAGATGAAAAATATACACGGCACCAATCGCAACGAGTAGCGCCGGAACTATAATCAGCTTCATCTGAATTGTTTTTTTCCATTGCCAATGTTTTGGATAAAATTTTAAATTTGTAAAAATAGTGAAAAGAAAAATAAATGTCACGGCAAATGCACCAAGCCATGCACTTCTACTTACGGTTAAAATTAATAATATAAAAGATAGTGTTAAAAATATAAATAAGCCCGTCATCCTGAGCGAATACGAAGGATCTGCAAATTGTTTAGTTTTAGTATTATTAAATAGTAGATTCTTCGACTCCGCTTCGCTTCGCTCAGAATGACGGCTATAAACTAAGCCATATAGAACAGATATAACTAAAATCAAATAAATTCCCAGCCAATCCGCCTCGGAAAATGTGGCATTTGGCCTTCCAGGCATCACCTCAAAACCATTCAATCCCCGCAAGAACCAAATATTTTGCCAGATTCCATAAATCACAACGACCAAAGAAGAGCTTAGAAAAAATGGAATAACTTTTTTCAAATCTTCCAAATTTTGAATATAATTTCGCACTAAAAAGTATAAAGCCACAAAAGTCACCAAGATTATAGAAAGTTTCAGACTAATTATTTTATTTTCTGCATTGGCAATACTTAGGAAACTTGAAATACCTATAATTACAATCAACCAGTCACACCGTTTTGGTTTCATCAACTTGAAATTCAGTTTTCCTGATAACAAGCGAATGATAATTGCCGTAATTGTAAGCGCGCCGATAAATTGGTATGGCCTAATCGCAATTCCAAGTTCGGTCGGCGCCAGATTAATGTTTTCTAGCGCAATCGTTCCAATGAAAAACAAAAACGCCCACCCAGGACGGTATAGCGCCAAAAACAAAGTCAGAATTGCAAAGAAAACAAAATCCCCTATTCGCAAAGGAATAATCCCTAAATTATTAAAAATAATCAAAAATAAAACTAAAGCCACATTCACCAAAATCAACCAGCTCTTTGGTTTGTTGAGGTTATTAATTATTTTTTCAAAAAATAAATTCATTTACATTTCTTCGATTATATTCAAAATCTTCTCACTAAATTTTTCCCACGAAAATTGCTTGGCTCGTTCTTGACCTCTGTTTTTTAGTTGTTCTCGCAAGTCATAATTAGTCAAAACATTTTTCAAAACCATCGCAATATCCGATATGTCATCAGGATTACAATATAACACACTATCTCCACCGACTTCCGGCAATGAGGAAACCTTTGAAGTGATAGCAGGCGTGCCAACATTCATTGCTTCGAGAATTTGCATTCCGAAACCTTCATAAAAAGAAGGATAAATAAATATGACAGCATTTTCAAAAAGAGCCGGTAAATCTTTTTGCGGAACTTCGCCCAAAAGAATCACATGTTTTGTTAAGTTTAATTCTCTCAATATTTTTTCTATCGGCGTCGCCAAACTCAAACTTTCCGGCAAAACTTTTCCATATATCGCAAGGCGCGGAAAATTTGGCAAAAAATTTTCTTTTTTGTTTCTTTCTAGTAGTAATTTATATGCTCGCACCGCTCCTTCAACATTTTTGCGCACTTCATATCCTCCACCAGCCAAAATATATCCTGGATTTATTTTATACTTCTTTAAAATATTTTGCTCTCGCAGAGACGCAAAATTTTGCGCCTCTATCTTATATGTATCATCCACATCAATATATTCAGTAGTAATTTTGTCTGCGCCTATACTTAAGTGTTCAATTAGATCTTTTTCTGTCCTTTTGGAAACAGCAATAATCTTGTCCGCCATTTTTATGCCATATTCCATTAATTTCCAATATAATTTCTTTCTTGCATTATCCAAATACTGCGAAAATAGTTTTGGGATGATATCATGCACTATCATAATGTGACGGATTGATTTATCCAAAACAGTCGGACTTTGGTAGAGACTGATGAAAACATCGCAACCGTCTTTTCTAACGAGGCGCGGCAAAAGAAATTTTTCCCACCAAATTTTTCGAATCAAATCATCACGCTTATAAACCGGTAGGAATATTTTCTTGCTAAAATTATCAGGAAGTTTAAAATCTTTTGGAATATCTTCTTCTAAATACAAAACAAACTCCAAATCATCCTGCTTGTATCTTGCCTGCCTGCCGGCGAGGCAGGTTTCTTGTATCTTGTCTCTTACCAACATTTTTAAAAAGTTGGTTGTCACTTGCCCAATACCAGTGTGAGGCTTTCGAAGATAACTTGCATTGATTCCAATTTTTTTCTTTTTCATACTCATATTGTAAAGCCAAAATCAAATTATGTCATCTGTTGAAATTATGCATTGCCAGATAATCCCTTTTAGGCTATAATCAAGTTATAATAAAAGTTAATTTTTAAGCCTATAATACTTATGTTTAGTATTGTTAAATTTGCCATTTGGATTGTCCTTTTTTTGGCCGCAGCCTATTTCGTAGCAAAATTTTTCGGTTATGACGTTAACCGAGATTATTTTTCTGGCACCAGAAAACAATGTGAAGAAAAATTGAAAGCATGCACCAATGATGTTTTTCATCAAGGTGTCGATAACGCTAAATGTGATTTCAATTGTGTCGACCCGAAATTAATAATTAAAAAGAACTAATATGAAATTAATCATCAACATTCCAGCCTATAATGAAGAGAAGGATCTTGGAAAAACAATTGTCAGAATCAAGGAAAGTCTTTCGAATGATTTCTATTCTGAGGAAGGTGCGCGTATTACTGAAAAATTAATTCAAGTAGTGGACGACGGCTCAAGCGACAATACCGCCGAAGTTGCCAAAAATTCTGGAGCTGATATTGTCATTTCCTACAAACCCAATCGAAGACTCGCCTATTCTTTCAAACAAGCCGTAGAAAGTTCCTTGGAGAAAGGCGCTGACTTCATGGTCAATATCGACGCCGACGGACAGTTCGATCCTAATGACATTCCTAAACTTCTCCTTCCGATACTCAAAGGTGAAGTGGATATGACAATCGCCGATCGCTTTGGTAAGCACAAAGCTAAAAATATCCCATGGGTTCGAAGTTTTTTTAATCGCTTTGCCGCTTCCATTATCGGATTTTTTCTAAATTATAAAACTAACGACCTAACTTGTGGTTTTCGCGCTCATAATCGCGAAACATTACTTCGCCTTAATTTAACCAATACTTATTTCACCTACACACAAGATACTATTATTGATGCTATTGGAAAAAATCTAAAACTAAAGTGGATACCGATAGTTGTCACTTATTTTGACAACCGCGAAGCTAAAATTACAAAATCTATTTTCAAATTCATTAGCAACTCCTTCAAAATTATCCTAAAAGCTATTCGCGATGTCAGGCCACTTAAATTTTTCGGTTGGCCAGGAATATTTTTGATGTCAATCGGAATTATCGGATTTCTCATTTTCCTTTTTAATTATATTCAGGATTTGAAAATCGCCCCCTATCTTCATTATATAGTTTTTTCTGCTATCTCTTTGCTCCTTGGAATTCAACTGGTTGTTTTTGCTCTCATTGCTGACATGATCAAATCCGCCCGCCAACTCACCGAAGAACTTTTCTATCAATGGAAAAAAGATAAATATAATAAGTTATAAAGTTAAAAGTTATAAAGTCAATGAAAATATTATTCATCTCTCACTCCTATCCTCCAATTCTTGGTGGGGTGGAAAGTCAAAATTATAATTTAGCTCAAGGACTTTCAAAAATCACCCAAGTTAAGATTATCGCCAATGGTCGTGGCAAATGGTGGCTTCCGGTTTTTGTGCCAATAACTTTCCTGCGCGCATTTTTTTTAATGATGAATTATGACGCCTGTCTCGTAGGGAATGGCGTTTTAGCTCCCCTAGCTTTTTCCCTAAAACTTTTTCATCCTAAAAAAAAGTTTTTTTCAATTATCCATGCGCTCGATATAACGTTTTGTCATAAGAAAGGAATTTTACCAAAAATTTATAGCCTCACAAATATTCCTTCGATAAAGAAAATGGACAAACTTTTTATGGTGGGAAATTTTGCTGTCGAAGAAGCTATAAAAATTGGAGTACCTAAGGAAAATTGCGTTTTTATTCCTAATGGAGTTTTTATTGAAAATTTCAGAAAAGAATTTTCTCGACAAGACTTGTCTGCTCTTTGGGGCAAAGATACTTTAGACAAAAAAGTCATCTTGCGTCTAGGCAGATTTGTTCCGCATAAAGGCACTGCTTGGTTTATTAAAAATATAATGCCTCGCCTACCAGAAAATATAATCCTATTCGCTGTAGGAGGTCGTGTTGATAGAAATACCGCTGGCGATCCAGACAATTTTTCCGATTGTGAAAAAGAGATAACAAAAAACAATTTAGAAAACAGAGTAAAACTTATCCCTAACATTCCACAAAAGGATTTGAGAGTTTTGCTAAACACGGCTGATTTAGTAGTCTCTCCTAATATTCATTATAAAAGTTCCTCAGAAGGTTTTGGCATAAACGCAATTGAAGCTGCGGCTTGCGAAAGAGTAATCATAGCTTCGAATATGCAAGGCTTGGCTGACGCGATTAAGGATGGCAAGAACGGTTTTCTAGTTGAAAGTGAAAACACTGAACAATGGATCAAAAAAATCAACGCTATTTTTTCCGCTGGACCGGAATTTGCCAAGAATTTCGGAGAAATGGCTGGAAAATATGTACAAGAAAATTTCACCTGGGAAAAAATTTCGAAGAGATATTTGGAGGAGATGGAAAAAGTAATCAGAACCACTGACCTGCCTCGCCGGTAGGCGGGTTAGCAAATGATTAAAATGATTACACTTGAAATAATATGACATTTGAATTTATTTACAGTCAAGTTTTATTTTATATATCTATTTTAGTAATTCTGTTTGTTCCGGGGTATTTTTTGCTTTTGGCGGTTTTTAGCAAAGGCGAAAATCAAATAAGTAAAATGGAAAGATTTATTTTTTCCTTTGGACTAAGTTTGATTGTTGTCGATTTTATAGCATTTGCTTATTCCAAACTAAACATTCCGATCACTGCTATTTCTTCTGTTTTAGGAGTTTTATTTTTTTCGATAACTTGTTTTATTTTTTATAAACTAAAAAAGATTGAAAATGTTAACGTAAAAGAAGATGAATTATTTTCTTTTTCAAAGAATCAATTTTTCCTCCTTTTACTTCTTTTGTTTTTGACAATTTTTATCAAAACTGCCTACCTTAGCGGAACAGTTGCTCCAACTGCCACCGATATGGGACATCACAACTATTGGGCCAAGGAAATGTCTGAAACACACAAACTTCCTGTTTATGAAGGAATGCCCGATTTTATCATTGGCGAACACATTGCCCTGTCAGAGATAAATATGCTTAGTGGGAAAAGTTTCTTTTCAGCTTTCCCAGTTATTTTTTTACTACTCATTAATCTCCTTAGTATTCTCACTGTTTTTGTTTTGACTTTACGAGTTTTCAAAAACAAAAACATTGCCATTCTTTCAATTCTTTTCTTGGGAGTTCTTTTTGCTGTTTCCTCTCCTCAAGCCAAATTTGTTAGTGGAGGCGTAATGGGAAATATTTTGGGAAATCTCTTGATGCCTATGGCCTTCTATTTTTATCTCAGAGCTTCCGAACTTCTAAATTATGACACAGTTTCACTTTTTGATTCAAGAAAATTTCTTTCACTTGGAATTTTTTCCACTTTCGGACTTTTTTATACACATCATCTCACTGCTTTTATATTCTTATTTATTTTTTCTTTTCTTATTGTTGTTTTCTTAATTCTAAATTATAAGGATTTGAAAAATATCTTTGGAAAAATATTTGATTTGGTTTTTTCCATTCCTGTTATCACAACTTTTGCAATCGGATTGATTTTTTTCTTTTTCATCTTCACTCCAAATTATGTGCGTACTAACGCCGTAGAAACTGCTGTCGGCACACCCTCGAAAGCCACTCGCGAAGGATTGAGTATGGATAACATAAAGTCTTCCGTTGGTGAGGTTCGTTTGGCTCTTGGATTTCTAGGGCTTCTACTTTTGGCTCTAAATTATAAAAGAAAAAACTTTGGATTCACTTTAGTTTCCGCTTGGACAGCTATGCTTTTTATCATGTCCACCAAACCAGAATTAATTTTCATCAACTTACCCAGCTCTCGTATTGGAAATTATATGAGCTATCCCCTTGCGATTCTTTCTGCTTATGGATTATTCTCCATTTTCAATTCTAATTTGGTCAACTCAAAAAAAATAATTCCCAAAAAGTTTCTGGATGGTTCGTTTTTAATTATCCTAATTTTTGTTTTAACTGGCGGACTGCTCGACAGCGTTCAAGCTTTCAAAAAAGCCCCTGATTTCACTCCCGTTATTGAAACCTATGATGCCTCCAATTATCTAGTGAAAAATACTAACAATGAAGATGTGATTCTAAAAGATCATAATTATATCACTGCAGATTCTTGGATAAAATTGTTTTTTATGCAAGGCTATAGATACCCTCAGTCTCGTGGCTATTTTAAGCGTTATGAAGATCCCACTAAACCTCGTGAAATGTGCACTCTCTATATGATTTCCAATCCGGCCGGTCAAGACGCTCAAAAATGCTTTCAAGAAACAAAAACTAATTATATCCTAGTTAATCCAAAATTTGACAGCTCCCAATTTGCAAAACTCAAAAATTTTAGCAAGGTTTATAACAACGGTGACGTAGCGGTATATTATAAAAAATAATTTTCACATTTTATGTCTCAACAAAAAAAGATTATATTTTTTCTAATAATTTTATTCATCGCCAGTTCTGTTTGGCTTTTTTATCTGAGCGAAAAAATTCTTGATCCGAATGTCGGAAAAAATTGGTGGTCAGTGTCTTTCTCTGATTCCAAATCGGAAGATTTAGATTTCACAATTGAAAATCATAGCGATAAAGATAATTTCCAATGGATTGTTTTGTCTGGTAATGATAAAATCAACGAGGCTAATGTGACTGTTAAAAAAGGAGAGAATTATTTTGCCAATGTGAATTTTGAAGATAATTATAGAAACAAAAAAATTACCATTCAGGTAATTTCAGGAGATGAGAAAAAAGAGATTTATAAAAATTTATGAAAAAGATACTTCTAGTAACGAGGCCGATTGCCCCGCCGTGGGACGAAGGTTCAAAAAATTTTGCATATTACCTAGCAAAAAACCTAGCGGGTTTTGAAATTAATCTGATGACCAAGGGAATTTTGCCTGAATTATCTGATAATGTTCACCAGCATTCGGTTTATTCAACTTCAGAAATTCGCGATTTTAACTTTTCTCAAAAAATTCGCGCTCTTTTTTTTCAATTCAAAACTAAAGGTCAGTTTGATATCAATCATTATTTCTTCACTCCAACCAAACTCAACTCCTTCCTGATTAAGCATTTTTTCAAATCTTTTAAAACTAAAACTATTCAAACTGTCGCCTCTCTTCGCGACGATTTATGGTCGTCGGATGACATAAAAAATTTGATGTTTGCCGATCTTATCATCACCTATTCCGATTATGCCAAGAGCAAATTAAATTCCCTTGGGTTTCAAAATGTCAAAAGGGTTTACCCAGGAATTGATCTGGAAAAATATCAACCTCAAGAAAAAAACTTGGGGCTTATGAAAGAGAAAAATATTTCACCGAATGATTTTGTGATAAATTTTTCTGGAGAATATGTGCGCCTTGGCGCGATTGATTTAGTTGTTGATAGTTTCATTGAAATTTCCAAAAAAATTCCCGAAGCTAAACTCACCCTGGCAGTTAGAATTAAAAACGAAAAAGACGCGCAGAAAAAAGAAGAGGTTATGGAAAAAATAAAAAAAAATAATCTCCTGGAAAAAGTTTCTTTTTTTGATGATGGAAAATACGACATGAGGGAAGTTTATAATCTCTGCGACATCAGTCTTTTTCCAGTGCAAAATATGCACGGCAAATTTGATATTCCCCTAGCAGTTATTGAAACGATGGCTTGCGAAAAACCGGTCATTCTAACAAATCTGGAAATTCTAAAAGAATTGGGCAATAATAATAATTCTGTTATAATTGAGAAAGACAATCTAAAACAATTAACTGATGCGATTTCTGATTTATATCAAAACAAGGAAAAAAGAAACCTCCTTGGAAAAAATGCCCGAAAATTTTGTGAGGAAAATTTCGACATCAAAAAAATCGCCGAAATTTATCAAGAAATTTATAAAGAAATCTAAATTTATGGACAATAATAATTATAAAATTAACAACCTTTCTGAGCACAAACAAAAATTTCAAACAGCAAAAATGTCTGTTCCAGCCGTTTTTTTTATGAGCGAAGAATTGATGCCTAAGGATGATTCTTTTGAAAAATTAGAAGATATTGCTTCTAATCAAGATACACTTTTTCGTAATTTAGTCGCTATGCCGGATGTTTGTTCAAAACCAGGCAGAAAAAATGCTTCCGGAACAACTATAGTCAGCGAAAATTATATCCTGCCTCAAGTCAATGACTCAGACCCAAACTGTGGAATGCGTCTAATTAAAACTAATTTAACTGAAGATAATTTGACTAGCAATGATATTGACAATATTTTCAAGGAATTAGTAGTTACCGTTCCAACTAAAAAATTTGTCGGAACCAAAGTCCCCTTTGATGTTATAGTTGATATTTGTCGAGAAGGAACATCTGCTATAATCAGACACCTCGGAATCAAAACAAAAAACGAGCTTGAAAACACTCAAGGTGATGGAAATTTTTTTCCAAAAACCATGGAGAAACAAGATATCTTTGATGTGATACCAAAACTATATTTATTCTTTGCTAAATATCGACTAGGGATTTTGGGTGCAGCGGGTAATCATTTTCTGGATCTTATGAAAGTAGATGAGATTGTTGACGAAAAAATTGCCAAAAAAATGGGAATAGAAAAAGGACAATATCTTTTTATGATTCACACAGGCTCAGGAATTTTGGGTCAATATACAATGTATACTCATACTGCAAAAAAACGCGAGCATCTTTCACAAGCTCTTATGGTAGAACTTGGAAAAATGACTTTTCGTTCTAGAAAAAAAGAGACTTACAAAAAAATGCAAGAGATGATAAAAAATCATTTATCAGAAAATAATTCCCTGCTTCGCTACGCTGGAAAAGAAGCGGATGGAAAACTTTATATGAACGCTCGAGCGGCCGCTTCTAATTTCGGCACAGCCAACAGAGCAGTCATCACTCATAATATCTCCAAAACGATAAAAAAAGTTCTCGGACGTGATCCGGAAATGGATTTGCTTTATGACATGCCCCATATTTCAATTTCCAAAGAAGAGCATTTTGGGCGTGATGTCTTTGTTCATAGAAGCAATACTTCCAGAGCATATGGCCCTAGCAAAATGCAAAATCATTCAATCTACAAAGAAACTGGCGAGCCTGTTTTCATTCCATCTTCAATGGCAACTGATGCCTATATTTGCGTTGGAACAGATGAAAATCAAGACAGCTTTTTTTCAGCTCCTCATGGAACAGGTAAGGGCACCAATTCTCATGAAAAAACCATTTCTAATAAAGATGAACTTTTCGCAAAAATGAAAGAAAAAAATATTCTAATTTATAATGCTAAATCTTCGATTGTTATCAATCAAGATTCTTCTCGTTACAAAGATATTGATAAGGTTATCGAAGGTATTGAAGCTAATAAAATTGCTCATGTTGTTGCTAAAATGAAACCCGTAGCTGTTATTATGTACTGACATACAATTCGTAATTAGTAAAAAATAAAATGAAATTAATCACAATTTCCGGCCTCGATGGCTCAGGAAAATCAACTCAAGCAGAATTGCTAAAAGAATATTTGAAATCGCAAAATAAGCGGGTTTTTTATTTTCATGCAATAGCTTTTTCTTTGGCTAATAAATTTGCAAGAAAAAAAATTGGCTCTAGTAAGAGCGTAACGAAAGCCACTTTCCTTCAAATTATCCTGCGAAGAATATTTCTGATGATTGATATTTGGCGTTTCAAAAAATTATATAGAAAATTAGAAAAAGAAAAATATGATTATATTCTCTCTGATCGGTATTTTTATGACAGTGTAATTAATATTTATTTTCTAAGTAATTCACAAAAAAACATTCCTTGTGAAAAATTCATCAAATCTCCTGACATAGCCATCTATCTTCAAGCTAATCCAAAAATTATTATGTCTCGAGAAAGAAAACCTGATCAAGGAATTGATTATCTCCAAAAGAAAAAAGAATTATATGACGAAAAATATCTCACGTGGAACATGAAACTGATTGATGGCAATCAAAATCAAGAAGAAATTTATAAAAAAATAAAATCCTTTTTATGAAAAGCAATCTAGCTAAATCGGCCGTCTGGGTGACAATCTCGGAAATTTTTTTCAATCTTTCCGGTTTCATTATTCACAGTGTTTTGGGAAGATTTTTGGGCCCCGCAGATTATGGACGATATGGGCTTGTCATCACACTCACCACAATGGTCATAATTCTCATCGGCAATGGCATTCCAACGGCAATGAGCAAATATATTAGCGAATATTTTGAAAATAATTCTCGAATGGTGCAAAAAATAAAACACCAAGCGATAATATTGCAAACAATAATAATTGCGGGTATTACAATAATTTTCTTTTTTTCCATTCCGCTTATTTGCCGACTACTGGGCGACCCAACCCTCATTCCCCTTTTTCGCATTTCCACCCTCATAATCCCAGCTTTCGCAGCCGCATCCTTTTATTTTTCCTTCTATACCGGACTACACAAATTCAATCTTCAAGCTACCCTCAAAACACTACGTTCAATTTTCCGAATTGCTTTTGTGATTTCGCTGGCCTATTTTTGGAAAGTAGAAGGTTCGATAGTTGGATATATCGTCGCTCCTGGATCAGTTTTTTTGGTAGCTTTTTTAATAGATAAATTTTACATCTCTCCGCAACTTGAAAAACAAGCGCAAAAGGAAAATAAGGTTGAAATTTTTTTTCCTTGGAAAAAATTACTAAATTACGCCTGGCAAATTGTCATTTTCTTTTTGGCTTATGAACTTTTAATCAGCATTGATCTCTATTTGGTAAAAGCCATTTTGCATGATGACAAATTAACTGGAATTTATAACGCAGCCCTCACGGTCGGTCGAATCCCCTACTATGTTTTTTATGCTATGACAGTTTTTCTTTTGCCTATGGTGTCAAAATCAACTTCACAAAATAATCACGAAAAAACCGCCAAGATTTTGGGAGATTCACTGCGCATTATGCTTATTCTTTTAGTGCCAATGATCATTTTGATGTCCGTTTTCGCCAAGCCCATTCTTTTGGACTTCTACGGGGCAAAATATGCCTCTGGAGCGCAAGCTATGTCGATTTTGGAGTATGGAGTCGGATTTCTCACAATCTTCTATGTGATGAGTTTTGCGATGAATGGCGCTGGCAAAACCAAAATTACCATGCTCATTTCCATTCTGGGTTTTGTTATCAATGCAATTTTAAATTATATTCTAATTGGAAAATATGGTATTGTCGGTTCAGCCATTGCCACCACCATCACATCCCTGATAATAATGCTCTGGATGCTCTATTATCTCTGGCGCGATTTTGGAGTTTTGATAAAACTAAAGAGTCTAATAAGAACACTTTTGGCTGGAATCCTGATGTATGGCGCATCACTCTTTTTCTCTCAGGGAGAAATCGCTTTCCTTTTTTGGTCAGCAATTCTTTTTGGTTTTTATCTTTTTATTCTTTATATCTTCGGAGAAATAAAAAAAGACGATATACTTTATTTCAAAAATATCGTCCGCAAGAAAAAATAATTAATGCAAAATAATGTTCCAACAAATAAAAACAATTTTAAATTCTAAGCGATTTATTTATGCGATTTTTGGCCTTATATTAATAGTAGGTATTTTTTTTCGCACCTATAAATTTCATGATTGGCTTCGCTTTAATATGGATCAGGGTCGTGATGCCATTTTGATCGGTAGTGTAGTTGATGGAACAAGCCCGCTTCCGTTATTGGGATCTAAAGCGGGTGGCACTTTTTTCAAACTTGGACCAATGCCTTATTATTTTCAAATAATTTCCGCTAAGATATTCGGAAACTTTCCTGATAAAATGGCTTATCCGGATTTAGTTTCATCAATATTGTGCATACCACTTCTTTTCTTTTTTCTTCGCAAATATTTTAATATCAAGATATCATTATCAATGGCTACCTTATTGACTATGTCTTTTTATGCTATTCAATATGCCCGTTTCGCTTGGAATCCCAACTCTACGCCATTTTGGACAATTCTAAGTCTTTATGGAATCCACAATATTATTTCTCAAAAAAATACCAACAGAGCATTTTGGGCGATAATCACCGGTATAGCCATTGGCGTCGGAGTTCAATTACACACAACATCGCTATTGCTTCTTCCGATAACTACGATAATTGTCTTTGGATTTTTATTTATTAAAAAAATAAACCTATTTAAATATTTTTTTATAATTTTAACAATATCATTATTTCTAAACATTCCTCAATTTATTAATGAATATCAAACAGGTGGCAAAAATATCGCCGAATTCTTTTCTGGTGTAAATGCCAGAAAAGATTCAAAAAACAAATTGATGAGAAATGTCCTACAAGATTCAAGCTGTTGGGTACAAAGCAGTGTTGTCACTCTTTCAGGCTATGCGATATCCGATGGATGTACCATCAAACTAACCAGCAAAAAAACTGATTGGATAATTTTTTTGTCTGGATTAGTCTTTGCTGTGGGTGGTTTAGTGATTGGAATTAAATATTTTTTGCAAGAGCAGGACTGGAACAGAAAATCTTTCTTGATACTAATCTTTCTGTATTCAGGAATTGCTTATTTACTTTTTGTGCCTCTGGCATATGAAATTTCAATGAGATTCTTTCTCCCTCTGATTTTTTTGCCTTTTATTTTACTTGGCTTATGGATAAAATTTTTAACAGATAGATTGCTTGGCAACTATGCTTATATCCCATTCTTATCAATATTCATACTTATCGCAACCAATATTTTTTTCACCTTGAATTATTTCGCTGATTTTAAAAAAATTGAAAATGGTGGTCTTCGTCAAGATATCGCCACCATAGAAAATGTTACGCTAAAAGAAATAGAGGTAATTTCTCAATTTATTATTAACAATTCAAATAAAGGAGGTGTGGCTTATATCGAAGGAAAGAAACAATATCTCAGAAAATCATCAAACTCAATCAAATTTTTCGTGGCCAAATCTGATATAAACTTAATCTCCATTAATAAAGACGATACTGGTCTTACAAAAAATTCATCTTCAGATCAGATATTTTATTTAACTAGCTCAAAGAAAAAAAATAAAGTACTAAATGAACCGCTACCACCAATTACATATGATTCGTATGGAAGATTTTTTATTTACTTGGAACGAAATTGACAAATTATTTAACTTTTAATACAAAAATTGAAAATTGGCGAAAAATTGAACATTTTTCAATGTCATATTTTTTTGCTATCTCTTGAGAGAGTTCGCATTTATTCTCAGCATTTTTCAAATAAAACAGTCTGTCTCCAGAATTTAATTCAATCTCTTTTTTCAGTTGAATTATTTCGATATTTTCTTTCCCCGCCAAAAATTGAAGTGAGCGAATTGATTTAAAAAGATAACCAGCTTGCGCATCGATAACGTTTGTTTTTTTATCAGTATTGTTTTTGACAAAATCAACCACATATTTTCCCTCTCCTAAAGTCAGATAATCAAAATCGCCATTAATCTCCTTCCCGCCATATTGCAAATCCCTGTACGTATGTGATATTTTTTGCAAATTAAAAAACGAAATGCTAGCAATGATTATTACCACAATCCATAGGCCTTTTTTGAATTTTTTCTCAAAAAAATTCAACCAAAAACCTAGGATTATAAACGGAACAAATGACAATGGCAGGAAAAAACGCACTGCCAATTCAGTAGCCCAAGTTATGTAGAAAACAAAAGACAAAAATATATAACCCACTATAAAACCCAAGAAAAGTTTTTTATTCTTATCGCTTTCTTTTATAGTTTTTTTAAATAGAAGAAAATATCCTCCCAATGAAAATATCAATGATAGCAAAATTGATGCAACAAAAAATATTTTTTCTCCAATAGTCATTCTTTTGCCATCCAACTTCTTGAATGTTTTCCAATCATTTTCATACCCGCACTCATTTTCATTTCCCATGGAAGTAAGGATGTGATTATTGGTTTTGATATGACAAGAAAAATTCAAGGCAAGATTATTCGCCCAGCTATTATTTCGCTCATTTTTATTAGTAATCCCCAATATAAATTGTTTGGAATTAAATCCGCCACTTCTAATTTCCGTGACAATTTGTGGAACATTAGCAAAAATAGTAGTTGCGATAACAATTACTATTATAGTTGTCGAAACTATTTTTTTCCTGATAAAAATAATAGCTACAAAAAAAGAAAGTATCGGCAGAATTATCAAAAGCGAGGTGTGTAATTGAATGCAAATTCCCAAAGACACTCCTGTCAAAATTGCCCAAACAATTTTCCTTTTTTGTGAAATTGCCAAATTATAAAGCGCATAGATAAAAAACATCACAAAAAATGGCGTAGAGTTTGGATTCCAAGCAAAACGAGAAAATTTAACCACAAAATATGAAATTGAATACAGCCAAGTCAAAGTCAATGCGATGGGAATTTCAAAATAAATTTTTACCAAAAGAAAGAACAGGCCGATCGACAAAATTGAAAAAAACAAGTCCGGATAAGCTAATTTTTCCGGCTCCACGCCAAATATTTTTGCTGAAATTAATTGAAAATAATAAAATGCCGGGCCCAATTGAAATTCTGTTCCGCCCGCTCCCGGGCCTAATTTTGGCAAATCATTGTTTTCACTCAAGTTTTCTATCAATTCTGCATCACGCGACTGATCCATATTAAATCTAAGCCAATCAGAGAAATGGTATGTTCGCAAAAATATTCCAATAACCAAAAAAACAAGAAAACTAATAACGACTATTATTTTTTCTTTTCTGCCAATTTTTTTCAAAAAATTCATAATTTAACTATTATTTTATTGATTAAATAAATCTTTCCAGAAAATTCTTTCTCTTCTTTTTGGAATCAACCATGAATTATCCTCACTTCCATCGATTGAGCTATTGTCATCTGAGCCACTTTCAATATTACTATCTTTTCTTTCTTGCCCTCCGTCTTCTTTTCTGAAAGGATTTTCAATTTTATCCCCCCCTGCTATCGCTTGTGAATTTATTTTAAAATGCACAACGCCAATATCACCAAAACTTTTTTCGCTTATTTTTCTTATTTGCCCATCAAAATAATCAGGAGAATAATTTTTCATAAAATACATAAAATAATAGCAACTGTCCGGATAATATTCCATCGATCCGAGTTTTATACTGTATTCCCTTTTTTCTCCAATACTTTCCAGTGAATAACTAATAAGATCGCGATAGCTTTTCTTAAGCGGAATAATGAATATTTTTTTATCTTCTCCATAGCAATCATTTTTTATATATTCAGCCGTTTTTTTCAAATGCCACCAATCTTCACCCTCTACTGATTTCAAAAGCGCTGATTTTCTCGGATGAGAAATTTTAGTTTGCGAATCGCCAAGCTCGCCAAACCAAGTTTTGACGCTATACGCGTTAAGCGCGATAGGCAAAAACAACATTGACCCAATGATCAAAGATTTATATTTCCAGCTGATTTTATTTATAAATAAAATCAAAAATCCCCAAAAGATAAATGGCAACGGCAAAATCGGCAAAAAATGTCTCGGCTGAACCTTTGATCCTAGAGGGAAATAAACAATGAAATAAGAAATAAGCCACGCAAAAATTGCAAATATAAACATTTTTTTTCTTACGTCTGTTTCTTTTCTAAAAAGCAAGCCTCCACCAATCAATCCGGCAAGCATAAAGTATGAAAATAATTTGTATGTTTTTTTATCCGCATCAACCACGCCCGACCAAATAATTGCAAAGTACTTGGAAAAATTAAAAATATTTGTCTTTGCAAGCTCTGCTATCCCAGAATCCGAACTCTTACTTTCAAAAGAAACCAAAAAATTAATCGCATTATTCCCGTCGGCTTGCATATCGCTAAGTATCATTGGAATATAAAATAAAATAAAAATGGCAATAACAATCGGGACATATTTGAAAAATTGACCGACTGAATATTTAAGAATAATTTTTCGAAATAAAATAATTGCCAAGGTGGCAATCGGAAAACTAAAAAAACAAACAAAATGAAGTTGACTAGCAATGGCATAAGAAATTCCCGTAACTATTGTCCAGCAAATCATTCTTCGTCTATCCGAAGCATCAAAAAATTTCAATAAAGCATAAAAGAAAAGCAGATTGAAAAAAGGCAGAGAATTGGGATTCCAAGCAAAGCGAGAATATTGAACCGCAAAAAAACAAACTGCGTATGAAGCCGTGATTATAAGTGTCCAATTTTTGGAAAAAAATTCTTTGAGGAAAAAATAGAAAAGTGGAATGGTCAAAACAGAAAAAAACAAATCCGGAAAAGCAGCTTTCCAAGGTTCGCTCAGTCCAAAAATTTTTCCGGAAAGATATAGAAAATAATAGAAAATCGGACCCAAGCGCAAAAATGTTCCTCCGGCTTTTGGCCCTAAAAGCGGTAGCCAACCAGGACCATTTTCAACTGCATGACTTACCAAATTCAAATCCCTTGATTGGTCAGATTGAAAAAACAACCAATCCGAAAAATGATAGGTGCGCAAAAATATACCGACAATAATAATTAGCGATAATATTATTGCAATTTGATATTTTTTTATTTTTTCCAAAATATTACTCATTCATATTTATATCATCAGTTAATTCATCTTCGTCCTCAATTGAACTTTTCCTTATTCCAAAAACATCTTTCCAAAAAAGTCGATCGGTTTTGGAATATTTTTTGTTAAATCTGAAATTCTTAGAAATAGTTCTTTCGGGAAAAGTTATCTCATAAACTGAAATTTGGCCACAATTTTGAGAAGATAATATCTCAACCGGCACTTCATATTTTTTTTCCAAAACTTTTTTTGGATCAGCATCAGAAGGAATAATCGCAAAATACTGAGCATTAGGATTTTCATTTAAACTTAAAGTCGCATAAACAAAATTAGCGTCTTTCTTTTGCGCTAAAATATATTTTATCGGATTTATATGCTCAGGTTTTACATAATAATAAACGTCTTTGCCTATTTTTCTTTTTTCATAGATAAAATCCGATGCTTTTTGCAGTTCACCTAAAGTCACACCATCTTGGTTTTTCAAAATCAACGTACGACTTATTTCCACATCCTTAGTTTGAGATTGATTCATCTCCGAAAACCATGCCAGTGTTCCATATATATTTAATCCAATTATCATAGTTGCAAATACCAAAATAAAATACATTGCTTTTTTTGTCCATTTTTCTTGAAAAAAATCAAATATTATTCCGCTAAGCAAAAATGGCACAGCAAAAACTAGAATGAAAAATCTTGGACGAAGCTGAAAAGAAACCGGAAAAGTAAAAATGAAAAACATGCCTACCCATAAAAACAGCAACGCCAAAAAATTTCTCCTCTCAATACTCTTTTCTTTTTGCAAGGCTTTCCCAATCAAAATCAAACCGGAAAAAATCAATGCGAGCGAAAAAATTGACGCCAAGGCACTTTTTGCGCTATCAAACGGTTCCCCTTCTCCGCAAAAAGAAGTGGTGATGAGACAATAATATTTAGTATTCTCAGAAAAATTCTTGGATATTTTTTCTGCGAAAGTTTTGTTTTTCGCCTTAGAACTCAAAGCTTGAATGAAATTTCCGGCGTTTTCACCCTTTCTCATTATGTCGCTTATGATCACAGGCGAATAAATCAAAGCGAAGACAGAGATGAAAATCAAAGAATAAACGGCTATTTTTTGCAAAATATTTTTCTGAAATATATCTTTGATTTTTTGTA
The DNA here is from genome assembly GCA_003483065.1 of Candidatus Moraniibacteriota bacterium. Taxonomy (GTDB): domain Bacteria; phylum Patescibacteriota; class Minisyncoccia; order Moranbacterales; family UBA2206; genus UBA2206. Next base: position 37,095 of record DMWY01000001.1, on the reverse strand, counting down.
ATCGCCAAAATTGACTGTGAAAAAAAATGAGACACCCAGAAATAGCTGTGAGCACAAAGAAACCAAAAAAATGTAGTTGTGATCCAATAGAGAGCCCGAGTGCCCAAACAATTAGCCAGCCTATTTTTCTTTTTAATTTTTGTTCGCTCAAAAATTTCAAAAGTCCCAAAAAAGTTAGCAGGGCAAAAAATTGCAACGAGTTAGGATTCCAAGCAAAACGAGAATACTGAATCACAATAAAAGAAAAAGCGTACATCGCCGAAATGAGAAGTGAAATATTTTTGGAAAAATAAATTCTCGAGAAAAAATAGAGCAAAATTATCCCCAAAATCGAAAAAAACAAATCCGGATAGGCAAAGACTTGTGGAGCGGTAGAATTGAAAACAAAACCAGAAATGTATTGAAAATAATAATAGGCCGGACCAAGTCGCAAAAAGCCATTATCCACTTCGGTTGCGCCCGCTCTCGGTCCCAAAAGTGATAGCATCATCGGTCCTTCGTTTATAGCATGACTAATGAGTTGCGCGTCGCGCGATTGGTCCATCTTGAAATATAACCAATCAGAAAAATTGTAAAAACGGAAAGTAAAAGCGCCGATGACTATCGCTAGCATAACAATCGCAACGGCATATTTTTTGGTTAATAGGTTTGTCATAAATTAAGTTTAATTCAAATTTAAAACTGCATTTTTATTATAGGATTAACTTTCGATATCGGCAAGCGCAAAAAGGGTGAAAATTGACTGAGTAAGCTATACCTACTATTATATTAATAGTTACAAAATTTATCAATCCAATAACATTTCTATAATCTAATGAGAATAATCCTTCGTAACAAAATTTTTTTATCCGCTGTATGTTTTTCATTCTTGACATACATTATTTTTTTTGGACAATTCTTAACTCCGTCTAATTTTTTTTGGGGTAGCGAGGGAAAAATATCTGATGTACAAACAAAACATGTTCCTGCTAGAACATACTTTTATGAAAAAATTACTCAGGAACATTCCTTCCCTTTTTGGACAGAAAGAATGTACTCTGGATTTCCTATTTATGCCGATCCGGAAAACGCTTTTCTCAATCCGCTAAATGATGTGAGTATTTTGATTTTTGGTCCCCTCTTATCTTATAAGATACTACATTTATTCGAATATTTATTAGGCTCATTGAGTCTTTATTTTCTGTTAAAACGCAGAGGCATTGGACTTTTGGGTTTTGTCACAGCAAATGTAATATTTTATTTCAACACTTTTTTCCTTAATCATCAGGTGCATTTCAATATGACTATGTCTCTTTATCTAATTCCGACCGCCTTTCTCCTGGCGGATCTTTTTATTGAAAAGAAAAAATTCAGATATATTCTATTCCAATCTCTGGTAATAGCCAATGCAATTTTATGGGGGCATATGCAATCAGCAGTCATTATTGGCTTAGGAATATTTTTATATATGATTGTTTTTTCTTATAAAAAAATATCCCTTAGAACATTTATTTTTTATTTTTTAGTTATCATTCCCCTAATTATTCTTGAAACTCTTCCCCAACTCGCACCCACTTACGAGTTATTCAACCAAAGTATGCGCAGTTCCAACCTAGATTATCTTAAGGGCTCCCTAAGCCCTCGCATGGCCGTCTTTTCTTTTATTCCTTATCTCTTTGGAAAATATGAAAATTTCATAGGGCAACAAATAACTGATGCTTTTGGTTATGGAGAAATATATACCTATTTTGGTATCAGTTCTATGATTTTATCAGTTTTGGCTTTACTTATGTTGAAAAAATCAAGGGAGATTGTTTTATCTTTTATATTTATATGGGTTTTTTTGATATTTGCTTTTATGGATCACAATAAAATATTTCCCAGCTACACGCCAATAATCACACTTTTTAGAGAATGGGTAAGAACCGCTGCACTTTCCAGCTTCGGAATCGCTCTTTTGGTGGCCATGTTAATAGAAAAATTAAATGAGATTTCTTTTAGAAATACACGCAGTGGCATTTTACTTGTATTATCTCCAATAATATACATGTTCGTATTGGCAAGTACGGAAACCGGAGGAACTGCCAGAAAAATAAATTCCTATGTCTCATTTGATTATATTCAAAATTATCCATATTTTTCGATTCTCAAAATAATCGTACTAGTAATGTTTAGTATTTTATTTTTGTTATTTATTCTTAGAAAATGGCACCCTCACATTTTTGCCAAAGCCTTGCCATCAATCAAAATAGCTCTTATTGCAATAGTTTTTTTTGATTTAATTTATTTTAGTAAAGATGTACTGTCCGCCAGAATACATAATATATCCAATTATAAAACAGCATCCATTCCTAAGGAATTAGAAAACAAAAGAGTTATATTAAATTCTACTCCCATAGTAGGAACAGAGTCTCTTTTGTATAAAAATTGGAGTCCATTTGGAAACAGCCAACTCAAGGAAAAAAACTATGTTAATTATTATGCTAAATTAGGCATTAAGTTAAGAGGAGTGCCTGCTTCCAATGACGCATTACCGCCAAACTACCAAAATTTAAAAAAGGCAGGAGTCGCTTCCATAGTCAATACTGATAGAATTATTTATTTAAATGATAATAATAATGAACTCGATTTGATAAAAAACAACATAGCTGGTCATTACTTGAAAAAAGAAGAAGGGCATATGATTATGCAAATCAACAATTCTTCTGATGAGATTATAAACACTTATCTAAAATATGATAAAAATTGGCAAGTGAAAATTGATGGTCGGAAAATCAAAATAACAAAAAATGAAATTTTCTTTGATTTTCCACTTGAAAAAGGCAATCATTTAATTGAAATCAGCTATTGCCCAAAAACTTTCTACTTTGCTACATTTTTTAGCTTAATATCCGGAATTATTATTGGCTCATTTTTCTATATTCAAAAAAGAAAAATTGAAAATAAATAGTTTACAAACTGGCTTTTTGAAACTATACTGTTACTATGGTTAAATTTTCAAAAATAAAAAAAGAAATACCAGCTATTCTTGTGTTTATCGCAGTGATTTCTGTAAACCTCTATTTTGGCATTCCTAGAATTGAAAAATTCAGCGCAATCGACGAAGCGCTTTGGTCATATGATCGAGTGCCGAGATTTTGGAAAAGTATAAAAAAGGGTAACTGGAAAGGCACTAGCTTATGCGACAAACCAGGCGTAACATTGGCTGCTATTTCCGGTATCGGGTTACCTTTTATTCCTGATCCGCAGAAATATGAAAAAATACGCTCCCAAGCAAAAACACCGGAACAATTAGCTACTATTAAGAAAATCTATCTCGTTTTGCGATTACCGGTATATATATTCACATTGTTATCCTTGCCATTTTTTTATTTTTTCATCAAAAGATTATGGAATGAAAAAATCGCCCTGCTATCAATCATTTTTATCGGACTCTCCCCAATTCTCCTGGGCATTTCCCTAATCGTAAACACTGATGCCATTCTTTGGATTTTGATGCCTTTTTCTCTTTTGAGTTTTTTGGTTTATCAAAAAGAGAATAACAGAAAGTTTCTATATCTTGCCGGAATTATTCTTGGTTTTTCAATTTTGAATAAATTTGTTGCAAATTTGCTTTTTCCTTTTTTTCTAGCTTTGATTTTTCTAAAATATATCCTAGATGATTGTTCTAAGGAAGAAAATATTCAGTATTTCAAAAAATCAATGCGGGATTATTTTATTCTCGTTCTAATTTCAATCGCGACTATTTTGATTTTTTATCCCAATGCCTGGATAAAACCGATAAAAAGCCTCCTTGAAACGACTATTCTCAGTATGGCTTTTGAAAGAATATGGCCAATGTTTCTAGCGATGTTAGCTATAATTTCAGCTGATATATTCATACTCAAAAGCTTTTTTGTCCAAAAAATATGCGCTCCTTTTCGCACTCACAAATCAATATTCATAAAAATCATCAGTTCTTTTGTATTATTTTTAATATTTTTTGTTTTTATAAATGTCATTCAGGAAATGAAGTACTACGATTTTGAAACAATTCATTTCATGCCTAAAGCTGACACATCATCCTTTGCAGAATTTTTAAGCAGTCTATTATCAGCTTTTTACCCTTTAATTTATGGTATTCCACCAATAACTACGCTATTTCTCATTTCAGCTGTTTTCTTTCTGATTTTCTCCAAGAATATCAAAGAAAAAAATAATCTCTTAATGGCCTTCAATCTACTTTCATTTATTTTAGTTTTCTATTTAGCTAATTCTATAGCACATATAAGTTCGACTGTCCGCTATCAAATTGTTATCTATCCCCTCGCCTCAATTCTTGCCGCTATTGGACTTCATGAATTCATAAAGTCAAAAAGCATCCAGAAATATCTTCCTGAAACTACTTTTTATATCCTAATAACCTTACTTATTTTAACTTCAATTATTTCACTTCGATCCATTAGACCATTTTTTCTTTCCTATTCTTCAGAAATTCTACCACAAAAATACATTGTCAACCCTAGAGATATGGCCGACGGATCTTGGGAAGCATCAGAATATCTCAATGCTTTGCCTGATGCGAAAGATTTAGTTATTTTTTCAGATAAGAAACAAGTTTGCGAAAAATTTATTGGTAAGTGTTCTCAGCAAGCGAAAGATAATCTCACTTTTGACTACTTTGTAACTTCGCGAAGTGAGAGAGACGAGGTATTTAGCGAAGCGAAGGTAGTGGGAACACAAGACTACAAAATTGGCACAGAATTAGTAAATCTCACAAAAATGTATTCTGGAAAGGAATCTAGCGACTTTAAAATTATCATTGGCGGACGAACTAATAATTATGTTAAAATAACCAGTGCCCAATCGGCAAATAAATAAATATTCAAAAAAATGAATCAGAAAAAAATAACCGCCATCCTAATTTTCGCCGTAGTTATAATCTCCAGTCTATATTTCGGACTTCCACGTCTTCGAAATTTTTCTGGTGTGGATGAACCATATTGGTCATATGATCGCGTACCGCAATTTTGGAAAAGCATAAAAACTCAAAACTGGAAAAGTACCAATATCTGCGACAAACCTGGGATACCCTTGGCGATAATTTCCGGTGCTGGATTGCCATTCATTTCTCAAGACATAAAAGATTTAGGCAAGCTTCGCTATGAACCCAAAACTGTTTCTGAGCTCAATGCTATTCGCGACATCTATCACAAACTTCGTTTTCCAGTTTTTATCTTCACGCTTCTGGTTTTACCGATTTTCTATTTTCTTATCAAGAAATTATTAGGAGAAAACACCGCTAATTTTGCTTTGATTTTCATTGGCCTCTCCCCTATTCTGCTTGGAATTTCACTCATCATCAATTCTGATGCCATACTTTGGATCCTCACTGCGCTTTCAACGCTAAGTTTGTTCAATTTTTTCAAATCCGGCGAAAAAAAATATTTGATTTTGTCAGGAGTCTTTCTTGGGCTTTCGGTCATCACTAAATATGTCGCCAATATGCTTTTTATCTATTTTTTTCTGCTTTTCTTTTTGGAATATATTCTGTATGCCCACCAAAAAATTGAAATTGAAAAATATCTAAAACAATCTTTTGTCAATTATTTGACCTTGTTTGCCACCGCCATTGCCACTGCTTTTATTTTTTTCCCCGCTACTTGGGTAAAAATTTCCGTTTTGTTCAATGCTACAATCGGCAATCCGGTTTTTTCTTCAACTTGGCCGATTTTTGTGGGAATAATTTTCCTTTTGGGTATTGATACATTTCTCTTGAAAAACAGAATATTTGCTTTTATTTTCAAATTTCTAATTCGCTACAAAAAAATTCTTTCCCGCTCAATTGTTGCAATTTTTGTCATCTTTACCGTCATTGTTTTTCTGAACGTATTTTTAAAAATAGATATATATAACATTCAAGAATTTATTTCTTCACCCAAAGGAATCGGCATTGATCTTGACACAATTGACGCCAGCGTAAAAACTATCACTTCCACTCAAAAAATGGGTTCCTTTTGGATTATCGCCAATCAATACGTCGGCTCTATGATTGCTGATCTATACAGTCTAATGTTTAGTATTTCGCCATTCATTTTAGTATTAATGCTTGCGCCAATATTTTTCATTTTTCGCAAAAAAGAAATGGATCGCGATCTAATCACGGTCATCTATATAATTATTTTCATTTTATTTTTCTATCTCGGTTCCGCCCTTAACAATGTCACCACAACTGTGCGCTATCAAATTATGACTTATCCATTAACTTTTGTTATGGCCGCCATCGGAATGGTTCAACTTCTGAAATATATAAAAATAAAAGAAGATTGGAAACTTCCCGTCGCTTATGTTTTTTCAATTCTAATTCTTTTGTTTAGCCTTTTTCAAATTAAGCCTGATTTTCTCGCCTATGCTTCGGAAATATTACCAAGAGATTACATCGTTAATTTGAAAGGAATGGGCGAAGGCAGTTTCGAAGTAGGAAGCTATCTCAATAATCTACCAGGTGCTCACGAAATGACAATTTGGTCGGACAAAGGAGCGGTGTGTGAAGCTTTTGTCGGCAAATGCTATATTGATTTTAAAAATAAAACTTTCAAAGAAAATAATTTCGACTATTTTGTAATTTCTACCGATCGAATGAGTCGAAGCCTCAAGATGTCCAATGGCGGTGTGGGTAAAATTGATTTTGAAAAACTATATTCCACAAAAAGTTCAGAATTTGAAGTTATCATCGGACAACGAGAAATAAATTTCGTTAAAGTGATAAAGAATAGTCCACTAATTGAAAAACAAAATGCAAATTGAAGATATAAAAAATTTCCTCAAAAAAAAGCCGGAGAAGACTTTTCATCAATTTCTCCGGTATTTAGTGGCGGGCGGAACAGCCACACTTGTTGATCTTTCAGTTCTTTTCGCTCTGTACCAATTCTTGCATATCAACCACCTTGTCGCAGCCGCAGTGAGCTATTGTTGTGGGATACTAACTAATTTCACCATTAATGTTCTTTTTGTTTTTGAAAGTAGTGGCAGAATCAAAAAAGAATTTATTATCTTTGCCTCTGTTGGTGCTATTGGACTTCTTTGGACAGAATTCATCCTTTGGTCGCTGTCTGACAAACTCGGCCTCCCCGTAATGCTAGCCAAAATTATCGCTGTTATTTTTGTTCTTTTTTGGAATTTCTTTATGCGAAAAAAATTAGTTTTCAGAAAATAATTTTATTCAACTCTTCTTCCAATTGAACGATATTCAAAACCAAGCTCTTGCATCTTTTTGACGTCATACATAAGTCGGCCATCAAAAATCAACGGCTGTTTTAGATTTTTTTTCATTTGAGAAAAATCCGGGGTACGAAATTCTTTCCATTCTGTAATGATCAAAAGTCCATCCGTTCCACTGAGCGCTTCATATTTATTTTCAAAATAAGTAATTGCAGAATTGTCGCCGAAATACTCCGAAGTTTTCGCCATCTTCATCGCTTCCGGATCATAGGCTTGAATTTTTGCGCCATTGTCGATAAGTTTGTTGATGATTGTAAGCGCCGAAGATTCTCGCATATCATCTGTCCCCGCCTTGAAAGCCAAACCCCAAACAGAGAAAATTTTGCCTTCTAAATTATCGGGAAATTTTTCTATCACCATATCCGCCAGAACATGTTTTTGTTTCTCATTAGTTTCCAATGTCTGCAAAAACATTTCTGCTGTATAGCCATAATCTTTGGCAATCTTAATGAGAGCTTTGACATCCTTTGGAAAACAACTCCCACCAAACCCCGGACCAGCATACATAAAAGGCTCACCAATTCTCGGATCGGCCCCCATTGCCTTCCTCACTAAATCAAAATCCGCACCCACTCTGGCACAAATATTAGCTAATTCATTGTTGATTGATATCTTAGCTGCCAAAAAGCTGTTAGCCGCATACTTCACTGTTTCAGCAGTTTTTGGATCCATAGCATAAAAACGACCCTCCCGGCGCATAAAAGGCGCATACAGCTCTTCCATTGCTTTTAGGGTCTTCTCATCATCTGCCCCCACCACAATGCGACTAGGCTCAAGAAAGTCCTTTACTGCCGTTCCTTGCGCCAAAAACTCAGGATTACTCACAACATGAAAGGGAATATTCACTCCCCGCATTTCTTGTTCCTCTTTGATGGTTTTTTTGACTAATTCTGCCGTTCCCACTGGCACAGTTGATTTGTCCACAATAATCAGTTCATGTTCTATCATTTGTCCGATTGATTTTGCCACACCAATTACGTGACTCAAGTCAGCACTGCCATCTTCATTGGGCGGAGTACCAACCGCGATAAAAACTATGTCACTAGCGTCCAGTGCCTCTTTCAAATTAGTGGTAAAATTCAAAGTTTCATTTTTCAAGTTTCGCGCCACCAACTCATCCAATCCTTTTTCGTGCAGTGGAACTTTTCCACTTCTGAATTGTTCAACTTTTTGTGGATTATTATCCACGCAAATGACAGTGTTGCCCATTTCAGCAAAACAAGCCCCCGTCACTGATCCCACATAACCCGTTCCAATAATTGCAATTTTCATTCCCTTACGAATTACGAATCCATACAAATGTACGAATTACGAATTATTTTTTAATTAATTTTATGTTTCATGTTATATGCTTCATGCTTCATGATTCTTTTATCTCTTTAATCGAGTAGTTCATTCTATTTTGGCTTTTGTAATAATTCTTAACAAGAATATCAGCTAAAAGTCCGAAAATGAAAAGTTGGATGCCAATCATGATAAAAAACACACCCATCAGTGGCCAAATTTTTTGTGAAAGTGACATAGCAAAAAATATCTTTCCAATCGCCATCCAAGTCAAGATTCCAAAACCAGCCAAGGACAAAATTATTCCTGAACCGCCAAAAAGATGCAACGGCCTGTTGGAATATTTTCCCCAAAACCAAATAGAAACCATATCCACAAAACCTTTCATTCCCCTCTTCCAATTATATTTCGTCACTCCACTGACTCGTGGATGATGCGAGACTTTCACTTCTCCCACCTTATACCCCTGCAATTCTAAAAGTGCCGGGATAAAACGATGCATTTCACCAAAAAGATCCACGTCCGCAAAACACTCTTTTCGATAAGCTTTCAAAGAACAGCCACTGTCATGTATTTTGTCGTGAATCAAAATCTTTCGAAGCAGATTAGCTCCCCGTGAAAAGAACTTTTTAGAAAAATTATCTTTTCTGTTAAATCTCCAACCGGAAACAATATCAAAACCTTTTTCCATTTCTTCTAAAAGCAACCCAATATCTGCCGGATCATTTTGTAAATCACCATCCATCGTGATAATAATATCTCCTTCGGCATTTTTTATCCCCGCATCAAAAGCAGCGGTTTGGCCAAAATTTCTTCTAAATTCAATCAGCTTCAATGGCGAAAGTCCTTGGCAGTTTTCCACTGTCTTATCTTTCGATCCATCATCAATAAAAATAATTTCAAATTCTCGACCAAGATTCTGACAAGCACTCAGAATCTTAGCATGCAAATTTTTGACATTCCCCTCTTCGTTATACAACGGCACTACCACTGATATTTTTTTGTTTTCTGACATAAAAATAAACTTAAAAAATTAAAGATGCTGCTTATCTCCCTATGAATAAATAATACTATAATTTCAAAAAAACGGCAATTATCCAAAATCAGCTTTTATGTTATACTGGAAAAATGAAAATATATATTGTTATTCCGGCCTACAATGAAGGAAAAGTCATTTGCGATGTCATAGCTGAAATCAAAAAGTCCGGTTATGAAAACATCGTCGTAGTTGATGACGGAAGCGTCGATGACACTTTTTCCAAAGCCCAAGAAATCTTGGGTGGTTTGGTTTTTCGCCATCGCCTAAATCGCGGGAAAGGCGCCGCTACTAAAACCGGCATTGAAGCGGCCAAAATTTTGGGCGCGGATATTATTGTCACACTTGACGGTGATGGACAGCATGATCCAGCCGACATTGCTAGGTTGACCGCGCCGATTGAATTTGAAAATTTTGATGTAGTGCTCGGCACTCGACTTCTCAACCCCAAAGGTATGCCGGCACACAAAATTCTAGCCAACAAAATTGGAAATTTTTTCACCTGGTACCTCTATGGCCTTTGGGTGACCGATTCCCAGTCCGGCTTTCGCGCCTACTCTCGTCACGCTGCCGAAGTTATCAATACTAAGTCTGATCGTTATGAATATGACAGCGAAGTAATTCGCGAAATTAGAAAATATAAGCTAAAATACAAGGAAGTTCCAATCACTGTTCGCTACACCGAATATTCAATGGGCAAAATTCAAAAACAAGATTTTCTCACCGGTCTCAAAACATTATATAAAATGATTTGGAGTATAATTTCTTGAACAATTTTAAATTTTAAATTTATAATTTTTAATCAATATCAAATTTATAAATGAACGAAAACAAAAAACAATACGACCTAGAAGATAGAACTTCAAAATTTAGTGAGGATATGATCGTATTTCTTTCTGGAATAGAAAAAAATATAATAACAATCCCGATTATAAGCCAACTAGTTAGATCGGCAACTAGTATTGGCGCTAATTATTGTGAAGCAAATGGAGCTAGTTCAAAAAAAGATTTTAAAAATAAAATTTATATTTGTAAAAAAGAAGCAAAAGAAACAAAATATTGGTTGCAACTTATTTCCAAATCTATACCTAGCGTAACTGAAGAATGTAGAATTTATTGGAAAGAAGCCCAAGAATTAACATTAATTTTCTCAAAAATCATTAAAACTATTGAGAATAAAAAAGAATAGATTTAAAATTTAATAATTAATATTTCATTTCAAATTTAAAATTAAAAATTTAAAATTACTAATATTATGAACATCCATTTGTACCAAATTGCAGTTATAATAATTTCCGCCTTGATGATTTATCAGGGTGCGGATCGATATTTCAAAAAACAACGCCAACAAACTTTTTTGAAACTTCTCATTAGGCTAATTGTGTGGGGTGGAATGATTGCAATTGTTATTTATCCCAAAGCCAGCATAAGCCTGGCCACACTTATAGGAATTGAAGGTAACATCAACGCTGTTATTTTAGTTGGATTCATTCTAATTTTCCTTATCATCTTTAAGCTCCTCAATTCTATCGAAAGATTAGAACAAAATATATCGATTTTGACCAGAAAAGAAAGCTTAAAAGAAATAAATAATAAAAAATGAAACTTCTAATATTTTGCCCATATTACCCGCCTCATACTGGCGGGCTAGAATCACACGCTGATGAATTCAATAAATATCTATCTCAAAGAGGGATAGATATAACTGTTTTTACGCCGAAATTACCAAAAAATTCTCCTGAATCTGAAATACTATACAACAATGTAAAAATTATTCGTTTTCCAGCTTTTGAAATTATTTCCAATTATCCCCTGCCAAAATTTTGGTCGTTGAAATTCTGGTCGCTTTTTCTGAGATTATTCAATCAAAAATTTGATATCACAATTTCTCGCACTAGATTTTTCAATACCTCGCTTCTCACTCTTATTTATGCTAAAATAAAAAAAGTTCGTTGGATCCACATTGAGCATGGCTCAGATTTTGTAAAACTCTCAAGCAATTTCAAAACGGCTATTGCAAAATCATATGATTATACTTTTGGATTTTTAATTTTTAGATTTTCCGATTTAAACATTTCCATTTCCAAGGCTGTTCAAAAATTTGTTTTCAAGTTCGACAAAAGAGAGTCGCCGATTATTTATCGCGGTTTAGATTTTGAAGCTATTGAAAAAATTATTCCTGATTTAGAAACAAAAAAAGAATTTGAAAATAAGATAATAATTTCTTTTATTGGAAGATTATACAAATGGAAAGGGGTTGAAAATAGTATCGAAGCAATAAAACTTCTGCCCAAAGACTTGAAAGAAAAAATTGTTTTTTTGATAATTGGCGACGGGGAAGATTTTCAATATCTAGAAAAAATATCCAAAAAAGAAAGTTGCGTAAAAATGTTTGGGAATTTACCACGAGAAAAAGTTATCAGTATTCTAAAAATTTCTGACATTTATCTGCATTCTTCAATGCCAGGGGGAGGACTTTCAACTTCCCTTCTGGAAGCAATGGCTTGTGGCTGTGCAATCATTGCTACGCCCAATGAAGGTGCGGATGAAGTTATCCAAGATAATCAAAATGGACTCTTGATTGAAAAATCAGAAAAAGAATTAGTAGCAAAAAAAATAACAGAGCTTATTTTAGATAAAGAAAAAATTAAAAGATACAAAAAGAATAATAAAATTAAGTTAAATATTAATTTTGGTTGGGAAAATTCCATTGAAAAATACCTAGAAATACTAAAAAATGATTGAGAGAATTATAATTTTCATCAAAAGCAATAAGTGGATTTTATTATCCTCCTTATTTTTTATTGGATGGAAATTTTTCTTAATTTCTGTTCTATTTGATCACGAGTGGTCAAGAGGAGAGGAAGCTCAAACATACATATATCATATAAATTCAATTATTAAATGTCCTTCTCTTTTTTCTTGTGAAGAGTTTCTATCTTCTTTTAATGATTATTTTGGATTTGAACATTTGTCTTATCGATTATTTTTCGGTTCTATTGGTCAATTACTAAACATAAAGGCTGTGGATGTTTTTCATTTAAGCTTCTATATTGGAATTTTGATTCTATTGCCTTCGTTGATTATTTTTTTAAAAAATATAGAAACAGACAAAAAGCTAATTGCTTTCTTGCTTTTTTTTCTCGCCCTATATAATGGTGGCCGGTACCATGGATTTTGGTGGATAGTACCTGGATTTTTTGCTGTTTTATTAATATTTGTTATATTTGCAATTATATTGGGCAATTATAAACATTGGAAAATAATATTGTTAGTATTGATTCCGCTAGGACTATATACTCATACAATCTTTTTATATTTAATGATAACTCTAGCTCTTTTTTATATTTTTTATTCTTTTTTTATAAAAAAAATCGATTTGCTTATGCTAAAAAAAATAGCCCTTTCAATTTTCATTTTATTTATTTTTTATCTTCCAACATCTTATTATTTAGATGGGGATAATCCTTATGGCATCAAATCATTTATCATAAATTCTAATATTATTAATTCCACTATTGAATCACCAAAAACAAGTCCCGTCTTATCTTCTTCATCATCTTTATCATCCTCAGCTTCATCTTCTTCATCTTCTTCTTCATCATTCTCGCCATCGCCATCACCATCATCTTCGCCATCAACAACAGCAATAAGCAAACAAACAAACCATTATAAATATAGTGACTTATTCCCTGGATTTGCGATTATTGAGGATAGATATTTTAATTGGATTTTTTTTAACTTTGCATTTGTGATAATATTTATATATGTAATCTTTATTTTATTTCATTATAAGCAATATAAAATTCTCTCTCTTTATTTTTCTGCTTTAACTTTTACATTATTATCCTCTATTAATGAACATGCTGATAGATCTCTTGTTTTTATTTGGCCAATTACATTTCTCATATATGCCTATGGTGTATGGCTCTCCTTTAAACTAAATGATGAGCTAATTAAGAACAAACTTCATCATATAATTATAAAAATATTTTTATATTTAGGGTTATTCTTTTTTATCCTCATTAATCTTCTCTATTCTTATGGTATTAATACCGACTTACTTTTTGGTTTACAAAAATTTCTAAACGCTCATGTGTGGAATAACTGGTAAAATTTATTTTGAAAATGATTCTGTTTCGGAGCAGGATATTTTGGCTATGAACGAAAAAATTCTGCACCGCGGTCCGGATGATGGCGGAGTATATATCTCACAAGATAAAAAAATTGGACTTGGGCATCGACGACTTTCCATTATCGATCTCTCCCCTCTTGGCCACCAACCAATGAATTACCTAAATCGCTATTGGATAGTTTTCAATGGAGAGATATATAATTTTCAAGAAAAACGGGAGATGTTAATCAAAGAAGGCTACACTTTCAAATCCAAAGCAGACACGGAGGTGCTTTTGGCACTTTATGATAAATTCGGAAAAAAATGCTTGGAACATTTGCGCGGAATGTTTTCTTTCGCAATCTATGACGAAAAAGAAAAAACGATTTTTTGTGCGCGTGATCGCGTGGGGAAAAAACCTTTCAAATATTATCTTAATGAAAATGTTTTTATTTTCGCTTCCGAGCTCAAAGCCATTCTCACACAAAAAGAATATCGAAAGGAACCGGATTATGTTGCCATTCATCATTATCTTACTTTGCAATACTGTCCTACTCCTCTTACTGGATTTAAAGATCTCAAAAAATTAGAACCAGCACACTATCTTTTGATTAATCTAAAAACAAAAAAGGTAGAAAAAGAGAGATATTGGAAATTGGATTATTCTAAAAAATTAGACATGTCGGAAGACGAATGGAAAAAAAGAATAATGAAAAAGTTAGAAGAATCAGTCAGACTGAGGATGATTTCCGATGTTCCACTCGGAACTTTTCTTTCTGGAGGAATTGATTCTAGCGCCATTGTGGCTCTCATGAGTAAGCTCTCAAACAAGCCAGTGAAAACTTTTTCCATCGGTTTTGAAGAAGAAAAATATAATGAATTGAAATACGCCCGCATTGTTGCAGAAAAATTCAAAACTGATCACAAGGAATTTGTTGTGAAACCAAATGCTATTGAACTTTTGCCGATGCTAGTGAAACAATACGAAGAACCTTTTGCTGATTCCAGCGCCCTGCCGACATATTATGTTTCCAAGATGACCAGAGATTTCGTGACAGTGGCACTTAACGGCGATGGTGGGGATGAAAATTTTGCTGGGTATGGGAGATATAGCGTGCAAAAATTTGGAATACTTTATAATAAATTGATTCCCTTTCACAAACAAATCATCTTGCCGATTGCCAAATTTTTAGCAAAAAATATTAAGAATACTTTTTTTGATCGAGCTTATGTTTTTTCAAATACACTTTCTCAAAAATACGATTATAGATATGTAAATTATATCCGTTATTTCTCCAATGAACTTAAAAATGAAATTTATACTGACAGTTTCAAAGAAAAAACTAAAAATATTGACTCTTATAATATCGTCGCGGAAAAATTTGGCGAAGCTGAAACGAAAAATAAAATGGATCAATGCCTTTTCGCTGATTTTTCAACCTATCTCCCAGATGATTTGATGGTGAAAGTTGACATCGATTCGATGGCAGTTGCCCTCGAAGGCCGATCCCCTTTTCTTGACCATGAACTGCTCGAACTCACCGCTCAGATTCCATTCAATCTAAAAATCAAAGGTCTGAATAATAAAAAATACATTCTCAAAGAAGCTTTGCGTGGCCTTGTGCCAGATGAGGTAATGTTTCGCCCAAAAATGGGCTTTGGTATTCCTATTGATGTCTGGTTTCGCGCTGAACTCAAGAATTTCGCTTATGACACTCTTTTATCTGAGAAAGCAATAAATAGAAAGTTATTTAAAAAAGAAGCTGTGCGAGCCCTTCTAGATGAACATGTAAATACGCAAATCAGCCATGCTTATCGTATTTGGGCTCTTATTACCTTAGAACTTTGGTTTAGGGAATATTTTGATAAATAATCTTAAGTTATTATTTCGGGATATTTCAAGGCAAATTTATGCTTACTAATTCTTTTTGATTTTATTTTTATAATATTAATAATAAACCAAACTATCTTTTCATTGAAATACTTAACAAGCAATAGACTGCCTATATATAGAATAGCTCTCACGCTAAAACCATTAATTTCAAAAAAATCTTTTAAATTCTTTTTAGTAAATGAAAATCTACTATGCGAAAGATTGTTTCCGTCATTTCTTATTCTATGAATCGTAAGTGGTTCACTTATGCAAAATATCTTGCTATTTTTTCCCAATACTTTTCTCTCAAAATACTCATCCGCCAAAACATAACTTGTGTCATATCTAAATTCATTGTTGCGAAAAACGAGCGAGGTGTGATTGACAAAATCTACAAAACCTTGACATTTATCCAATAAGAAAATTTCTCTTTTTTCATAATAATAAAAAGTTTCCGTTCCACATGCTAAAATTTGTTGATTTTTATCTAAAAATTCTATTTGTTTTTCTATTTTTTCCGGAAACCAAATATCATCATGATCCTGAATAGCTATGTATTCCCCTTTGGCCTGGTCAAGAAGAAAATTTAGTCCAGCATAAGGACCAATATTTTTTTCTTTTTCAAAAATATTTATCCGTTGATCGTTAAAAGTTTTCAATATTTCCAAAGTTTTATCACTTGAGGCATTATCTAAAATAAGTATCTCTGTATTTTCATAAGATTGATTAAGGCAACTTTCAATAGTCTGAAAAATAAATTTTTCAGCGTTATAAGTAACTAATATAATACTCACCATCCCGGTGCTATTGTTCATAATTTTTTATTTGCAATAATCGTTAAGCGACCAGATTGCTTACTTATTGCAAGAATAGATGCAATTGGCAATGTTAAAATAAAACATACAATATTCCAACTTAAAAGTCGACTCAAAAATTTCTTCATTATTTTTGGCAAAAAACTTTTTTCTGCAATTATTCTGAGACTTAGAAAAATATTAGTTACGCTTTTTTGATGAATTATTTTTTCCACTTCAAGGCCATTTTTTTCCAGAATTTTCGATATGGTATTTTCCGTAAAATGATACAAGTGAGTTGGCAGTTGCAAAGCGAACCAATTTTTACTAAAAAATCTAAGCTCCCAACTTTTAGCATTTGGAATCGAAAAGCAAAATTTCCCATCATCTTTCAAAACTCGACGCACTTCTGATAAAGTTTTATTTATCTCGTGTACATGTTCCATAATCATCCAACCATAAACAATATCCACACTGCTCGATTCAATATTAAGATTTATTAAATCAGAAGCAAAAACATTCATCCCATATTTTTTTAAGACATCTATGCTTTTTACATTAAAATCTACCCCCATTATATTCCATTTTGGGTGTAATAATTTTAATTCATAAAGAAAATTTCCTGCTCCACATCCAATTTCTAAAACATTAGCATTCTCTTGATTCGTATTTAAATCTAGCGTCATTTTTGGATCAATTATTCTAAAAAACCATTTGTATTTTTTTCTTATTTTAGCTATTTTTTCAGCACGATTAAAATTTAATTTATAGGGTGTATAATCATCCGGATAGTATTTTTTTATTTCATAGAAATCTGGTCGTGGATTAGTTAACATCAACGAACATTTTTCACATTTCACAACATTGAAATTTCCTTCGATATTATGCAAAGTATCGCTTCCGCTCAGTACGAAGGTAAATTTACTATTATCGCAAATTGGGCAGTTTATTTTTTCCATATTTTTATACTTCTGTAATATGTTCTATTCTTTCAAAATATTTATTTTTCCACATTTCTCCATCCTCTATGCAATTTATTTCTTCCTTAGGAAACACCACCGGAAAACTTATCTGGTCTCTTTTTGAATATCTTGAATAATGCGCCCACCATTTTTCATTTAATTCATTTATTTTTTTTGTATGCCGTCTAATTATAACTGTAGCCGCATAAAGTCCGTTATGTTCTGGGGTATCTAGTTTTCTATACGCCTCTATTTGCTCTCCTAGAGCTTCTGG
Source organism: Candidatus Moraniibacteriota bacterium (assembly GCA_003483065.1). Classification (GTDB taxonomy): domain Bacteria; phylum Patescibacteriota; class Minisyncoccia; order Moranbacterales; family UBA2206; genus UBA2206. The sequence continues at coordinate 19,519 of DMWY01000001.1, read as the reverse complement.
AGTTTCTCTATTTTGCTCGTAGCATGCTTCCGCCTCAGCATAAATACAATCTCTATTTTTATGCTTCCATAAAGCAATGTTTTTATCTTTGAGAAATTTATCGACTACTTCTTTTGCCGGAACTTTTAATTTTACATTCCCATCCATCCAGATAGAATACTCCGTATCAAAAAACATATGAGGCATTATTTTATAGATCCGCGAATTTCTTCTGTCGTCCTTAAACTTATCATACGGTTTTATTGTTTTCCATACATCACTTTTCTGATTAGTAAAAGCTATAAAATTCGCGCCTTCGGTGATTTGATTATCTAAAAGAATATCTTTGTCTCCTATAATACTTGTAAATACTGTTATTGAATTCTCAGTGAGACCATCTATAATATTTTTATATTCTGGAATTTTCTTTTTCTGATTCCAGTGTTGCATAATCAATTTTTTTACTATTTTACCTATATTTTTTAACTTAAAAAAATATTTTAATTCAATTTTATTCATAGATTTAACAATTATTTTATTTATGGTAATATAACAATATTAGCACTATTTAAAATTATTCTCAAATAACAATTATGAGTAACTACAAAATTCTATATGCCAGAAACGCTGATTTTGATATTGATCAAGCCAATCGAGTCCAAGTTGTTAAGATGTGCCAAGCATTTCAAGAAAATGGCTACAAAACAACTCTATTAGCTTTTAGTAAAAATCCAGAAAAAATAAAAGAGAAATACAAGATAAAAAACAATTTTCAAACAATATTTCTAAAACAAAAAATTGGATTTTTTGTGTTTGATGATATTGTGTTATTTTTTTTATTTATAATAAAATATAGAATCTTTGAATATATATATACCAGAGACATTACTTTTGCACTTTTGGTAAAATTATTTTTCAAAAATAAAAAGGTGTTTTATGAAATGCATGATGTCCCAGAAAGATGCTGGTGGAAATGGATACACAAAAGATTTTCCTCAAAACTTGACCATGTTATTTTAATAAGCCAAGGACTTAAGGATGGACTCATAAAACTTGGCTTGGACCAAAATAATTTCAAAATATTGCAAGACGGCGTAAATCTATCTGAATTTGATATCCCTATATTCAAAGAAGATGCCCGAAAAAAAATAGATTTACCGCCAGAAAAAATCATTGTTACTTATGTTGGATCAACCAAAGAAGATCGAGATATTCCAACACTAATCGAAACTGCAAAAAAAATGCCTGGGATTTGTTTTGTTATCTTCGGAAAAGATCAAGAATATATTCGAAAAGCAACCACTGAAATGTCTAATTTATTATTCAAGGGCTATACCGATAATCCAGCTCTGGTTTATAAAGCCGCCGATATTCTATTCGCAGGCTACACTAAAAAAGTTCCTACGATTAATTATATGTCTCCTTTGAAAATTTTTGAATATATGGCAACGAAGCGATCGATAATTGTCGCCGATTTTCCAAGAATAAGAGAAGTTCTTGATGAAAGCGAAGTTTATTTTTATGAAAGCGAAAACAGTGCTGATATTGCCTCAAAAATAAAAGAAATAATCAAAAATAAGGATATTGTAAATCTTAAAACCTTAAAAGCTTTTGAAAAATCTAAAAAATATACTTGGAAAGAAAGAGCACGAAAAATAATTCTATTAATGAAAAATTAAAAAAGACTACAATAATTTAGCATCAAATGGCATCAGGGAAATATTTCTTTTTCCATCAATAATTCTGTCGACACATATAATTTTCCCATTATTGCTGATTCTTGGATGCAAATCACATCTAAATTCTCCTGCGAAATTTTTTGGACTATCAAATCTCGCTAGAATCTTAGTTTCATCTTCCTTTGTTTTATAAGCGAGTAGCTTTCTTTGCGAAAATAAATCAGGATAAGTATCAGTAATAATGATTTTACTATTTTTCAATAAAGTTGGATGCCCATCACTTTTGGGAATATTTTTTCCAAAATATTTAATTCCACCATTTCGACTGTCGAAAATAGCATACGCATATTCTTTTTTTTCTTTTATTAAACTGTATAGAATTATTTCATCTTCTGAAATCCAATTATAATGGGAAATAGATCCACTATTGTTTAATAGTTTTATATTTTCTCCATTCTTATCAGCTACAAACAGCCTTGAATATCTTTTTTTATTTTTATCCATCCATAAATGAAAAAAAAGAAATCTATTCCCAGAAGGATTAAACATTAAATGGTTAAAATAATGCTGGGCTCCATTCATAGAATTGTGCGGTTCTATCTTGGAAATTTCTTTCAGTGAAAAAAGCTGGTGCGATTCATTTGTTTTCAAATTAACTAATTCTATGCCATTATAATCTGGACATGGGTCACCAATGCTTTTGTCTGGCAAGGTTCCATACCCATATCCCGGCCTGAGACGCTGGAGACGAGAAAAATCCAAAGAAATCCCCCATTCTCCATCCTTGCTTATTGCATATAGCGACTTATTTATTTTTTTTATTATATTTCCGCTAGAAATTTCTTTTATCATTGATCCATATTCTCCATCAACTAGGCAATTATAAATAATCTGATTTTTTCCTCCGCCATACCATTGCAATCTACATCCTTGTTGCCAACACCAAGTATTTGTTTTTCCCAAAAAAACAAAACTTCGGTTTAATTCGTTAATATGATAATAACCAATTTCAGCATAATCATTCTCTTTTGGAGCCCTATTCATAAGTGACGCCTGCATAACTAATAATGATTTATCGCTATCATTAAAAGGAGTCACATCGTAATAACCAAAAAAAATATGCTTATTTTTTTCACCAAAATTAATTATTTCATCATTTGAAATAATTTGAGAAAAAAAAGGATTTCCCACTAACTGAAAAATTTTTATCCTGAAACTTACCAAAATTTTTGGGGAAAAAGCATCAAACAACCTTATTATTCTCAAAATAAAACTATTTATTTTCATAAATTTGATAGCAACTCAATCCAATTCTTTTTACTTTCAAATTAGCGAATTTTTTATCGATTCTGGATATTTTTTCAATAAAATCCTGAAAATCCTTTTTCACTAAGCCAGGATTTTTGTGCAATTGATAAGCTAATGAAACACTGCCCCTATTTTTTCCAGATACAATCCTTTTTAGCATCAATATAACTCGCTCATAGATATCAAATAACAATATTAAAGGGATGTTCATTTTTTTATGATTAGGTTGCGCTATTGACTTAAGATAAAAAGAAATCTGTTCTGAAGCCATTTTTCCTTCTACACCAGAAATAAAATTGTCTAAATATCTCTTCTTGATATTATGATCTTCAACATTAATAATGGGGTTATTAATTTTTTTTTCAATTATCTCCATCAGCTCTTTTGAATTGAACGCTTCCCAGCTAATTTTATTGGGAAATTCAGTTTCTTGTTCTTTAATGATAAAAGGACGATATGTTACTGCTTCAGTTCCTAGAACAAAAGCTTCTACTGCCGTAGTACAGCCATTATGTATCAGTATATCGGTCGCCATTATCCAAGGCACGGCGTTGCTAGAATGAACGACAAAAACATTAGGAAAAGTTTGAGCTATTTTTTCCCATATTTCATATTTCTCCGAAGGATGAGGCCGAATGATAATATTATACTCTTTAAATTTTTCAGCTATTTCTGAAATAATCTGTTGAAATTCCTTAAACATTTTCTTTTGCCAATCAACATTAGCAAGAATATATTTTTTATCATCTGGATTATTCATCCATCCTTTTTCTTTCAAGGAATCTAGCAAAAAATTATCCCCAGCAAAATGATTTCCGCGTCCGAAATTCGTATTTACCAAAATAAATTTTCCGTATTTTTTTTTAATTTCTTCAACATCCTTATTAAAAATAACTCTATATTCCTTTCTTAGCATATCAAAACGAGGATTGCCTGTGATAGATATTTTGCAGTTCATTTTTCTGGCTTTTTCTTCAACTATACAAGCCTGCCTCTCTCCCCAACAAAAAAATAAATCAGCATTTTCCAGTCCTTCTTTGGAAACTCGCTGATGAAGATAGATATCGTCTCTCAATGTAACAAGACCTTCCTCATCCATAACCACTACCTTGTGACCTTCCTTTTTGAATCTTTTAGAATTATTGGATAAATTCCTTGCCAAGCCGACATTAAAAATAATTCCCTTTGGAAAAAATAGACTCCTAGAGTTAATATCTTTTTTGGAACCAAGCACAACATTAAATCCATTTATGGCGACAAAAGAAGCTAGAAGTGTTTTCCCATAAAGATCACGCGCCTTTGTTTCAATTGGTATATATAACCATGGATCATTTCTTCTCATTTTATTATTTTTTTATTAGTGTTATTTCAAAATATCCAGTTGGATAAAACCCTCTGAATATAAACTTCTTTAAGATGGGATAGCTGTATTGCATAATGTTTTTTGTGGCAAAAACTCCTATGCTTCTTTTAGCTTCCTTAAATTCATACCTACCTGCTAATCTTAATAGGTTTTTGCGAGTAAAATAATTTATATGCTCTAAGGGCATTACCCGCTTATAACAACCATCCCTCTTTTCAATTCTTATAATGCTGGGGGTTAATCCAGTAAGATAAAAAATCCCATTTTTTGAAAGTCTTTCGCTCGCATATTTGAAATATGCGTCTAAATCATCAATATGCTCAATAACAGCATCAGAAATGATAATATGAAATTTCTCCGAACTTGGCAATTCTGAGGGAAGCATGACATTTAAATCTTTTTGTTTACAATAATTCAATCTAAAAGAATCAATATCCACTCCAATTCCATCAATTCCAAAAACTTTGCATAAATCCAAGATATGCCCTTGTCCACATCCATAATCCAATAATCTCAGCTGTTTATAGCCATCATTTTTTGCTTTTTTAAAATATTCCCTGAAAAACTGCAGGGCGCTTAGAAATGGAAATATTTCTCTATATTTACTATATAAATTATATAAATTACCCAGATCATCTTCTTTAAATTCCCAGTTTTTAACCTCATTTTGACTAACTTTAGCTTCGTTATAAACTACTGAATAAAGATCGCTTCTTAACCTAGGATTAACAAATACAAATCCGCATTTTTTGCATTTTTTTATAAAAAATTTTGTATTATCATCAACTCCCAGCACTTTTAAATTATAATACTCTTTTCTTTCTTTGTTTAGAAATTGATCTGGTGTTAATTCAATAACAATTTTAAACTTATTATTTTTGCAGACTGGACAGTTAATACTACTAAAAATATTCTCTTTTTTTGCATCTTCCATAATTATTCATTTTTAAATTTATTAAACACTTCCGCATACATAGAAACTCCTCTCTTTATTGAATAATAGTCACGAGCACTGGAAAGTTTTTGTTTTAATGCTGTAAAATTATTCTTTGCAATTCGAATTGTTTTTTCTAGGTTATTTTCATCAAGTGAAATTCCGTTACCCTTGACCAATTCTTGACTACTTCCTTTTCTGTTATTATAAATAACCGGCAAACCAAAATACAAAGCCTCGATAACCGAATTTGGACATGGATCACTTAAGGCAGGATGCAAAAGATAGTCTGAATTTTTATATATTTCCACAATTTCTTCGTGACTTAAGGTTCCTCTAATATCAACTTTGTGATTTTTTATTTTATCAGACCAAGTCCCAACATGAATTACACTTACTTCTTTTAGTAGAGATATCTTGGCAATTATGTCATGTTTTTTGAATTCCTTGTAATTTGAATTTGACACAAGTTTCAATGGATTATTAACTTCTTTAACAAAAAAATTATTATTTTTAAAAATTAATGGTGCTCCATTATGAATAACTGTATTATTTTTTCCTTTGTATCCCCATCTCTTGAAAAATTCTTTTTGAAATTCACTTTGGAAAATAACAAAATCAGCTAAATTAACCAGTTTTATTGTTTCAATATCCAACCATAAACCAGTTCTTATATACGCCAGTATTGATCCCAGACTCTTGGGAGGATGAGAATTTATATTGAGATTGACTGCTCTAACGACTAGCTTGGCCTTACTTTTATTTTTCAATTTTTTTATATCCGAAAAACGATAGCGTTTTTTACTACCAAATAAAACATTCCCTGGCCCACAAGATAATTGACTAAAAAAAATAATGTCACTTTTTAAGTTGATGTTATGATGCACATCAAATTCAGGATTGATTTTTATTTCATTATATAATGCCCGGATAAAATTATTCGCTCCGCCCCATGGATTATCCGTATGCTTATACGCAAAAAAGATTTTTGTTTTTTTCATCAGTTTAGATATTTTTTATATAGATTTAAATTTATAAGATCCTTTACTCTTAAGTAAAATTCATCCTTGGATCTATTATATTTTTCCATAAGTAAACAATTCTGTTTCCATCTTGCTTTCTCATTATATCTGAAATATAAAATATCTTCTCCCTTAGGAAACAGTGGGTCGTCAGTACGCGAATAAAGAAACATTATCGCCGATAAAACTTTTGCGCTTTTTACTTGGTCTTCATTTAATTTTTGTATAGAAGGTATATTTTTTAGCAAATCAAAATATTCGTTAACTGTTTTTGGCTCAATCGTGAATCCAAATCCGCTATAAGATGCTTGTGATGTAATAATAGCAGGAATGCCAAAGCAACTGAATTCTAATCCAGATTTCCCTTGTACAGTAACCAAAACATCCGCTATATTCTTTATGCTTTTTGTGTTAAAATCTTCAGGAACAATATGGATGTTGTTCTTGCCATATAATTTGACTAATTTTTCCACTTCTCCTTCTTCTCTATATTTGAAAGACATTGGATGCGGTTTAATAACCCAGTTAACATCATTTATACGAGAAACGCATTTTAAAGTTTCCACCAGCCAAACATAAAAATCTCTAAATAATAGCTTATGCATAGGAGTATGATGAGGTCCATCAGAAAAAGCGTGTGGCATTATGAAAACTATCGGTTTATTTTCATCCAAATTTAAGTATTTACAAAAGGATTCTTTATTGTACTCAATTTTTCCTTTATAGGATTTTAGAACATCCATTTCATTGACATTACCGGAAAAACGATTTTCGAAATATCCATCGATATCATTATACAAATTTGTATTTTTCCTAAGAGCATTAACCTCTGCCATTCTTGGCCGATGTTTTCCTTCGAAAATATCCAATCCTTCATAACTCTTCATTGTTCTTCTACTAGCCAATATCACAGTCGCACCATTTTTATCTGCAATTCTCAGTGGAATACCTCCTCTTATGAAAACAGAAAGATCTGGACATATATATTTTATGTTATATTTTTTAAATATTTTTTTATATATCATAACCAGCAAAAAAGCTGAGTAGATATCGCCAAAATAAGTTATTTTAACCTTATCTATTGTATACAATCCAACATTAAACCTCAAAATAGTATCGTATATCAAATCTCCTATGCGGATATTTTCAAATTCCAATTTCAACAAATCATTTACGCTTTTTTGCTTGAAATAAAATTTTGCAGTTAGAACTAATGATTTAGCTATAAAAAAAATATTGCTCCGATAATTTCTGTAAAACAAAAAATTGTCGATATTATATGATCCATATATTTTCTTCCAATATTTTGAAGAAAAGCTAAGTGCATCCACTAATACGATTGGTAAGCAACCAGTTTCCTCTTCGATTGATTTTGCGACTCTTCCTGACGACACAAAATTAGAGGCAGAATTTTTCAAACCAGTTATTAAAACATATCCATTTTTTGAATCTCCATGAAAATCACCCCAATATTTTTTGTTTATATTGATAAATTTTTGAATATCATTTGTTAATTTATATCCAACAATATTGTGATAAATTTTTTTTGGAAAATTCAATAGCTTCATAAAATTATCTTATTTACAAATAAATTCAACCCCCAGTTTTTTTTCGGCCTGCCTTAAGAATAAATATACTCTCAAAGCACATTCTGGTTTGATTTGTCCGTTTGGTTTTTTCTTTCCTAAATTTTCTTTAATAAATTTTTCAAGCTTTGCGGTTATTTCGCTAGAAGCTCCGTCAAGTCGATCCATAACCATCGGATGATCCCATGCTATTTTTTCATTTCGGCGATCAGTATTGGGGAATTTTGATAACACGCATTTAATTCGATGCCTGATTAAATTAATATATTGTCTTCTATAGCATTTTCTATTTCCACTATTATAAGGAATACTGTCAATTTCTGGATTCAGTTTTTGAATAAAGCGCAAAGGAATGGCTCCGTCCATCTTATCTTTCATAGGTAAACTAAAAGCTTGGGATAAAAAATTATCATCCTTAAGCGGAAATTGAACTCCATAATTCATATGAAAAAAGGGGGTTCGCGATGCAGATTGTTTAACTGTACGAACATGATAAAAAATAAAATCAGTCCTAGAATGAATACTATTAAAAATTAAGGACCGCTTAGTAATATCCGAAAAAAATTCATCGATTAATTCATTCGAAAAATACGACACAAAGTCTTTTTCATTCTGAATGTCCTTTTTTTGGATTTTGTATCCCATAATTCTGTTGGCATCCTCCGGTAATTTATGTATATCCCTATAATATCTTCCTTTGTGGGCGTCAGCTCCCATTCCTATTATTATACAGTCTGGATCATTGAATCGCATTAAATCCATATAGCTATACCATCGAGCAAGAGTATCCCTATAAATACCTCCATGAAAATCTATAAATTCAGGAGATAAAACATATTCTAGAGGATCTTCTCGAAACATATCCCTTGAAACACATATAAAGGGAATTTTCAAACTATCCGCTACCTGCTTCGCAATTTCATATTCTTTTTTATCTTTGTACTCATGATAGGCTATGATTTTGTTTTTGTATTTTTTTGAAAAATGATAAGCTAAGGCAATATTTAGGCGAGAATCAATGCCTGCACTAAGAAGCACGGCTAGTGGTTTTCCTCCTTTGCATATATTTTCAAAACTATTGAATGCATACTCCTGAATCGAAGAAGGAGTACTTTTAATAAATTTAATTTTTGATTCGTCAAAAACAATCTTGCCATCTTGTATTTTATAAATCGATGAAGCATCTAACAATTTAATATCCACAAATAAATCATCTAATGGAACAATTAAATTGGAAATTTGTCTCAACAAAACTTCTCCTCTTATTTTGATTTTTTCATTTTTTTTAAATAAATCTATCGCAATATTACTCAAAATAAGATCATCTCCATCAATCCGAGCATAACAACGCTGAATATTTACTGAAAAGGTATGAACCTTAATTTGCTTTTGCATGTCAATTGAAACTAGAATGTGCTTGTCGCCATTTTGAAAACTAGGAACTGTAATAAGTGTCCCGTCAGGTCTTTTTTCCAGACGCGCTTGGCCAAAGCACTCTATTGGCTTTGAGTCATAATTTAAAGAAATGCATACTTTCCATTTATATGCACCACTCTTTATATATTCGTTCATTTGTATTTTATTATTTAAAGCTTATTATTTTTTAGTTATTACCACTTTTATTTTAACATTTAAAACATACGAAGTAAATCCCACTCGAAAAATAAAACTTCCTCCTAACGACAATTCGTTAAGAGGAAGCTCTGTTTGAAGATTAAGAAAACATTTCCGGAAAAAGCTTGTCCATATTCTTCCAAGAGTGATCTCCAGAAATAATGACAAGATTTCCCCTAAGATTAAGTGTATCGATTGCCTGAATGACTGCTTCAAACACACCACCAGTCTGAGGACCAACATTGAATCCTTTTGTCATCAAATCTTGCCTAACATGATTTATAGCCTGCTCATAAGAAACATAGCCAATGAAATCGATCAGTTTTTTCTCCTGCAAAGATTTAATGAAAGGCGTAATATAATCCGGTCCTTCTACAAATGTACCGGCGATTTTTTTGCCACCCATTTTTCCATTCGAAGCAATAATCTTCACTTCGGGTTTTTTTTCATTTATAAAAGTTGATATGCCACATAATGTGGCACCTGACCCCATACTGGCCGCTATAAAATCGACATCTGGCATTGCTTCAATAATTTCAGGCGCGGTTGAATCATAATGAGCCTGTGGACTTGCCCAGTTGTTCAATTGGTCTAGGAAACAATATTTTCCAGGAGATTCCTGAATCATTTCCAGACAACGTCTGTAGCCATCACCCGTAACATCACCGTAATGGATTATCTCCGCTTCCTGTCCCTGAAGAAACATGTCATTGATTCTCGTCAATTTTTTGTTCACTACAACCACTGACTTGAATCCGAACCGGTTGCCAAAATATGCCATTGAGCAAGCAAAACTTCCGCTTGAAGCATCCAGCAATCTCATCCCCTTTTTGAGTTCGCCGTTTTCCAATTTGTTTTTAATGATGGCCAAAGCAGAGCGGTCTTTTAAACTTCCGGTCGGGTTTGTTCCCTCCAGCTTTAAAAAAATTTCCACATCTCTGTACATACCCCATCTAACAATTGGGGTATTCCCAACTCTCTCTTGGTGATTTTTGAAGACTTTTTTCATATCCTTTTCTCCTTTATTTAGATTTTTAAAGACCTCTTTCATATTCTTTCCTCCTAATTGAAAATGATTAACTTATAATACAATTTAAAATAAATTTAGTCAAATAAAATGGGCTCTACAATAAATTGACACGAAATTATCATATGGTATTCTTTGTATGAAGCTAGTTTATTTTACCAAAATACACAATCTGCTAATTATATAAAATATAAATTAATTATGAGCAAAAAAAGAAAACCGTACTTTAATAATAATGTAGTCAATCCCATCCATACTTCAGCTACCTATTTTTTTGAAGATACAGAGCAAGTAATTCGATATCATGATAAAAAAGAAGAGGTTGGCAGATATGGACGATATGATAACCCTAATTGGTTAGAAGTAGAAGAAAAATTAGCCACACTAGATCTTTGTGAGGACGCTCTTGTTTTTCCTTCAGGAATGAGCGCAATTGCGACAACCTTAATGAGTCTAAGTGAAAATGGTAAGAAAATTATTTATACAGGAAAAGGCTACCGAAATATCCGAAACTTATGTGGCAACATTTTAGCTAAATTTGGAATTGAAACTATTTCATTGTCGCCAGCCAACGCAAAACAATTTATAATAGAATTTAAAAAGCATTATGATGCTAATACTAGTGTTGTATTTTTGGAAATTCCATCCAACCCTCATCTTCATTTGGTTGATGTAGAAGAAGTTAAAAAAATAATAAAGGATGATACAATACTAATTATTGATAGCACTTTTTCTTCTCCGATAAATTTTTTACCTATACGGTGGGGTGCCGATTTGGTTATTCATAGTTGTGGAAAATATATAGGTGGTCACGCAGACATTATGGCTGGCAGTGTCGCCGGAAAAAAAGATATCATTGAAAAAATTAGAAATTATAGAAATGTGTTGGGCAATATTGTTGATTCTCACACTGCTTTTATGCTTAATCGAAGTATTGCCACATTGAAAATGAGAATCGAATACTTAAACCAAGCAGGGCTTAAGTTAGCCACTTTTCTAGAAAGTCACCCTAAAGTTAAAAAAGTTTTTTATTCTGGGCTAGCATCTTATTCAAATCGCGATTTAGCAAAAAAATATCTGAGTGGTCACGGTGGTGTCGTAACTTTTGAATTAAATCTATCAAAAAAAGCAACAACAAATTTTGTCGATGCTTTAAAGATTCCTTATATGGGAACGAATTTTGGATCCTGCCATTCTATGGTAGAACAATGTTCTATTTTTACTTATTACAAGGAACCTCAAGAAGTAAGGAATGATTTAGGCATTAGTGATACCCTGATCCGATATAGTATTGGCTTTGATAACATAGACGATATCATAAACGATATTAATGAGGCCTTAGAAAAAGCTTAAATGATCGAGTCTGTTTTAAAACTTGTAACAGAGAAGATAACTTGCCACTTATAAATATGGAAATAATTAAAAAAGATTCAACTTACCCTCAAAAAAAGGAAGCAGAAATGGAAATTCCAAAATTTCACCCTGATATTCAAAAAATTATGGAAATTCCAATAAAAATTGACCCCTGGACATATAATCAAATAGGCAAAAGAAATGATGGGCCATTTAAGGATAATTATCAGCGCTTAGAAATAAGAGAATGTGGAGAAAAAATGGTAGACATAAATCTCTTAGGTCTGTCCGGTGAGGATTATTATTTTTCCAAATTTGCAAATAGAAAAGATATTTTAACTAAAAAATGGATTTCGAAAAAAGTTTTTTTACGAAAGACCCATGTTGAACGCCTAGTCAAAGCTGATAAATATTTCAAAAAAAGAGGATTGTTTCTTCATATTGTTTCGGGTTGGCGGCATCCCGAGCTACAAAAAATAATCAAAGAAGATTATGCTAAGAAATTTGGATGCGAAAAAGCTGATAGGGTTTTTGCCTCTACTGATAGAAAGGTTCCTGCTACGCATTCCACAGGAGGTTCTTTCGATATTGAATTGAGAGATCTTACTAGGAAAGAAAAGATAGGCATGGATGTATATTATAAAAACGAAAAAATTCCAAGCCTTTATTGGGCAGAAGAATTATTTAACGAAGATAAACTTGATAGCATAAACAAAGAAATAGTTAAGCGCAGAAGAATTCTTTACCATGGTTTATGCACAGAAAAAGTGATTTTTGAGAAAAATGAAGATACTTTTACAGCACATCCAGGAGAATATTGGCATTATGGCGATGGAGACACGCTAAGTGCCTATCTAAAAAAGGAATCTTTTATCAGATATGGAATAATTTATCCTTAACCTTAAAAATACTTCCTATAAATCTTAGTATTCTTTTTTCTTAATTCTTCCATCATGTATTCACTCCTGAACCAATCAAAATCAGTATTAATATCGACTGATCTTTCTTGTGGGACAATATAGCCCACAGCATTATCAGAAAAAAGATGATGATTTTTCATTATAAAATCTCGACGAATAACATATACTGACCCATTTCTTTTATAAGCTTTTTCCAAGTCCTGCCTTCTTAAGCCTTCCTTTTCCGGCATAGAATATGGAAATACCCTATCATCTTCCATTCTTTTTATCCTCGAAGGATGCGGATCATCAACTTCTACCATACTAAAAGCGCAATCTGCCTCTGGATGGTTGATTAATTTTTGAATAGTATTATCGATGTCCTCTGGGATTCTAAAGGGTGACGTTGGCTGAAGAATTACCACAAAATTGAAAATTATTCCCAGTTTTTCTTCCATAGTTTTTATTGCATGCTCCATCACTTCCAGATGAGCGCTTTCATCTCGGGCTAATTCTGCTGGCCTCATAAATGGAACATTGGCGCCAAATTGCCTACATATCTCAGCTATTTCATCATCATCAGTAGAAACAATCAAATGCGTAATTAGCTTACTATCTTTAGCAGATTTTATAGTGTATGCAATAAGAGGTTTTCCGCCCAAAAGTTTAATATTTTTTCTCGGAATTCCTTTTGATCCTCCTCTAGCTGTGATTACTCCTAATATATATTTTTTCTCCATATAGTTAATCAACAAAACTTTTTTGCGTATAAAGATCAATAGTAGCCACAACTTCAGAAATTTCTCTGCTGGTATCATTAGAAAAATATAAATTCGAAGAATCATATCGACCTTTTTCTGATTGTTTCCTTATCGCATCAATAATTTCTTTTTTATTAAAATCACAATTAAACATATTAGTCGCACAAAGTCGATTGTTTTGCCTATTACCAACATTAACTACTGGCACTCCCAAATAAGAACATTCTTTTATTCCCGAGGAAGAATTCCCCACTAAACATTTGGTATTGACTAGCAGCGTAAGAAACTCCCTTGGCGGAAGATATCGTAAATATTTAATTTGATGATTGGAAATTTTATCCTTAAACATGCGCAGTTCGTGAGAAATTTGTTCTGCACCAGCATCAAAGTTTGGCCAAAACCAAATTGTTTGCATTCCCAGCTCATGAACAGCTTCAAGTAGTTCTCTTGTATATTGTGGTAAAAATTTAGTTTCATTATTTACCGGATGAAACATTACCATAATAAAATCTTTTTCATAATCAAATGAAGCACCGCTTCCTATATCAGAAAAATTTATTTCTTTCATACTAGGATTACATTCTAAAATTTTCTTAGCCACTTCAACATCTGGACTACCAAAGTTAAAAACATATTCTTTTTTCTCCCCCATCCTCAATATCCGCTGATAGGCTGGTTCGTTTGTAGCAAAATGGATATGAGCCAGTTTTGTTATGGCATGTCGAACTGACTCGTCTAGCGTTCCACTCACATCTCCACCTTCAATATGGGCAATGGGAATATTCAAATGGGCGGCGGCTAAAGCAGCAGCAAGCACTTCAAACCTGTCCCCACGAAGAATAATCAAGTCCGGCTGGATAAAATTAAAGATTGAAGAAAATTCTACCACCCCCAGACCGACAGTTTTAGCTTTGGCTATCTGGCTGTCACCATCAAGATTAAAATAAATTTCATAAATATTCTTATGCCCTTCTTTTTCTAGTATTTTTTTAACATTAAAACTACTTGAAGTATATTTAGGAGAAAGAGCTATTCCTCCTAAAATAATATGTAAATCGACATCTTCGCGTTTTTTGAGCTCATCTAAAATCAAAAAATTCCTGCTATAATGAATTACACTTGTAATAATAAAACAAATTTTTCTTTTTTTCATAAAAATATTATATTAATTATTTTTCCCCAATCTTCCTGTGTATTTTTCTCGAGTTAATTTTTCTTCAGGCAATAATTCCAAATTGCCAGAACCAAGAGCAATTTCATACTTGTCCCTCCACCTGCAAAGTTCTTCAAACACTTCCGGCTCATCAGCAATCATATGGGTAGTAATTGGTTTTAGTCCTTTGCCAGTCGTATGTGCTGTTTGTGACATATTTTGATCTAGTGTGAAATGTTTTTCAATATAATCCACTCCCATACCCATTGAAAAAATTGCAGTATCCACTCCATGCGTGTGATCAGAATATCCCACCGAATCCGCTACAGTCTTGAGCCAGAGAAGTTTTTTAAGATTGGCTTTTTCCAAAGAACATGGATAAGAAGAAACGCAGTGCATAATAGCATATTTGCCTGTTTTCAAAATATCTACCGCCTTTTCAATTTCTTCTTTGGTTGACATTCCTGTCGAAACAATAACTTCCTCAAAATTATCCCTTAATTTTTTGAGAAAATTAAAATGTTTAAGATCAGTGCTAGCCACTTTGATTTTCTTGAGACCCAGACTTTTTAAAAATGAAATTCGATCGCCATCATAACAAGTCGTCAGAAACTCGACGCCATTTTTTTCACACTCTTTTTTTAAAATATAATGAGCCTCATCAGAAAGCTCCAATGATTCATATCTCTTTTTATCTGGGTCGTTATCGGAAACATTTTTGGCCTGCCAAGATTGGAATTTCACAATATCCACTCCGGTTTTAGCTGCTCTTTGAATCATTTTTTTCGCCAATTCAATATCACCATTATGGCAAGAAGCAATTTCCGCAATTATTTTAATCATATAGTTTTCCCTTGCATTCACAAATTAAATATATTCCATCTTCTATTTTTTCCTTTTTATAATTTTCATGAAATTTTATTTGTTTAAAAAAGTTTTTTAAAAACAATTCCAGGCTAGCTTGACTAAAAAAATTCCTGTGATCAAACCATTTCCAGCGAGTCCTGCCTAATTCATAATATTTTTTATTAGGAAAACGATTAGGAACACTTAGAAAAAATTTTCCGTCATTTTTGATAAATTTATATAAGTGCTGAAAAGCAGGTAGTATATCCTGAGGCGCCATGTGTTCAAATATCTCATAAGCACAAACTGAATCAAATTTTCCAAAGTTTAAAGGAAAATTTTCAACTGTATAGTTTTCCAATCTTACTTTTTCAGCTGTTTTTTTATCAATTTCTTTTTTTCTTACTAAGTCCTTAATAAGCTTTCTGCCGTCATTTATGGCCGATTTTCTAATATCAATTCCAAAAACTTTTCTAACGCTTGGAATTTCCGCTATTTTAATACTCGCACTTCCATCACTACACCCAACTTCCAAAACATCTTTTCCGTAGCTGAATTTTTTAATCAATTCCAGCCTATTGATATCATCCTGAAGCATTGTTTTGACTTTCTCATCAACCTTGTCTTGATAGAAAACTCTTTTAATTTGATCCTTATACTTTTCCGCGCTTTGAAACTGCTTTTTCTTATCCCAAATATAATTTTCAACTACAATCGGATAAACTTCAGAAGAAGCATACCTGTTTTCTTTTTTATTATTTTTTAAAAATGTTTCTATAATTTCCCCTTCTTTGTTTAATAAAACAACTTTTTTGATTTTCATTAAATTATTTTAATTTTATTATTTCATTAATAACTTTTTTTGCCGTAAATACATCTGTAGCCTCTCTTGATTCAAATGTAACACCTCCAATGTGAGGAGTAATTATAACATTTTCATTCTTTTTGGCATATTCTATTAGCGCATTATTTTTAAATTTTTTGTTAAAATTAAGTTCGTCGACTAAAACATCTGTTCCATACCCAGCTATTTTTCTCTTTTTTAATGCCCCTATAATATCTTTTTCATTAACCACTCTTCCTCTTGAAGTATTAATTATAATAGCATTTTTTTTCATCAAATCAAATGCTTTTTTATCAAACATATTCTCAGTTTCTTCATTTAGATGAACATGAATGGAGATAATATCACTGATTTTTAAAAGTTCTTTGAATTCAACTTTTTTGGATTTTGATTTTGAAAATGCAACACTTTTTTGGTATGGATCGCAAGCTACAACATTCATTCCAAATGCTTTCCCATATTTTGCCATCATAGTTCCCAGCCTTCCGAGTCCTACAATTCCTAGAGTTTTTTGATATAAATTATGACCCCTGAATTTTTCCGTCCAACAATAATCCATAGCAGATCTATTTGCAAGAAGAATATTTCTTGATAATAGCAAAATAAGCAAAAAAGCCAACTCGGCTGTTCCAGTAATCGTATCTAAAAAATTTCTGTCATTTTTTAAACAAAGTACTTTTATACCTTTTTTTTGAGCGTATCTTAAATCAATGTGGTCAGTACCCGTTGAAGCAGTAGCGATAATCCTAAGCTTCTTTCCGGCATCGATAATTTTTTTGTCATAATTTAATCCAAGACCAATAACAGCAATCTCATAATTGCCTATTCTATCTTGAAGCTGTTCTTGGGTGACAATATTTAAATAATCAACCTTTCCTGCACTATCGAGAATTTTTTTTGCTTCTTTGGAAAAAACCGGACCAATTGTGTTTAATATTCTCATTTATTTACATTTTTTTATTATTTGAAGCTTTATTACTAATTATTTCGCTATAGCTACCCTCATCCACAATTTTACCCTTATCTATAACATAAACCTGATCGCAATTTTTAACTGTTGTCAAACGATGCGCAATAACAATCATTGTTTTTAATTTAGCAATGCCTTCAATTGCTTCTAAAACCTCTTTTTCAGTCTTATCATCCAGTGAACTCGTGGCTTCATCAAGAATTATAACCTGAGGATCATAATATAATGCTCGAGCAATTCCTATCCTTTGTTTTTGTCCCCCACTAAGCCTTATGCCTCTTTCTCCAATGTTAGTATTATAGCCTAAAGGTAATTCTTTTTCAATGAATGAATCAATATTTGCCATTTTTGCCGCTTTTTTCAGTTTATCCATATTAATTTTTACATCCGGCAAGCCAAAAGCAATATTTCGAGCAATGGTGTCATCAGAAAGATAAATCTGTTGCGGAACATATCCAAGATTAGCTCGCCAGTTGCCAGCGTTGTTTTCACCTATTTCTACCCCATCTATTTCAAACTTTCCTTTTTGTGGAGAAAAAAGCCCCAGTATAAGATCAACTAATGTTGTTTTGCCCGAACCGGTCTCTCCTATAAGAGCAATAAATGTATTTTTTTTAATCTCTAAATTTATATTGCGCAATGCATATTTTTCACAATTAGGGTAAGAAAAATAAACATTTTTCAACTGAATTTTATTTTTAAAAGAAATTGGTTCAATTTTTTTATACTTATCGCAAGATGAACCATTCATAATTACTCCCTTGCATTCCATAACTATATCTCGATGAATCCTGTCTAAGATAGCTTTGTTAAATTTAATCGTAGAAATTGAATTAAAAACTTCCTGAAAAGCGGGCATTAGTCTATAACCGGCAAAAGCAAAAAGACTAACCAAGGGAATAATTTCTTGGATTGGCTTGTTGAAAGAAATAAAAAATATTATTATACCTACAACTCCCCCGAAAGCCACTACTTCAACAAAATAGCGAGGCATTTGACTGATTATATGATACCATGATTGAAGTTTAGAATAAATTTCGGAATTTTTAGAAAATTTATTCAAGAAAAAATATTCCGCTCCTATAATTTTTATATCCTTTATTCCACCCAGCGCCTCATTGGCCGATTTGAATCTTTCCATGTTTTTCTCCATCCGCTCTCTTCCTTTAATTTTTAATTTAACAGAAAAATTAAAATATATAAAAAAATACAATAACCCCAAGATAACTGTCGCCATCAAAGTCATAGAAAAATTTATAAACAAAAGCATTCCGAGAATAATAATTATTTGTATTCCGTCTGTGATAATCTTTGTTATTGATAAAAGAAGCTTACTGGCGAGTTGTTGAACTTCAGATAAGATATTCTTACTTAAATCTGCTGTATTTTGATTCAGAAAATAAGCATACGGCATAGAGAGATATTTTCCCAATAAGGAAACGGAAAGTCTATAGTTTCTTCCCCAAACAAAACGAATATTAAGCCAAGCAGAAAAAGCAGACACAGCATTTCCAACAACTAACAGCGCTAGGATTACAAAACCAGAAAAAATAATAAAAGAATTTGTTTCTTCAAAATTAAAAGCATAATACGACCAGTTAAGCCATTTATTCTCATTTATTATATTTGGATTCATAACTATGCTAATAAAAGGCAAAACAGAAGCAATTCCAATAGCTTGAAAAAATGCCGTTAGTAAAGATAAAAAAATAACCAAAAGAAATTCAATTTTTTCTTTGTGATTAAAGAGCTCATTTAGCTTGAAAGCAAAATCAAATTTTTCTTTTATTTTTTCAAAAATAAACATAGTTTTTTAATTATAGATTATTTTCTGCACAATTTCAACCACTGCGATTATTTTTTGTTTCAAAATTTCAAACATAAAATATAATAACCAAAATACAAGATACAAACATCAAACAAATCACAAACATCAAAAATACAATAACCCCGCCTGCCTTGCCACTCGCAAGACGGCGGGCAGGCAAATAAATTCCAAATCACAAACTTTTTTTGCATTATAATCATTTCTTTTAGCTTAGCAAAATCCTTCCACTCAATCAAACTAGTTTTGGTATTCTGGCTCTACTTCCCAATATTCTTCAGTAAAACTTAAAAAATACATACTTTTTTACATTTTTTATTTATAATTAAAATTTATTAGACCTCTTGCGAAATAAA
>DMWY01000008.1 GCA_003483065.1 Candidatus Moraniibacteriota bacterium | reverse complement strand
TCTGAGAGACCAAAAGAAGCCCAGGGCAGGATAGTGCCCGGACATTGGGAGGGAGATTTGATCGTCGGCAAGAATCATGAAAGTGCTATAGGCACTTTAGTCGAAAGAACAACGAGAACAACCATTATTTTTCCATTAAAAACTAAGGATGCTTTCGCTGTTAGGAAAGCCATGGTCAAAGCTTTTGAAAGGATACCTGAACAATTTAAAAAAAGCTTAACTTATGATCGTGGTAGTGAAATGTCTCAGCATAAACTTTTTACCAAAGAAACTAAAATCAAAGTTTTCTTTGCTGATCCGCATAGTCCTTGGCAGAGAGGCACCAATGAAAATACTAACGGATTAATTCGTCAATATTTTCCTAAAGGAACTGATTTCAAAGAAGTAAGTGTTAAAAGAATTAAAGAAGTTGAAAACAAACTAAATGCTAGGCCTAGAAAAACTTTGGGGTATTATACGCCTGCTGAAAAATTTTACGAACTAATTAATAATCAGAAATTTGCGTTAGTAGCTTGAATTCAGCATTCTTTTTTTCTCAATAAATCAAAAGCATAGGAAAAAATTCCAAACAATGCTAGGATGAAATTATTATGAATAATCTAAAAGAAGAAAAATTTGATGTTGTAATTATTGGAGGTGGAGCGTCTGGGATGATGGCGGGGATTCTGGCGAGCGAAAATGGCGAAAAAGTAGCCATCATTGAGAAGAATTCTACGATAGGGAAAAAATTGCTTTTGACTGGCAATGGCCGGTGCAACCTCACGCAGGCTAATTTTTCCAATCGAGAGTTTGTGGAAAAACTTGGCAAAAGTGGTAAGTTTCTTTTTTCTGGTTTGGCTATTTTTGGTCCGCGCGAAACGCAAGAATTTTTTGCGAGATTGGAGCTCAAACTAAAAACTGAAAAAGACGGCCGAGTTTTCCCCGAGAGCGACAAAGCGCAAGATGTGCTAGATGCCTTGAAAAAAAGTTTGAAAAAAAATGGAGTGGTAGTGAAACTCAATCAAAATGTTTTGGATTTTGAACTTGAGAATGCAAAAATAGTCTACGTCAAAACAGCTGAGCGAAAAATCTATGCCAAAAATTTCATTCTTTCTACTGGCGGAAAATCTTTTCCCACCACTGGTTCGATTGGCGATGGATATGCATGGCTTGAAAAAATGGGACACACTATCATTTCTCCTGCTCCGGCACTAACGCCTATAAAAATAAAAGAACGCTGGGTCAAGGAGTTGCCGGGAGTGAGCCTTCCAAATGTCGGGATAAAAATATTACAACAAGACAAAAAAATATTCGAAATAACTGGAGAAATTCTTTTCACTCATTTTGGCCTTTCCGGACCAGCCGTTATTAACGCCAGCAAATATGTTAGTCAAAATATTTCCAAAGGTGAAATCTTTTTGGAACTTGACCTCTTCCCCACTTTCACACAAAATGTACTAGAAGAAAAATTGAAAATAGATTTTGAAGAATATAAGAAAAAAGATTTGAAAAATTATCTGGCTGAATATTTTTCGCAAAAATTAGCTCTCACAATTTTAGAACTTTCTAAGCTTGAAACCGACCGAAAAATTTATTCTCTTGGCAAAACTCATCGCAATAACTTAGCTAAGCTTTTGAAAAACATTCGTCTGAGTGTCGATTCACTTTTGGATTTTGAATCAGCCATGATAACTTCCGGCGGAGTGAGCCTCAAGGAAGTAGAAAACAAAACTATGCGCTCAAAAATTATTTCTAATTTATTTATCGCTGGAGAAGTATTGGATCTCGACGGACCAACCGGCGGATACAACCTCCAAATCGCTTGGACTACGGGATATTCAGCTGGAAAATCCAGTTCCCACAGCCATTGACAAAATCAAAAAAGAGGCGTATACTAGTCTACAAGTCCCAATAAGCCTGCAGTTAGAAGAATCGTCGAACTTTTTTGCAAAGCCTCTAGTGGAACAATTTAAATAACCTATATCTCTATCACAATGGAACAAGGAACAATCAAAAAATTGACTGATCGAGGATTTGGATTCATTTCCCGAGAAGGAAATGACAAAGATCTTTTCTTTCATTCAAAAGAACTTCAAGGTGTAACCTTTGAAGAACTGCGAGAAGGTGACAAGGTACAGTTCGAAGTAAGCGAAAGCCCAAAAGGACCATGCGCTGTCAACGTATCAAAGATCTAATACTTTTTAGTATTTAAACTAAACCGCCCTGCAAGGGGCGGTTTTTTTGTGGCTATGATATAATTAGATTTATGGAAATACGAGAGCGACAAAACTTGCGAGTAAAAAAATATAGCACCCGAAGAAAACTTTTTGTGGGCTTGTTTTTTTTGCTTATTATTTTTGTGCTTTTCAAAGGAACCGTCTGGCTAAAAAACATCATCTTCGTTGAAAAAGAATCGGCTAAAGAAATTTCTACACAAACTGAGATACCCACGCAGGCTGAGACGAAAAAAAACACTGATCGCGTGGTGGAATATACAGTCTCGACTGGCGACATTCCAGCTGAAGTTTTCCAGTCAAACGGAAAGCTGGATGCCAATGATGTGGTGTCACTTTTAGATGCCTCTAAAGATGTTTATAATTTCACCAATATTAAGATTGGCCAAAAACTGCGTTTCTATTTTGGTGAGGAGGAAAAAACTAAGCGCATTGAATATGACAGAAATAATGAAGCACTAATTATTGTGGAACGAAAAGACGATGAGTTTAGCGCGCGTGAAGAAAAAATTTCCTATGAAATTTCTCAAAGTATTGCGCGAGGAAAAATTGAAAACTTTTTTTATGTCGACGCCATGGAGGCGGGATTGCAAGAAGCCACTGTTTTGGAAGTAGGTGATATTTTTTCTTTCGACATTGACTTTACCACTGAAATTCAAAAAGATGATGAGTTTGTAATTGTTTATGAGAAACGATTGAGAGACGGGGATGTTGCGCCCGACGGAAAAGTTTTGGGCGCAAAATTTATTAACTCCGGCACTAGCTATTTCGCCTACTATTTTGATAATGGTGGCAAAGGTGGATACTATGACGCCGAAGGTCGGCTACTTGAGCGACAATTTCTGAAAGCTCCACTGAGCTATCGCCATATCTCTTCCGGCTTTACGGGAGCGCGCATGCATCCAATCACCCGAAAAGTTTCCGCCCACTATCAAATTGACTACGCCGCGCCGACTGGTACACCTGTGGTCGCCTCCGCCAACGGCACAGTCGCCAGCGCTGGATGGGAAAATGGCTGGGGCAATATCATTCGCTTGATTCACGACAATGGCTATACTTCCCACTATGGACATTTGAGCGCCTATGCCAAGGGTTTGCGTTCAGGTATGCATGTTAGTCGCGGGCAAATCATTGGCTATGTTGGTTCGACCGGTTGGTCGACTGGACCGCATCTGGATTATGGAGTAAAACTCAATGGCTCCCCTGTTAATCCCCTAAAACTCGACTTGCCTAAAGGCGAACCAATCGTCGGAGAGCAAATTAAACTTTTTGAAGAAACTAAAAATAATTTCGCTGAATTATTAAAATAATTTTATGCTAAAAATTTTTGCTGATTGGCTCACTTATTCAATCTTTAAGATTACCCCGGAAACACTTCTTGCTGAAGCGGTTAATTTTTTCATTTATGACACAATTAAAATATTTTTGTTATTAATCGTCATTATTTTTTTCGTGTCTCTTCTGCGCTCATATCTCCCGCCGGAAAAAATCAGAAAGATTCTCTCGCAAGAGAAAAAATATTTTGGCAATATCTTGGCATCACTTTTTGGCATCATTACTCCTTTTTGCACTTGTTCAGCCATTCCGCTGTTCCTTGGTTTTTTGGAAGCCGGCGTGCCACTGGGCACCACTTTTTCTTTTTTAGTCGCCTCACCCATGATAAATGAAGTGGCACTGATAATGCTTCTCGGGATGTTTGGTTGGAAAATTGCTCTGCTTTATGTCACAAGCGGACTTCTCATTGCAATTTTTTCCGGAATTATTATTGGCAAACTAAAAGTAGAAAATTTATTGAAAAATTTTGGGGAGAAAAATAAAACTGCCAATCAGATAAAATTATCAGAGCTTTCTTGGAAACAAAGAACCGTTTATGCCAAAAATTATACTTTTGGGATTATAAAAAACATTTGGGTTTATATAATTATCGGCGTTGGGATTGGAGCCATCATTCATGGCTATGTGCCCACGGATTTTCTCGCGCAATACGCCGGCGCTAACCAGTGGTACGCCGTGCCTTTGGCTGTACTTTTAGGAATTCCCCTCTATTCCAACGCGGCTGGCGTGATTCCACTAGTTGGCGTACTCAGCGAAAAAGGTGTGAGCATTGGCACGAGCCTGGCTTTTATGATGGCTGTCACCGGATTGTCATTTCCTGAGTTTATGATTCTTAGAAAAGTAATGAAAATAAAATTAATTTTAATTTTTGCCTCTGTCGTTGGCACAGGAATAATTTTCACTGGCTATCTTTTTAATTTTATTTTAGCTAAATAAAAATGTTTGGCATTCCTAAAGAAAAATTGAAAATCTTGAAAGCCCTCGATGATCCCAAAAAGATTCAGCTTTTTTTGAATTCAATGCCAATGAATTTAGAAAAATCTGGCGACACTTGTTTTTCGCCGATGACAGTTCTCGACAAAAAAGTTTGTCACTGCATCGAAGGCGCCACACTGGCCGCGCTGGCTCTTCGCATCAATGGCCAACCTCCCCTACTTTTGGATCTTATGGCCAGTAAAACTGATTTTGATCATGTCGTGGCGGTTTTCAAAAAATATGGCAAATGGGGTGCCATTTCCAAAACTAATCATGTTTTTCTACGCTATCGCGAACCGGTCTATTCTTCCATTCGCGAATTGGCCATGAGCTATTTCCATGAATATTTTGACACTACTGGTCGAAAAAGTCTGCGCAGTTTTTCCGCTCCGATAAATTTGAAACGTTTTGATCATCTTGATTGGATGACCACCGAGGAAGAAATCTTCTATATCCCCGAATATCTGGCCGACGTTAAGCACTCCCCTATTTTGAATCGCAAGCAAATAATGTATCTCCAAAAAGCCGACCGCATGGAATCAAGAATTGGAAAAATGCTGGAGTGGGAGGAATGAAAAATTATTTTTATTAAACCCGTCGAATTTGATGGGTTTAGAATTTTTAATTTTTAATCTTTTTTATTCTAGTCCTCGCCTCAGATATTCCATCTGCTGATGGTAGTTCTTCAGGCATTGTTCCGCCCAATTCTTCAATTGTACGCCGAACTTTTTGCCCGACATGAAAATGCGTCAAATTTGCGTTAATTTCGCCTTGGATTTTTTCTCTGCGTAATTTTGCATCAGCTTGAGTGGCGCGAAATAAGTTAGCTGCCAATTCTTCGCTCCCCATATGATCAAGTATTTTTTGAGATTTTTTTAAACCTTTCTTTTTGTGAATATCATTTGCGTCCAGCCCCCCCATACAATCCCCTATATCCATAATTTTGAAATTTTCCATAATTGCTAACTCCCGCATTTTCCGCGGCTTCAGCTAAGGATGTGTTGTGAGTTTTTATTTCACTACGCAAATGTAATCTTTTATTATCCTCTATTAACTGATCTGATTTTTCTTGTCTTCGAGTTTGAATCGCGAAATATGTTTGACCCAAAGCAACCACTTCTTTGGATGGATCGGAATTTTGGATAATCAAATAACACGCATAACGAGATAAATATACTGTATCAATTGCTCTTTTTGCGCCTGAACCTATTTCAACCATTTCGTCCATATGGGAAAAATGGTTGTGGATAACTTGACCACTATTTTCACATGCTTCTTTGGCTTTATTAATAACATTTAGGAATTTATCGTAGCTGGAATAACCCAACACTTTAGCCAAATCACGAGACGACCAATATTCACTTTGATATTCATTAATTCTTTTTATTTCTTCAAAAACATTATTGTTCATATTTTTAATATTTATTTGTTATGGTGATATTATATCATCTCTATTTCACTCGTCAATCCCCCACAGAAAAACAGCCCCTGAAGGCTGTTGGTGTTACTTAGTATGCCTTTCCGCCGATGAGAGGCGGGTTACTGAACAAAAATTATATTTACAATTTTCTACTATCATAGGCCCAGTGGAGCACAGCTTGGTGCTGTCTTGAGCGACAATTCAAATCTCCTTGCCAACAATTTTTTTGAATTTGGGTAACGTGACGCCTAAAAGCTTTCCAGCGACGAATTTGACGAGCATCATCCTCATGCCTTCTGCCTATATAATATCGACAATACCATTGAAACCAGCCTCTTGGATCATCGGAGTGAATCCATCCTTTTTTTCTCCAAACCGAAAGGGGTTGAGATGCATCTACTTTGAAATAATTTAAATTTTTGTCATGCCCAGAGAGACCATCCGGAAAAAGTTTAGCCTTTGAAAACCAATCTTTGGGAAATTCTTTTTTGCAATCTCGTATATATCTCCCTCCAAAAATTCCAAGCTTAAGCATTTCTTTGGGGGTCAACTCCGGCTTAAATTCGGGTGCAAAATTTTCCCCAGATTTTTCTGTGATAGTATAAGCATAGTTTTTTTGCATTTTGTCATTAACGACAACTTCAATTTTTTTCATTGTATTATGTAACAATTAAAACTGAAGCAAAAAACCGGCAAGGCAATGAGATAGAGTTTTATAAACATATTTTTCTTGTTAATTTTAAATTACCTTTTCCAAAATAACTCTTTTTTCTTCGGCGGTTAGTTTGTTCATAACTTCACCCACTTATTTATACAGATACTACAGCGCTCCGGCGCTAATCTTACACTTAAAGTAAGTAACTAATTTAGGTAAGTATTTTAATACGTATTAGAATATGTATTGAATTATTTCTGAAACACAAAAAGATGTTCGTGCATAATCAAAAGAAAATTACTTTCCTTAGATCGATTCACCCAAAATCCAGTTGCTTGGCAGTTATGTTGTTTTTTTATTATATCTTCTTTCAATTTAAATCCTTGCTTTAGAAATTTTTCCATAACTTTATATGCCATAGATTAATACATTTTATTTCTTCAATAGAAAATTAATATTCGCAATAAAAACTTGCCACACCAAAACCAGAGTCGCCACTAAATCTGCCATAACTCCAGGGATATGATGGCCATTGGATTTTGTCATTGTCCTCCCTTTTTATAAATTTAAAATCATAGGGCGATGTCAATAATCTCTTGATTTCTCTTCCGTTGGTATAATCAATACCTACAATAGAATCTTTATTATTTAACATTGCAATTAAGAATGAGGAAAATATGTTACCTCTGATTATAACACCCCTTTCTCTAAAATCATCAAAATAACTCAATTCCTCCTTTCCATTAATTTTGAAATATTTCGATGCTTCTATGCATAAAGTAACCCGAAAATCTGGGTCGTGTCCATCTGAAGTCTGATTTTTATAGGCCAGATTTGCTTTTCTCAATATTAACTTAAGTAACCGCATATTCATCTCTGGCATTTCATCAAAAAGCTTTTCTAAAAAACTAATCGTTTGCCCTTTTCTACTTGGTCCACTCCAAATCAATTTATTATCGCCTTTTCTATTTAATTGCCCACTGAGCAATGAGTTATCTATAACTTCGCCCACAAACTTATCTAATTTTATATTTTTTTGCTCAAAAAAATCAAAATAATCAATACACTTTAGATATGAATCGATATTTTTGTAATAATTTTCATTAGCTATTGGAACGATTATTACAACTTTATTTAAGAGATTAGATGATTTTAAAAATTGTTTAAGCGTCTCTAAAAAGAATGCGCCTGAATCGCCTGACCTGTCTATATCTTCAATGATAACGAAAATATCTTTTTTTATATTATCGAGCTGTTCTCTAAATATCCTCTGTACATCATTTACACGCTTTGCTGGAGATGTTTCAAGAAAGTGATTAAACCCTTCTAATACTGCTAACCCCGGTATTTTAGATAAGACATTAATCAAAGTTTTTTTATCATCATTAGACTTCCCTTCAATCTCTTTTTTCGCACTTAAAAAATGATTTGGATTGATCTTTTCAACACAATCCAAAATAAATCCCTCCCAGAGATTTTCTCTGTCCGGATATTTCCATGCATCAAATTCAAACCATACGTAAGTGGCCAAATAATTAGTTGCTATTTTATGCAACATTGTACTTTTACCACTACCAAATTTTCCAACCAAAGCAATAATCGATGAGTTAGGTAATGAATTGAGTTTTTTAGTAAATTTTTCGCAAAAATCACCAATATTCAAAAGATCATCAGCCTTGCTGTTTTCTTCTAATAATTTATAATTTTTTACAAATCCATCTGCCATACTAAATCGTTTTTAATTTACTCTATTTTTCCATATTTTTTTATCGACTCCAAGCATTCCTCACACCCTTCTGCTTTTCCGCCTATAAATTCATTATACCCAAACTCTTCAATATCTTCACTTTCCCACAATTCCACTTTCCATTCTTTTCTGTATTTTTTCGCTAATTTTTCTATTTTTTTCTCCAAAGATTCACTGGTAATTTTCTCTAAAAATCCTTTCGCCAAAAGTTTAAGCGTTTCTTCATCTAAATTTTGCAGATTTTCCCACAACTCAAAAGTTTGATACTTATCATCTTCCTGAATCATTTCCCATTCTTCAGGTTCAATTTCTATAAAATCATCATCCCCTTCAGCGTGCTCTTTGCACATAACTAGAAATGGAAAATAAAAATTCTTATGCTCATCTAAATATTTTAATATTCTTATCGCCAACTCTCTTGAAATTTTCATATAATTGAACAGAAAATTAATTTTTATTTCTGATCAATTTTTGATCGATTCACGATAATTGTCAAATGACTAATTTATACTTACCAGGACTAATAAATTCAATGTAATTATTATCTCTTAAAACCTGTAATTTTTGTCGCATCTTATCCTTAATAAAATTATTGTCTGGATGTTTTATTTTTAATTCTTTTTCAAAAGCATAAACTTCATCTAGGGAAAAATTTTGTTTTTTTATTCTCTCAATACAACTCATAACATCCAAAAGCCAACCTTTCGCACTAATTTCTTTTTCTTCTCTCAAGAAAAGTGTTCTCTGCCAATTTTTCAAAACATCTTCTTTATTTTCAAAATTTCCGTCTTTTACATAAAATATTTTTCCACTTTGCGGAATATTTTGAAGTAAAATATTGCATCCAACCCAACCTGCTCGTCTTGCGTCTTCCGAGAGAGGTTTTCTTTTTTCAATAATTTCAGGAACAAAAAAATGTTTCGGAATAACTACAAAATTTTCTACCTTGTAACTTTGTAAACTATAATTCAAAAAGAAAAAATTCGGATTATTAACACTATCCAGCCTTTCAATCATTTTACTATACGCGCCATCAACAATTTTCTTGCCCATACTATCCTTCTTGCTTTTCAATTCATATTCTTCCTTACAATTTTCACAATAAAAATCTGCAACTGGTTTATTATTTCCATATCTGTCGATACTTAACTTCCCGCAGTTTGGACAATAAACTTGCCTATCAACCCAATCCTCAGTCAAAACTCTTATCTTTTGAGATGAGCTAGTATAATTGTCAGCTAATTTTATATTGAAAGATAAGTCCATTTTAAATAACCTTATATCTTTTTCCAATCCTTAATCTCAACCCCACCCCTAACTCTTTTCACAACCACCTTCTGTTTTTCTTTCCAGCCTAATTCTTTATACATCTCAATTGGAATAGTGACAGCTAAGCTGGTTTTTCCTACTCTCGTGATTTTATTCACCCTGTTAAATAAGATTTGAGGCGATTTTTTAGAAACATCTTACCATGATATGTTTTTAAATATTTTTCTCTATGTGTCGCATCCTGCTGATTTAGATATGCTTCATAATATATCAATTTCAATGGCCTTCTATCTTTAGTTGATTCAACTTTTCCTTTTTGATGCTCCTCAAATCTTAATTTTAAATTTTTAGTATAACCTACATAATTTTTATTATCCTTTTCACTCCTTAAAATATATGTGTAATACATAGACTATTAAAAAATTTAAAATTATTTAACAGGGCAAGTATTTTTTTCTTCACTTTTTCTTGTTGTCATATTTTTATATTTATTTTAATCACTATCGCTATCTTTTTTACAACTTAATAATCTCTGCCTTATTTTCTCCTAAATCATAAATCGCAACCGTAAAATTATTCTCGATTTTCCCAGCTTTCAAACAATTAATTGTTCCTGGATTAATATGTAAGACGCCATTTACAGATTCTATCTTTGACACATGATCATGGCCTGAAATTACTGTTTCCCACTTTCCAGAAAGCATCAATGCCTCTGTTATCTCGCCAACATTTCCATGATAAACCGCAATCTTTTTTCCTTCCAATTCTAAATTTGCAAATTCACCATGATATTCTAACTTATCCCAATTATACTTTTCTTTATAAGTAAAAAAACGATACATATCCTTGTCATTATTACCAAAAACCGAAATTGTTCTGATGTCACAATTATTCATGAAAAGCCAAGCTGCTCCAGGCGAACCCCAATCACCACAATGAATTATAATCTCAACTTCTTTTTTCTTGAAAATATCTATCGCTTTTAGAAGATTTAGTCCATTGTCATGGACGTCAGAAATAATTCCAATTTTCATATTTTTGTATGTTACTTAACTAATTACTGAACACTTCCATTCTACCCCCTTTCCTCCAATAAATCAAAAACCGCCAGTGATAGCGGTTTTGTGAATTTTTCTAATTTTCAGTACTCTCTTTTTTGTGAATAAATATTCTGCAACCTGTGTCATTTGGTTTTTTGTCAGTGTGATATATATCACATACAACTCCATCAAGCACAACATCCGTGATAACCGGATCGCCATAACTAAGAGGCGCTCTATTTTCAGTAATAACGTCGCTAAAAAATTTAAGCTTGTCAAGAACTCCCGCCTTTTTTATCTCTTCCTTCCAAAAATTCGTACCTTTCCAAATTTTATTTTGATTTTCCATGCTTTCCATAAATTTATTTTAAATTAATTATGCTACGCAATTAATGGTGCAAACTCTCTGTTTTCTCGATATTATTCAACACTTCTATTCTACCCCCTTTCCCCCAATAAGCCAACAAATATGTTCATAAATTTTGTGGAATATTTGGTCTAAATAAGTGTATTATGAATAGGTTTAAATATTGTTTATTCAAGCACTGTTGACATTTCGCTGATTTGGGTGTATATTTTATGCATAAAGACGAAAAGGATCCGAAAGGTGTTGGTGCCTAAGGAGCCTTTTTTTATTTCATAATCTTCGCTTTTATAGCCTCACTATCTAAAAAATCAAAGAACTCTGACCCAAGTTTTTTATATAATGACGAAGCGAATTTTCTATTTGGAAATAAAGCTTTTTTAAATCTTTTTTCCTCGATAAGAAAATCGACTAATTGCTTATAGTCCCCATCGCCAGATACCAATACTACCTTTTCAAAAACCTCTTTTTTATATAGTTTTTTCATAATAGAAAAAACAATATCAGAATCTACGTTCCCCTTTTTCTTTCCAATCATAGCAGCATTATGTTCTCTAAAAATCAAAACAAATCCCGCTTCTTGTATCTCAGTATAGAGATCTTGATTCTTCTCATTCACAAATCCAAGAAAATAGTAGGCTGTCTGAATATGATATTTATCCTTCAAAAAAATTCTAAATTTCTTCAAATTAACTTTCCATGGTCGTTCTTTTATTTTTCTTGTTCCCATATAAAGATTTTGTCCATCAATAAAGGCAAGATTATTTTCTTTTTCCATAAATTTAATTCAATTTTTTCACAGTTGGATTGTTCAAAAGTGACCTCATTTGAACAATAGCTATTTCATTTAATTTGAGCAGTCTCTCTTTCTGACTCATTCCCATTTTTATAAATTCCGAATTTAATGTTTCAAGATTAGCCAGACAAATAAGTTGATATACATCGGAGTAATCTCGAATGTTTCCTTCTTTACCTTTATTTTTTATTCTCCATTCCAATGCAGTCATCCCAAACAATGCCTTGTTTAAAATATCCGCTTCATTGGCATAGGTGATGTCTGCATCTTTTTTTGAAAGTTGCTGTGGCAATACGATGTTTTCCTTGATAGAATCGGTGTGTATGCGATAATTGATTTTGGTCAAAGCTCTTTTTGCATCCCAACCAAGAGTTAGTCTTTCGGTTTCCTCTATTTTTAATCTTTGGAATTCCTTGATTAAATATAGTTTAAACTCGGCTGATATCCAAGTTGCGAATTCAAAAGCAATATCTTTATGGGCAAAAGTGCCTCCGCCATAGCGTCCTGATTTTGTTATCATTCCAATTGCATTTACAGCGCTGATCCATCTGGTCGGTGTCAACGAAAAACTATTAGAACCTGCTTTATTTTTAAACCCGTCGAATTCGATGGGGTTAAAATTAGGGTTATTTATTCTCTCCCAAATACCTAAAAATTCTATCGTAGAATAATTTCTCATCCAGTTTTGAATGATATAGTCTGTCCTTTCAGGATCTTTATATTTAGCCATATCAGTAAGCGAGATATAGTCACCCTCATTCTTTTGAAAAGTATATATTTGTAGCCCTTGTGTGTTTATTTTTTTCATAATTTAATTTAAATTTTTTGATATCTTTTTTCTTTTGCTGACAAATTCAACTGTTCCCAAAATGGAAACGATTGAGACATTTCATTATCCCGATCTCTCATTTTTCCATCTTTAGCCAGCATTTTCAACTGGTCACATTTTGTGACCACTTCACTTTTTTCGTTTTTCAAACGATTCTTGAGAGTAGTCCAATATGTTTTTGCCTTATTATATTCTGTTTGCTCTATCAAAGCGGCAACAATATCAATTACCGAGAAATACCAGGTTTCCGTTTTTTCGTCGTAGTGACGACGAATCCTAAAATCTTCAAAAATGACGAGTGAACTATATTTGTTTTTCATAACTTTATTTAGTTTGTTATGATGATATTATATCACTCTGTGATATTTTAGGCAACTTTTGAGCTGTGGATAACTTTATTTTTTCCAATCCTCACTGAACACTTCCATTCTACCCCCCTTCCTCCGATAAATCAAAAACAGCCATCAAGGGCTGTTTTCAAGTTTGGTACCGCGTATGGGATTCGAACCCATGATTTCCAGGATGAAAACCTGGCGTCCTGACCGGGCTAGACGAACGCGGCATAATTAATCTTCTTTATTTTTTAATATTTCTTTTATCCTTCTCCTACCAGAGGCAGACTTCCAATATTTTTCAGCTTCTCTTGCAAGTCTTTCGTCAGGCAAAACTTTTTCTAATATTATATAACCGAAATCACCGAAATTTTTTGTTGTTCTAACGCCTTTGGTTTTATGTTTTTTTATCCTATTTTCTATATTATCAGTAAATCCCGTATACGTTCTCTGCTTATCCTGACTTATTAATAAATATATAAAATAGTTATTCATAAATTGGGCTACCCGCCTCGACTCGCGGAGGCGACCGCTCGTCGACGCGAGGCGGGGACGAACGCGGCATATAGTTCAATAAAAAATGCCTTAGCAGGGCACCTTTCAATGATAGAAAGATATTATCATATATTTAAAAATAAATCAACTATTTCTAATCCTCATCACAACACCTCACAACTTGCGCGTGGAACAGACTGTTATCCTTGGCGTCGCGTGAACCGATCGCGCGCAAAAATTTGTCTTTTTCGTATTTGTCGATTATCGCATTTTGCGGTTTTTCAATGGAAACTCTGATCATTTTTCCATTCTCATCTTCAATTAAAACTTCTTCTTGCGAGAAACTTTTCACCTTACCATAAATCGCACTCTCCCGAGGAATATTTTTTCCCGACCAACTATGAAGAAAATCCCCCACTCCAATGATGCCAAAAATAGTTCCCAAAATCAGAGATCCCACAAAAAAATATACAGCGAAAGAATCTGTCCGCGTACATTTTCCACAAAATAATTCAATTTGATTGGCGAAATAAATTGCCAAGATCACAAAAAAGATAAATAGCGCGATATAGTCATAGGGCAAAGTCAGAAGAAAAATTTTGAGTCCTGGTATTCCCAAACTCAAAAATTTTAGCGCGCCGGTTTTTTTCAATAAATAGAAAATGACACTCACTAGAAGCGACCCGAAAATTATCGCGCCAGCCAGCGCGCTTTCCAGTCCCAATTTTTCCGCCATAAAAACCAAATGACTGCGCATTTTCACTTTCTTGCTTTTTATCGCCTGCATTACCTTTTCTTTTATTATATCTTTTTTTTCTTCCATAAATATTTCAAAAATTATTTATCATTATCAAATGGCAAATCTTGCCCTTTCAATTCTTCGGAAAGTTTTTGCTTGGCGCGACTGATTAGTGTGCCCACAGTATTCATCGGCTTTCCCAAAATTTCACTTATCTCTTCATATGATTTGTCAGAAAAATAGCGGAGCACCAAAACTTGCTTATACTTAAATGGCATTTTGTCGAGCGCCACATTTACCTCTTTGCCAATTTCCTTTCGAAGCCACGCCTTGTCTGCCCCCTCTTCAAAACTCATCATTTCCAATTTGTCTTTGGTCGCGGCGATATCTTCCCAGGGGATAAATCTCTTAAGCGCTCTTCTCTTGATAAAGTTGACTGCTTCGTTGTGCGCGATGCGATAGATCCAGGAAGAAAATTTTCGCGCCGTGTCATAACTTTGCAAATTTCGATAGGCCTTGAGAAAAACATCTTGCAAAATATCTTGTGCTTCATCCCGTGAACCAATCAAACGAAAAAGATAGGCGAATAATTTTCCTTGATATCTTTCAATGATTTCGCCATATCTTTCCTGATCCGAGTTTCGCACAATTTCCACCAGCTCGCTGTCAGTTAATTCATTTTTTGACTTATCTTCTAGCATTTATAATACTTGAATTTTTTACTTTATATTTCGCAATAATAATTATACTACACTACTGCTATTTAGCATATGAGCTTTCATCACAAAAAAAATACCGGCATTATAGCCGGTATTCCTATTTTATAGCCAAATTATTCCATAGATGATCTCACCGCTTGCGCCTTTATATCATCTAATTGCTGCGAAGCTTCTTTTTGCACCTCGGAAACTTCCTTGTCAATTTTTCCCATTTCCACATTGAATTCATCTTCAGCCGCTTGCATTTCATTCATCATTTCTGCGTGCTTTGCTTTATATTCAGGATCATTTTCATCCAGTTCAACACCAGCTTCTTTGAATTTAGCATCAATTTTTCCTTGAATTTCATCTTCTATTAAATTAAGCACGTCTAATATTTTTGAATCATCTATTTCTTCCTCATTTAGCATGGATAGATATTTATTTTTCGAATTACTTTCCAGAAAAGTATTTTCGTTTATATATTTTATTAATTCTTCTTTAGTCATAATTTTATTTTTTATTTTTATTAAATCCTAATTAAATAGCTTGGCCAGCCATTTTTCTTTCCATGTTAATTCTCATTTCCCTGATTTTTTGGTATTCCTGAACTAACGGATTAATTTGTTCCCA
Source organism: Candidatus Moraniibacteriota bacterium (assembly GCA_003483065.1). Taxonomy (GTDB): domain Bacteria; phylum Patescibacteriota; class Minisyncoccia; order Moranbacterales; family UBA2206; genus UBA2206. The sequence continues at coordinate 50,848 of DMWY01000008.1, read as the reverse complement.
AAGAGAACCTTCTTGTTGTCGCAATTTTCCCAAACTCCTTTCGTTGCGCCAATTATCAAACTTACTTTTAGCTTCTCTGCCCCTTGATTTCAAATTTTCACCAGTTTGTTTCCCTCTTGCCATTAGGGCATCAAATTTTTCTGTAGCAATTCTCGTTGTATGCTCCACACCCTCTTTCATTTTACCACCAACAAATTTTCCAGCGTCTACTGTTGCGTTAATTCCTTTTACAGCACCCTCTTTTGTTGCTTCTGCTCCTCTTTGGATTGCTTCTGGAGCAGCAAAAGCATAGTCCACGGTTGCGCCAGCTTTTTTCTTAAGCCAACTCAATCCCTCAAGTATTCCATTTTTTGTTTTTCCAAATACTTCTTTTCCCTTATTGAATAAAGCAGATTTTCTTTCATTACCTATCTCTTGAAGACTTTTTCTTTCTGAACCCTCAGTCCCTTCTTCTACTACTGAAGCTTCTATTATATTTTCATCCTCTTGTTGTGGCTCGGGTTTATTTTCTTCTGCACTGTTCATATTTTTTATTTTATTAATTATTAGTACTATTTGAAAACTATGCTAAAATACTGTAATATATTAATTATAGCACAAAAAAACGACTTATGCAAATAATATTGAGCCTTGAAACATCTTGCGATGAAACTGCCTGCGCTATTTTGGAAGAAAAAAATGGTGATTTTTCGGTTTTAGCCAATATTGTCTCTTCACAAATAGCTCTTCATGCCACTTGGGGTGGAGTAGTCCCAAATTTGGCGGCCAGAGAACATTTGAAAAATATTATGCCCGTTATCGACGAAGCCTTGAAAAAAGCCCGCTTGACTTCGAAGGATGTTGATCTCATCGCTGTCACTAATGGCCCAGGACTAATACCGGCACTGCTTATCGGAGTGGAAACCGCCAAAACATTATCCTACCTTTGGAAAAAACCCTTGATTGGAATTCATCATATTGAAGGACATATCTATGCTAACTTTATTAACAGTGAACAGGAGTCAAGAATCAAGAATCAAGAAAAAATAAATTCTTGTTCATTGTTCACTGATCATTGTTTTCCTATTCTTTGTTTGGTAGTCTCCGGCGGGCACACTCAACTCGTTATTATGAAAAAACATCTGACTTATGAAATTATCGGCGAAACTCAAGATGATGCTGTGGGCGAAGCTTTTGACAAGGTCGCAAGAATTTTGGGGCTTGGTTATCCTGGTGGACCGGCAGTAGCGAAGGAAGCAACAGGAGTTAAAAAATATAAACTAGAAGCTCCCCTCCCTCGTCCAATGATCAAGAGCGACAATTTTAATTTTTCTTTTTCTGGACTCAAAACTGCTGTTTTATATTTAGCCAAAAAAAATGAAAAATTATTGAAGAATAAAGATTTTGTAAGTGCAGTTTGCCAGGAATTCCAACAAGCTGTTTGCGATGTCTTGATTTCCAAAACCATACGCGCAGCAAAGAAATATAATCCCAAAACTATTATGCTAGCCGGTGGCGTGTCTGCAAATTCTGAACTGCGCCGACAACTTGGTGAAGCGATCAAAAAAGATTTGCCGGATACTGCTTATCGCATACCAGAGACTAAATATAGCATAGACAATGCCGCAATGATTGCTATCGCTGCCTCTTTCCGTTATAAGTTCAAAAAAGGCACTCATAAATTGAAAAATAATTGGAAAAATTTAGAAACAAACGCTAATTTAAAATTAAACTAATATGAATAAAATTCTAATTTTCTCTTTTGGAATAGCGGCCGCCCTTAGTGCTTTGATTATTCAGACAATTCTAACAATCATCTTCCCTGCCTTAGAAAATTCTGCCGTTTCGGAAAAGATTGGCTATTTCATGCTTTTGGCAATTTTCATTGAAGAATTTATCAAGCTCGGCCTTTTATGGAAAATTTCAAAAAGTGTAAAAAATATTTTTTGGTCTTCGATTATTTTGGGTAGCGGATTTGCTACTGCGGAAATATTTCTCAATGTTCTAAATAACAACCCTTTCAATCTTGAATTATTCTTCTCTTACCTTGGGTTATTTTTGATTCATATTTTCACTTCCTCAATCTACGGTCTCTATCTGGCTAGAAAAGAAAACCTGGCGATTTGGAGCACTTTGGCTATTTTTGCCCTTGGCTATTTCTTGCATTTTCTTTTCAATTTTTTTATTCTTATTTCAATCGGCTATCTCACACTTAATGGTGGATTAGGTATCCTCATTTTTCTAGCTTTTTTTGTGAGTAAAAATAGCAAGAAATAACTTTTCTTGCCAAAAAACCAGAATTAAATTAGAATTAAATAAGGATAAATAAATAATACACAAATATGACTAAAGTAAAAAAATCTTTTTTTGAAAAATTAACCGGTTCCCGATCAATTGACAGTAGTGAAGGCGGATCTTTTGAAAGAGAACGTCCGATGAATATCTCTAATATCTACTCCGAAGACACTGCTGAAGCAGAAATGATCATCAATTCATCTCCTCGTATGATGGAACGAGAAGAAATGCACTCAGCCCCTATTCAAGAAGACGGTGAAGGACAACTCACTATCGATGTTTACCAAACTGACAATGATGTGGTGATTCGCTCCACTATCGCTGGTGTGAAACCGGAAGATTTGGATGTGAGCATCAACAATGATATGATCACCATCCGTGGTGAAAGAAGAAAAGACGAAGAAGTTTCCGAAGAAAATTATTATTACCAAGAATGTTATTGGGGGAGCTTTTCCCGTTCTGTTATTCTGCCAGTAGATGTGTTGGCTGATAAAATAGAAGCATCCATGAAAAATGGAATTTTGACAATTCGTCTGCCAAAGGCCGACAATACTAAAACCAAAAAAATTCAAGTTAGAGGATTCTAAATAAAAAATCAGACACGCCAGACTCAACAGAATGACACAGATGATTCTGTGTTTTTCTTTCTATTTATGGTATATTAAAGCTATGCAAACTAGAAAATACATCTTAATCGCCTATTTTTTCACTCTGGCTTTTTGGCCAGGGAATATTTCTGCCCAGATTTTGCCAGCTGAAATATTAGAAAAAATTCCGACTGATTTAAATTTAATTGTAAATGGCGCCCCCTACTCCTTGACGAAGTCAGAAATTTCCACTTGGTTAAAAGAAAAAAATTACCTTGCTTTTGACTCTAAATATTTTTCTGAAATAGAAAATATCAATTTTTGCCAATATGAAAAATCTCTCGAATGTCGACTTTCCTTTCCCTATGAAAATCAAAAACATATCAAGAAAAAATATACCCTTAGTATTAATACCGATGCAATTGAAAATTTTACCAGAGACTTAGCTAGAAAAACCAACAAGGATCCCTTGGATGCAAAATTTGAAATAACTGACGGAAGGGTTTCTGTTTTTGCTCTTTCCAGCCCAGGGATAAAGCTTGATGAAGAAAAAAGCGTCCAAATTCTTAGGGACTTTCTATTAGCACAAAATTTTTCAGCTTCGCTTGATCTGCCAACACAAAAAATCCAACCGGAAATTTCTTCCGATTCACAAAATAATTTAGGCATTACCAGTCTCATTGGAACTGGAAAATCAAATTTTGCCGGTTCGCCAAAAAATAGGATATTCAATATCAATGTAGCCACCAAAAGATTCAATGGAGTTCTCATTAAGTCTGAAGAAGAATTTTCTTTCGTGAAAATTCTCGGAGAAGTAGACGGCGAGCATGGTTATCTTCCAGAACTAGTCATTAAACATGATAAGACTGAACCAGAATTTGGCGGAGGAATTTGCCAAGTTTCTACCACCGCTTTTCGTGCTGCGATAAATTCCGGGCTTGAAATAACTGCCAGAAGAAACCACGCTTATCCAGTGAGTTATTATAATCCGCAAGGAATGGATGCTACTGTTTACGTTCCTCTTCCAGATTTGCGTTTTAAAAACAACACTCCTGGACACATTCTTATCGAAACAAAAATCGAAGGCAAAGAATTAATTTTCAATTTCTACGGAACAAATGACGGAAGAAAAACGAATGTTATCGGCCCGACTGTTTTAGAAAAAAAACCCGACGGCTCGCTAAAAACCACTTTCACTCAGCAAGTTTTTGATAAAAATGAGAAACTTATTCGGGAGGATGTTTTTAATAGCGCCTATGATTCTCCCAATAAATATCCTCACCCAGGCGCCGAAAATACCCTCACTGAAAAACCAAAGGATTGGTCAGACAAAGAATGGAGAAGGTACAAAAGTGAACACAACATGTAGAATCAGTTGACTAGGCCATTTATTTAAGCTAGTATTTTATATGTTGTAAAGAGGATTGATAACGACGACGCGCCCGTAGCTCAATGGATAGAGTACTTGGCTTCGAACCAAGGGGTTGTAGGTCCGATTCCTGCCGGGCGCACAAAATTTCAAGAAATAGCGACGACGCACCCATAGCTCAGTTGGTAGAGCAGATCCCTCTTAAGGATATGGTCCCAGGTTCGAGTCCCGGTGGGTGCACAAAAAAATAATATATGGCGGTCATCGTCTAGTGGCTAAGACATCGGTTTGTGGTACCGAGAATTTGGGTTCGATTCCCAGTGACCGCCCAGGAGAAATAATAAAAACGATTTAAAAAAAGGAGGTGCCAAATGGCACAAAAAAAACCTTGCCCGGCGCCAAAATGTACGGCAGTCTGGGAAGCAGTATGGATGTTCGTGGAACAAGAGCCAGGGATATTTTGTTTTAAATGTCCAAATTGTGGGTATGAAGAAGTTATTTTCACCTGGAAAAAAAGGGAGGGGAGAATAAAAATAGAAAGAAACTTAAGCTGGTGGGAAAACTGGCTTGGGAAAATCCCTTTTCCCCTATGGAACTGGATATAGGGAGAAAAAATGGAGAAGGCGTGAGGCAGAATAAAATTCTATCTCCCCTTCTCCCCCATTACTCAACAATAAAACAAAGATGCGCCGGTAGCTCAGTGGATAGAGCAGTAGCCTTCTAAGCTATTGGTCGCAGGTTCGATTCCTGCCCGGCGCACAAAATAAAAAACACTGCTCATCGCAGTGTTTTTGTTTTCTAATTCTTTTATTTATTCAACCGAAAAATATCCTCCACATTCTCCAAGGGCTTTTCAAATTCGGCGCTTCTGGCATTTGATTCATCGATGACTTTTTGAAAATTTTCCCGATTAAAAACAGTTTCGCTTTTGCTTTGTTTCGCTGTCATATATTCTTTGACGCGCACATCATTCCACTGCGAATTAAATATATAGGTGTACCAAATAAAAACTAGGTAAATTGCAGAGAAAAATAGAATCAAAAGTAGAAAAAATTGCGCTTTTTTGAAAAAGAAAATTCCTGCGCTTCGACGCATTGTTGATACATTCAAATATTTCTGCAAATCTTTCAAATCAATTTTCAAATCCATTTTCATAATTTTTATCTTTGCGTATAAACTATAGCGTTTATAGCGCTTACAATAGTTTCTTTGGCATTATTTTTATTCTTCTCTTTTTCTTCTTCGCTAGAAAACATACTTTGGTTCGACGATGAATTTTCCACTGTTTGTTTTTTGGAATTTATCGAAATTATATTTACATAGAAATGTCCATTCTCCAGCATATGAACAAAATTAAGTAAGCTTTGATAATCCCCTTTTAGATTAATTTGCATAGGAAAATAACTAGTATAGGAAATGTCATCCATTACGCCTTTTTGTTCCTTATTTTTCTTGGCGCTAGCTTTTATTTTTTCCACCTCTTTTGGATCAACCTGATCACCAATTTTCAAATCAATTATATTGCCGGACTTTTGCGCAATCGAATCAATGCTTTCTATGAAACTTATCTCACTACCAGGACTAAGAATTACATCTACTGAGTTTTTTTGCGCTTTGAAATCTTCCCAGTCTTTGTTCATTTGAGGCAAATTTCTAAGCTTGGTTTCCTCAATTTTTTGATCGACTATTTTTTCTTGGATTTGAGTTGAAATTGATTTAGTTTTAGAAATCAAAGGAAGCACCAAAAAATATACCACGACTGAAAAAACCACCACGTAGCCCAAGATAATGAACGTTAATTTATTTTTCTTCCAAATTTCTTTCATTAGTTTTTTAGACAATTTTTATCAATACTTAGATCTATTTGAAAAACAATATCACTTTTTCCCACCAAATCAGCCAGTGGTAAATTGACATTCGTAAAACATTTTTCACTGTTCAACTTATCCTTAAATAACATCAGATTATCACGCGTATCAGAAATCCCTCCGAGACTAACCGAATAGTCATTTGTGACTACTGAGATTATTTTTATCCCCGGAAAAACCAAACTATTTATTTTTACAAACATTTTTGACCAATGCAGTTGGCTGTTTTTTATGGAAATAACATCAGTTAAATTTCGATTAGCTTGGCTGAAATTTGCGTCCAGTTCCTTAATTTTGTCATATTTCCCACTGTTCTCACTTTTCTTTTCCGCCGTTAAGGTTGAATTTAAATTTAGATTTAAAATATAGCTAAAAATCAAAAGCATACCCAAGAAAACTGCCAGAATGACTGTCAGAAAGATTTCTATTCGGATAGTCGCCGTCAATTGATTCTTTTTGGAAATTTCTTCTTTTTTTTCCGGCGATATTAAGTTAAGTTTAATCTCCATAATCAGTTTCTCGCATAGCTAATCCAATAGACACAACATAGCGCATTGCATCCTCTTGGCTTATCTTGGGCAATTTATTAGCTAAATTTAAATTTATCCAAGGATCTCCCAAAACTATTTCGGTGGAAATTTTTGTTTTCAAATAAGTCAAAAGACCTTTGAGATTGGAGCCACCGCCAGTCAAAATAATTTTTTCTATTTCCGGATGACTTTTGGACATATTCTGATAGAAATCCATTGTCCTCTCAATTTCTACCGCCAGATTTTCCAAAAGAGAACCAATCGAATTCAAAACAGAATTGTTCCCAGCAGAATTTTCTATCCCTTGGGTAATTTTTATTTTTTCCGCTTCCTCTTTTTGGAAATTCATCCTACTGGAAATTTCTTCTGTGATGCCAGAAGAAGAAAAAGGAATGCTAGAAGTAAAATATGGAATGTTTCCTTCGGTGACAGTGAAACTAGTTTTGCTTGAACCAATATCTACAATTAGAAAAATATTTTCTGCCTTGGCATCCTTGGCAATCAAACTTCGAGTCGATGCTACTGATTCTACTTCCATACCACAAACTTCCAAGCCACAATCTGTCAGAATTTCTGAAAGCTTATCCACGAAATCCTTGCCTACAGCTGCCGTTAAAACATTCTGCTTTCCTTCAAATTTATCCAAAAATTGCCAGTCGTAATAAACCTGTTCCAACGCTAGCGGAGTACTAGCTTCAATTTCCCATTTTATCGCTTCAGCTGCCTCATCCTTGCTCATCTCAGGAATAGTGACAGCCCGCAAAAATACTTTCGATTCTGGCAAAGAACAAATCACTTTCTTAGTGTTGATTTTTTTGGGACCAGCTGTGGTCAAAAGCTTTTTGATTACTTCAACGACTTTTTCGCGATTAATTATCTCTCCGTTTTCAATACATCCCAGTGGAATTTCACTCACTCCAAAACTTCTAATCTCATCTTTTCCTCCTTTTTTTTCTAATTGAAAAACTTTCACTGAAAGATCACTGATGTCTAAGCTAAAATATTTTTCATTCAAGCTAATTATTTCCTTATTCCAAAAAGCCATAATTTTTTGTTTTGTTTTACATCTTCTATTCTATTATATTTCTTCCCATAAATCAATTGAGTATTGCGAACCTGTGGGAAAATATGGTGGTGGATAATAGAGCAAATTATTATCAAAATTTAAAATTCGATTATCATAACCTGTTCCATCAGTATAAGCAAAGCCATAACGAATATTAGTGGCCATTGAACCATTGACTGTAATGGTGCTTTTGTCATAAGAAGAACTGTAGTGATTTCTTCCCACCCTACCTGATTGGGCTAAAAGTGCACCGTCAATTGTTAGGTTATTTAAGCTATTGGCAACTACACTAATATTATTTTGAGCAATAAGCCCAATCACATCTCGACCATCAAAATTAGTATAAAGTAAATTATTCATACCGATATAGATATCACGAGAAGTATTAGTACTGCAAGAATTATCCCCAATAACTGAATTATACGTTGCTACTATGGTAACTTTTTTATCATTAATTGTTCCCTCCACCCAAGCATTATCATCCACAAAAATAATCCCATTATTAGGAATATCATAATTAGCCATACTCACACACTTACCCCTACTATGACGACTTGAACTAATCCATCCACAATCACTATATAAACAACAGGCGGAGGTTGTGCAACTTGTACCATTACTTCCACTATAACCTCCTGTCGCTCCAGTAACTATCCCTTGATAATCAGATATAGAATAAGAATCAGAGTTATAAGAATTCACCGTGCAAATATTGAATGTTCCATTAGTTAAGCTTATTGTTCTCCCACAACCAGAATTGTTAAAATATCTCCCACTGCCACTTTGTGCTTGAGTTCTCATAAAAGCTAAGTCTGAAGAAACTCCAGCGAAACTAACTTCTGACACTGGAAATTCCCGACCAATTGCAAAAACATCACTTCGAGTTTGAACTGGATTGGGAGGTGCTTCAAGTGGTCGATAATTATTATTCACTCCTGTAGTTGGTGGAGTATTCACATGAGTATGTACTCCAAATTCATTGCCCCCACTATGATCGGGGTCATCAAATGTCGTCATCAGACTTGAAACGATATTATGAGCCAGTCCGTCAAAACGAATTCCTTTATTAGAATGAATCTTACCAAAAACTTCCGTGCCTTGACCAAAACGCATAAAATCATTAGCTAATACTGCGTACTCACTCCAAGAGGGACGACGGAATCTCACTCGCACTGTTCTTTTAAGATTTGGCTCCTTATTTGTCCATCCAGTTGATTTAACCACTACAATAGTTGAACCAGACATTGGGCGCTCCGCTTCAATGGAATATGATCCAATCACTCCACCTTCGGGATCACTAAAAGTTTTTTGATAGGGGGAATCAACACCCAAGGGACTACTACCCTGCCAAAAATCATCCACTTCCCGTGCAGTTTTTCCAGCTGTTTGATGAGCAAGGTACCAACGATAAAAATATATTCCCGCTTCAGCGATTTGAAAAGCTTCTTCTTTTTGGGCCCTGTTAGCACTAAACTTAATTTGACTAGTGATGTAGCCAAGCATTGAAGTCAAAATAATCATCACGATTGCCATGATTATAAGCGCATAAGCCAAAGCCGAAGCTTTTAGTTTTTTATTTTTTATTTCCATATTTAGCTTTCTACTCTATACTTAATACTTTCTACTTTTTTATTGTACCCGATCATAATCATTCAAATTCCTCATTTCCACAAATGATTGTATTTTTATATTACTTGGAAATTTATTTGGATTCGTATTTACTTGTAAAAATATTTTCATAAGACGAATATCTGCTAGATGATTCGTCACTGGCATAGTCAGTGGATTATTGGTTGTATCCCCCGGATAATCTTTGTTGTAATAATAAAAAATTGGTTCGTCTATCTCATTGACGACATTGGAAACTAAGGTGATTATTTCTTGATCATTGGTCGGATAAGTTTTTGGTAATGTAGTTGTTGGATTAGTAACTCCCATTAGAATATTCGAACCGGATTTATAAAAATGCAATCTTTCTGTAGCGCCATCCTTATCATAATCAGAAAAAAGTACCAAGTCATTGCTATCAGCTGATTTCACTGGATAAGCTCCATCATCAGCTTGCTTGACTCTTCTGATATAATCTACAATTTTATTCACTCCTTGTGAGGCATTCATTGAAGATTGACCCATTTCTAGAACATAGGAATTAGTTTTCCAAGTTTTGGAAAATAACATAGTAAAACCAGCAATGCCCATAGAAAAAATAGTGATTGACATCATCATTTCGATTAGCGTGAGTCCATTCATTTTTTTTCGTATATTTTTTTTCATTTAATCGCAAATTAATTAGCCACCAATTCAATTGATTCCAAGCTAAGATTATTCTCGTCTATATTGATCTCTTTAGAAATTTCTTGATAGCCCTCGGCTGTAACTTTCAAATTGTATGCACCCTCTTCCAGTGGTACACTTTCCGTCTTTGGAAAAAAAGCTGTCCCGTTTCCATCTGTTATTGTATTTTCGTTATATCCCGTAGTATTACTCAACTCAACTGTCGCGCCAGCAAATGGGTTGGTACTCCCTGTTGCATTTATTTTTACCAGAATTGATGTCACATTTTTCGAAGCCAATACCACCTTGAAATCTAAATTATTTTCCGAAGAAAGTACGAGCGGAGGCGCTGGATCTGTTCCGATTTGCACATAATCCGCTATTGGATTAGTAAATTCAAAAGTATATTGCCCAGGACTAATTGAATTATATTCTTTTTCTCCAGAAGAATTGGTTTGACTAGTTTCATCTATCGCATAGACGGGCGTATATGGATTAGCCACTTCTGTTCCAAGTTTTCTTCCGCCTTCCAAGACAAAATTAATATCAGAAATAGCGCTACCAAAATAATTTTGAGTAATTATTTTCAAATCCACCGTTTTATTTAGGGCAATATTAGTGACATTCATTGATCCGGCGACGACTGAAGCATGGGTATCGACTGGATTATAAGTACTATCTGGATAAACAGGATAAGTTTCCACTGTTTCATACCCTGATTTGGAAACTTCTATTTCATATTTTTGAATTGATTCTTTTGCACCAACTATCATCACATTACCCATGCTATCTGTTTGTCGAGTTTCACTAAAACCTAAATCAGAATTAGTAATTTTAACTGTCGCTCCTGAAACCCCTGCACCTCCAGCTTGATCGCTGAAAATATTTATCGATAATATTCCATCGCCCGAAGTCGCTGCCTCGAGTCCTGGTGGGACAAAACGAGAAAGCAAAAATATACTCCCAGCATCAATACCGCTACCACCCCAAGAAACAGTAATTTTTACTATTTTATAATCCTTATAAGCCGTATCATTAGGACTACCACCCAAAGTTCCATCAAATGGATCGTCTATATAAGCAGCTAAGGTATGCACGTGATAGCTTCTGCCATTTTCTGCCACATCCTCGTCTTGCGGTATGTTTCCCATACAAGCACCATTTTGAATTCCCACATCATCATATTTCAGATTTCTAGCAGTTTCCATTTTTTCATTAGCCAAAGCAATTGCCCCTAAACGATTTTTGGAAAAAATAATATATCTTGTTCCGACGCTGATGACTTGATAGAAAGTAATGGTTATCAAAGAAAAAATAAACAACAAAACCAACGCTTCGATGAGCGTAAAGCCTAAATTGTTTTTTGTTTTTTTCATATTCTTTACGAATTACTTTATGTTGTCCATTATCGAATACATCGGCTGGAGCATCGAGATTGCAAAAAATCCCACTGCCGCACCGATAAAAACCATTAGAATTGGTTCGATGATAGATGACATATTTTTTGTAATTTGTGATACTTCATCTTCATAGAATTCAGCTAGTTTCAAAAGTACCGTTTCAGTTTTTCCAGTCTCTTCGCCCACTTGAATCATTTGACAAACCAACACTGGGAATATTTTTGGATATTTGCTGACAATTGCGCTTAGCGCAATACCTTTCTGAATCTTAACTACGCAATCCTTCATGGCATTTTGATAGTAATAATTTGTGAGTGTTTCAGAAAGAATTTTCAATGACTCCACCGAAGAAACTCCACTTTTCAAAAGTGAGCTATAAATTCTGGCAAAACGAGAACAATTCACTTTGATCACAATATTTTTAATTGCCGGCATATTAATCAATAAAAATCCTAGTGTTTTTTTGCCAGCTTCCATCATCATAAAAAATCTCAAAAATACAATGATAGAAATAAAAAACAGAGCCACTAAGATTCCATGTTTCTGGAAAATATCGCTAAGCGCGATAATAAATCTAGTAGAAGCTGGGAGCACCACATCCATATCCCTAAAAACACCCATCAATTTTGGCAAAACATAAGTGAGCATCACAATTCCAATTCCAATCATCACCACCAAAATAACGGCCGGATATGTCAGAGCGCCTTTGACTTTGCTCATCAACTCATGTTCTTTTTCCAATTGAAGCGCTAAGATATTCAAAACTTCTTCCAAGTTTCCACTGACTTCCCCCACTCTAATCATATTCACAAATAGGTCGTCAAAAATTCCAGGGTATTTTGCCAGCGCATCCGCGAAAGCATTTCCGGCTTGAATTTCTTCATAAATCTCCATTAGAATTTGAGCAAATTTCTTTTTTTCAGTTTGCAGAGAAATGTTTTTTATCGCTCGAGAAAGAGGAAGGCCTGAAGCAATCATCACACTCAAATTTCTAGCAAACATCAATTTGTCCGTAAGGGAAATTCGGATAAAACGATTCAAAAAATTAACTTGGGCTTTTTCTCTTTCGCTGACTATAATTTCTTTGAAAGAAGTCAAAATAAATCCATCCGCTCTAAGCTCCGTGGCTAATTCTCGTTCATTTTTCACATCCAACTCTCCCTGCTTTGTTTCGCCATTATAATTTTTTGCACTGTAAAATATTTTTGCCATTTTTGTCTTTGAATGATAGCGAGAAGCTACAAAAATGAGCATCCCGTAAAAATTCACTCTAAAAATTTTAAATTATTTCTAAACTAGCCGTCAGGCGAGCCACGCACATAAAACTTTAAATTATCTGAATCTTTTTTGGAATTTTGTGCGGGACATTCCTATTCCTTTGTTACCCTCAATATTTCTTCAATTGAAGTTATGCCCAAAATGGCTTTGGAGAAACCATCTTCAATCATCGAGAGCATACCTTTTTCTTTGGCCTTTCTCTCCAACTCTTCCGCTGGTGAATTCTGCGAAATCATTTTTCTGATTTCTTCATCTATTTCCAAAACTTCAAAGATGCCGTTCCGTCCATGATAACCTTCCTTGCCGCATTGACTGCAACCCTTAGGCTTATAGAATTTTATATTCTCCCATTTATCTTCAGAGTTTATCTTATCCTTAGTGGCTGCATTTTTTTTCAAAACTTCCAAGATGCTATCCATCTCATAATTACTCCTCAAAGTTTCTAATTCTTTTTTTTCTAGGATATATTCTTCCTTACATTCATTGCATAATTTTCGGATAAGTCTTTGTGCGATGATCACATTAGCGGTGGATGCCACCAAAAACGGTTCGGCTCCCATATCAATAAGTCGTGGCAAAGTTCCCGCGGCACTGTTAGTATGCAAAGTTGAAAGAACAAGATGCCCTGTCATCGCAGCTTGCACTGCCATTTCCATCGTTTCCTTATCTCTAATTTCCCCTACCATTATAATATCCGGATCTTGACGCAAAAGCGAGCGCAGTCCCGCCGCAAAAGTAAGACCAACCTTAGGATGGATTTGCGTTTGGTTTATCCGTATCATACGGTATTCCACTGGATCTTCCACGGTGCTGATATTTACTTCAGGAGTATTTAGAATATCCATGATCGTATACAGCGTAGTGGTTTTTCCGGATCCAGTTGGCCCCGTCACTAAAATCATTCCATTAGGACGCTTGATTTCTTTGTGAATAACTTCCAAAGCTTGTCCCATCAGACCCATCGCTTCTAGCGTCAATCCTTTGGATGTTTCATTGAGAAGTCGCATCACAATTTTTTCTCCGTCAAAAATTGGCAAGATACTTACCCGGAAAGAAATTTTGGCTCCATCTTTTTCCATTTTAAATCGGCCGTCCTGCGGAACGCGATGTTCATCTAATTTCAGATTAGACAAGACTTTTATCCTAGCAATAATTCCGTCTCTAACTTGCTTGGGCAATGTCATCGCCTCATGCAAAATTCCGTCAATTCGATATCTAATGCGCACTTCTTTTTCATCCGGTTCAATGTGGATATCACTAGCTTCTTGCAAAATTGCATGTTTGATCAAAGTATCTACAATCCGGATAATCGGCAGTCCTTGAGCAATTTTTTCCAAATCATCTTCTTCTCCTTTTTCCTCCGATATCATTGAAGCATTCTTATCAATAATATCCCCGAACTCTGCTTTCAAACTTTGACTATATTGTTTCAAGACTGCTTCGATACTTTCTTCAGTTGTGAGACAAGAAACAATTTTAAGCCCAGTTTTTTTTCGGATAAAATCAATCGTCTGCATATCTTCTGGATTGATCATGGCCACTTTCAGCTCTTGGCCATTTTTTTCAAAGGCAACAATTTTATATTTCTTGGCGATTGGTTCAGGAACTATTTGCAAAATTTCCGGCGGAATCATTTCCTTGGAAATATCCACAAAAGGCACACCTAAAATATAGGCATAAAGTTTTCTGAGTTTCAACTCATCAATGAGTTTTTTGGCCAAAAGAATTTCACCCAATTTTTTCTTGCCATCCTGAGCTTCCTTAAAAGATGCTTCCAGTTCTCCATCTTCAACCATTCCAGCATCTTTTATAAATTCCTTAAGTTGTTCATTTTCTATGCGCATTATTTGAGCGTTTCATTAATTTTTTTAACCACGTCTTCCAATTTATACTCTGATTTAACTAGATATGTCGTAGCGCCTTTGTCGAAAGCTTTTTGAATATCATCTATGCTTTCCAGATTTGTCAAAAGTATCACGGGAATATTTTTCGTAGTTTCATCTTGTTTTATCTCTTCTAACACCTTAAAGCCGTCTTTTTTTGGCAAAATTATGTCCAAAAGAACCAGGTCAGGCTTTTCTTTTTTGACCATTTCAACTCCCTTCTCTCCATCCATTGCCCCAAAAACTTCAAAATTTTCTTCTTCCAAATATTGCGTGAGCGCTCTTTGCAATGTCTCTTCATCTTCAATTATGAGTATTTTTTTGTTAGCCATATTTTAAAAAATTAATTATTAGAACTTACGCATTTCAATGAGAATCTATTTATGTAGCCAGGACAATAGCAGGATTACAATCAATATTTTCTATCTATAATCTTAGTTTTATTTTTTTGTAATTTCAGTGAACAATAGATTCGAAGGGAAATGGGGAAGTTCTATCATTTACAATCTGCTAATCGGTAAAGAAAAACTAAAAACCGATCCAACATTTTCAATGGACTGAAACCAAATTTCCCCCCCTAATTGTTCCACGATATTTTTGGCGATATATAGTCCTAGACCAGTGCCATCTGTTTGATATTTCGAAGCATTGTCAGAGCGGAAAAATTTTTCAAAAACACGACCCGTTTGTTCTTCGGGAATGCCCACGCCATTATCCCTTATTTCAAAAATCAAAAAATTCCCTGACTTAAAAATACTTATCTTTATTTTCCCGCCACTGTTGGTATACTTAACCGCATTATCCAAAAGATTATCCATAACCAATCTTATCTTTTCAGCGTCCCCCAAAACAAAGGGCACTTCTTTTTTTGCGTTTATATCAATTTTGATGTTTCTCGGCTTAGCCTTAGGAATAATTTCCGCAACTACTTCTTTGACCATTTCAACAAAATCAAATTTTTGTTTTTTGAGAATTAACCGATTTTGATCAATTCTTGCCACATTTAAAAGATCATTTACTAAATGAATCATTCGTTGATTTATCGCATAGATATTTTCTATATTTTTAACCTGCTTTTTATTCAAGCCTTTCTTGAATTTTTTTAGCATCAATTCTGTTTCCCATTTAATTGCAGAAAGTGGAGTTCTGAGTTGATGTGAAGCAATGGAGACAAATTCACTTTTCATTCTGTTGAGTCTAGTCATTTGCTCAACAAATCTAGTCACTAACATTTCCAAAACAAAGATAACAACTACGACCAAGCATTCTGAAATTACCAAGACGGCCGGATTTTCATAATTTTTCGAAATAAAATAAGTGGCAGCCATGATAATTGTTGCTGCAACTCCGAAAATTATAAAAAGAAAACTGGGCGTTTGCCAAATCTTGACTCCCAAGTCCTTCGCTTGTTTTCTAAGATCAAAATCATTTATAAGCTCTATTTTTAATTTTAGTTTGTTTTTGCAAAATTCCATTTTTTTGTTTTTATTTCCTTCTATTATTATATCAGAAAAAAGAACTTCCCGCTAGGGAAAATTGCTTGACTTTTAGCGTCTATCCTATACCCTTACTTATAAGGAGAATCTGTTCCTTTAAAAACCTTAGGGTCGTTAGATGGACCCTTTTTTATAAACCGTAAGTCAACAATTGAAGGGAGTAGCCATGGATCAAAAAACTGTACTACTTATTGGCAGTGGCGGAAGAGAGCATGCTCTGGCATGGAAACTTGCAAAATCTCCGAGAGTGGGGAAAATCTACTGCGCGCCAGGAAATGCCGGCATCGGCAGTATCGCCGAGCTGGTGCCCATCAAAGCCAACGAAATTGAAAAGCTGGCGGATTTCGCTGAAAAAGAAGGGATCTACCTGACCATTGTCGGCCCGGAGGAGCCGTTGACAATGGGGATCGTCGATGAATTCGAAAGAAGGGGCTTGAAAATTTTCGGCCCGAACAAGAAAGCGGCAAGACTTGAGGGGCGTATTAAGACATATAATAATGTAACCCTAGAGAAATCAGTATGCCAATTAAAATGTAACCGTAATCAACCAGAATCGCACAATTAATTTTTAGATAATTTAGATATAATATTCAAACTTTTTTCAATAGACTTTTTTAACTCCACTGGGTTGAGAGTTAAATACCGTGCAGTCAGTTCTCTCTTTTTTGTTTTTGTAATCTTATCTGAATCCATCAGCCAGCGATAAGGAGTTTTAGTGATATATTTCTTTTTGCACTTACTGCCCAAGTATTCTTTGGAAACACATTTCATATGCGGTTGAAAGAAATTCATATACAAACGAAACTCATTTCTGTATAAATCATTCAGTGTAATAACTAATTCCGGTTTATCTAATCTACCATAACCAATAATCTTTCTGATGTGTGTCCAATTCTTTTCTTCAATATGACAACCGTCATTAGAATGATACGGACGAGAGCGAGTAAATTGAATATCATTTTTCTGACAATATTTGTAAAGCAGAGTATTGATAATCTCCGAACCTGAATCTCCATCTACTCCTAGTATAGCAAATGGCAGAGACGGAGCAATTGTGCCTTTAAACCCAATTTCAATGACTGTGTGTTGACTTTTACCCAGACCAGCTACTTGTTCACTCCAACCTGAATAAATATCTGTGGAATTAAGCGTATAGATGAATTCTCCGGATGGATCACCACCGTTATGGGCTACTGTGTCGATTTCTTGATAACCGGGAATATTCTCATCCCAATCACAACCTTTTCTAATAGGTATTTTAGATTTTAAGGTTCCCGGCTTAGTAGTACAAAATCCACGCTTGTTTTTCACTCTTTGAATTTCTCGTTCTCTTTTTAATCTGCGGTCAATAGTTCTAGCTGAAATTTTGTTAAGTTGTTTTTTAACTTTCAAATCTAATTTCAATTCATTACATCTTTCTAGAACTGTAATCATTTCTTCTATGTGTGGTTGCAATCTAACTCCGCAAGGATAATCCAGAATTTTCCAAATCTTAATTAAGGGAATGATGACATCTGAATCATAAGTCACCGATCTAGCTTTTCTAGGAATTTTATCTCGCATAGATAAATCTGTTTTAGCGGATAGTAGCCTAATAGCATATTTTTCATTATACGCTGTGAAACTTACCAACTCATCCAGCATTCGTCCCTTTTCTTCTTTATTGGCTTTTAAATACCGTGGTTTCAACTCTTTAACATACTCAATTCTCGCTTTTTTACTCATCATATATTGCAACTTTAGTTAATTAGCTAAAGTCACATTCTATATGGCATATTGATACCTTGCAAAGTTACATTTTAGATGGCTCAATTCGAGGGGTCGAAGGTCTTTGCCAAGGAATTAATGGAAAGATACGACATCCCAACTGCGCCATTTATTATTTTCGACAGTACAGACGAAATACGCAAAAACATGAACTTCCATGAATTCGAAGATAACTATTTCCCGATTGTTCTGAAAGTAGACGGACTAGCCGCTGGCAAAGGCGTGCGGGTTTGCAAAAATCGTCAAGAAGTGGAGGATTTCCTTGGTGTAATTGACAGCGGTAAATTTGAAGAAGCCGCCAGTCGAATCGTCATGGAGAATTGTATTTTTGGCGAAGAGGCGTCCTGCATTTATATCACTGATAAAAATGGTTCCGTCCTTCCTATGGCCACAGCGCAGGATCATAAAGCAGTTTTTGATAAGGATGAAGGACCCAACACTGGTGGAATGGGTGCCTATTCACCGGCACCCATCATATCCACTGAAGTTGAGAAAAAAATCACAGAAAGGATAATTAATCCGTTGATTGAGGCATTAAGAGCAGAATCAATGCTCTCTGCCGGGGTCATTTATGTCGGGTTGATGATAGACAAAAAAGGAGATCCGTACGTCCTGGAATTCAATGCCAGGTTTGGCGATCCGGAAATCCAACCCATTGTTATGCGGTTGGAAACCGATTTGATGGAAATCATTGAATCAGCCATTAACGGAACGCTTGATCAGCAAAAAATCAAATGGGATCCCCGACCAGCGGTGTGCGTGGTTATGGCGTCCAAGGGATATCCGGATAAGTATGCGAAAGGATTCCCTATCGCAATTACCTATGGAACAGAAAATATCAATACCGTCGTTTTCCATGCCGGAACCAAATTTGATGATAGCGGTGAGTTGATTACGGATGGGGGAAGAGTCTTGGGTGTGACGGCTTTGGGCATTGATACTCTTAATGCCAAAAATAACGCCTATCGGGCTGTTGGCAGGATCCGATGTACCAACCTGTTTAATAGGACGGACATTGCGAACAGGGCAATCGACCCCAGCCTTCTTTAAAAAAATGAAGTTTCACAAAAAAACGAGGAGCAGACAGGCTTATTAAGATGTCTGCTTTTTCATTTCAACCAAAACAAAATCGATACTAAGATGCGGTAGAATCCAAAAGCCGTAAATGTTCTTTTTTGGATATAAGAAAGAAGAAATTTTATTCCCAAAATTGCCATCACAAAAGAAACTAAAAAGCCAACAGCCAAGAGGTGACTTTCAGATAGTGAAAAACTTTTATAATTTTTCATCAAATCCAAACCAGTGGCAGCGAGCATTGTTGGCACGGCCAAGAGAAAAGAAAATTCCACGATTATTTTTCTTTTGAGTCCAAGCGCTAGTCCCCCAAGAATTGTGGCGGCGCTACGCGAAACCCCGGGAATCATCGCGATTGATTGAAAAAGTCCGATATACAAACATTGTTTATAGGAAATATTGGAAATGTCTTCTAGTGCACTTTCTTTTTCTGTGTGCCATTTTTCAAAAATAATCAGAAATATTCCACCCAAAAACATTGTCCAAAGAACTACACTCACACTTCCTAAAAGATAAGTTTTAATTATTTTATAAAAAACCAATCCCAAAATTCCCGTCGGGATAAAAGCGACCACGAGTTTTTTGATCACTTCCATTTTCCAAAGCGTTTTCCAATATAGAACTACCACCGCCAAAATCGCGCCAAATTGAATGATGATTTCAAAACTTTTCAAAAATTCTGTTTGCGTTAGTTTCAAAATATCCGCCGTCAAAATCAAATGCGCCGTCGACGAAATCGGCAAGAATTCCGTTATCCCCTCCACTATTCCTAAAATTATCACTTGAAAAAAATTCGGCATAAGATTTTTTTTATATTTTTTATATTAGGATTCACACAAAAGAGGACTAGGAATGAATTAAATTTTTCAAAACTACTTATTCTTTCTCATCCATATTTTTAAACTGCTCATAACTTCCAATTCTGGCAAAGTTTATTACAAAATCAGAATTATCCATTCTATCAATTCTTACTGAATCGATTCCCAGAATTTGCAATCTTTCATAGGTCAAAAGTTCTCCTTCTTTTAGCTTCAAAACATCTCTTAATATCCATTGCCCTAGCTCACGATTTGAATATGACATAAGCGCTTTTCCGCCATCTTGGCAAACTTTTGATTGCATTATATTCCCATTTGGCAGCCTTAAACCAAAGGGTGTTTCTCGACCGGGGAAAAAATTTGGAAAATTTTTGTGAATTTCTGCTGGAATTGGAATATAAACCTCATTAGGATGGCGATCTCTTCCGCCTGCATTCCATTGATTTAAACCGCTTTTTTCAAAAACTGTTTGATTTTTTCCATACAACGGCAAATAAATTGTTTGTTTTATTTTTGATGCTTTTTCAAAATGCAAATCTGTTTTTTCAAGCAATTTTTTCAATTCTAAAAGTGGATCTTTCAAGATATCAACATTGAACTCATAAGCAATCGGTTCAGTTATAAATCTTTTCGTAAGTGTACTTTTAGAAACTAAAAATGAATACTCGTGTTTGCCATCATTAAAAGCGATTGAGCCTTTTCTTTCTTTTATGTTTTTGATATTAGAAATATCAACTTTATCCATTGCTTCCTCGAAAATTAAAAACTTTCCCTTATTTCTTATTACGCAGTGATAAATTGAATTTTCAAGAGCGTGGGCGTTCTCTGTAAATTCAATTCTGGCATTTCTTAGTTCTGAAACTTTTCTGATTAAATTTTCAGGAGATAAATTTTCATAAAGTCTTCTGTCATTATTAAATTCAGCAATTTTTTGAAAAGTTTTATTGTTGTTTGCGAGAAAAGTTTTTAATCCGATGCCTAAAGCGTCTTTTTTAGCATCAGCTGAAACATCACTTCTTGATAAATCTTCTGCTTCAAAGGCACGACAAAAAACTTTTTCTGCGACTCGATAATATAAGTAGGGAATATCTGATTCAGAAAAAAGATTAGAAAGGCAACCGACAATTCTTAGAAAATGCTCGTATTCTTTTTTTAATTCGGGTTTTTGAGTTTGAAAAAACATAATTTATTTATTTAAAGCTTTATTCATATTTTGGGCAATTTTTTGAATAACTGGTATTGAAACAGAATTTCCAAATTGTTTGTATAAATGAGAATCGGCAATATTGGGAAGTTTATAATTCTTTGGAAATCCTTGAAAATTAGCACATTCTCTGGGTGTTAATTTTCTGATACCTTTTCCGTTTAAAACCAATGGGACATTATGACCACCCATTCCCATATTTGCAGTTAGAGTTGGACAAACGTTATTTTTATTTTCTCTTACATATTTTCTTCGCCATTGATAAATAGTATCTCGTTTTTTAACTTCCTTTTTCAATGCTTCGTAAAGTGGCTTACTGTTGTAATAATATTTATCATCAACCTCCTTTTTTTCAAGACAGTCGTGAATTGTTTTGGTTAGTTTTACTTTTTCAGGAAAATAAAATTTATCATGTGCTTTTTTATCCAAAAAACCGACAATATAAATTCTTTCTCTATTTTGTGGGAGATTGCCATATTCCATGGTATTTAAAACTTTTACTTTAACAAAATAGCCAAGTTCTTTTTCTAATTTTTCAAGAATAACTTTTATTGTGTTGCCCTTATCGTGCGTCTTAATGTTTTTTACATTTTCAAGCAGAAAAGCCGTTGGTTTTTTGGCTTTTAGAATTCGTACAATATCAAAAAATAAATTTCCTCTGCCGTTTTCATCTTTAAATCCTTGTTTATATCCTGCAATAGAAAAAGGCTGACATGGAAAACCCCCACACAAGATATCGAAATCAGGAATTTTAGAAGCAGTAATATTGTGAATATCGCCCAATACCATTTGTTTTTCTGTTTCAAATATTTCAGAAAAATTAAGATCAAAAGTTATTTTTGCATTTTCATCAAAATCATTAGAAAAGACACACTGAAAACCAGCGTTTTCAAAGCCTATTTTTATTCCGCCTATACCAGCAAATAAATCTATAAATTTCATATTCTAATTATACCCTTTTTTCAAAAATATGTCGCCTAATTTATATGTGAAAATTATGCTTTAGTAGCCTTGAGACAAGTGCATAAATTCTATATACCATACTATCAAAAACCACTAAGGAAAGCAAAATAAAAAAAACCGTCCAAGCGCGCGTTGCATGCGCTGGACGGTCTTTCGGTAAAAGGTTAGAAGTTATTTTTCGGAAGTTTCGGAACAGCATTGTTCCTCGAGCTTCCTCAATAGATCCAATTTTACTTGAATCTTTTCCTCCAAAAAAATAAACTTCGGGCTTAAGGAGATATCCTCAAAAAACTTACCTGGAAATCTTGAAATGCAAGTTTTTTGTAATATCATAGAAATACTTTCAAAAAATAAACCTCCAAAAATATTCCCACCGGTATAATTTTCTGAGGATTTTTTATTGTATTTTCCAATTAAATCACTCAGATCTTTCTCTGAGCCATTTTTCATTACTTTGTCGATCTCCTTATCTTCTTTTTTAGTAAATCCTTTTTTTATTTCCTGCGCTTTTGCGCAGTCACATTGGATATTTTGAATATTTTCTTCAACATTTTTTTCAACATCCACCCACCGAGTAGCGTGAGCATGAGAAGCTATCAACAACACAAAAGCCAACATCAGGGTTATTTTACTCATCGTAATTTTCTCCTTAAGATGTTTTATTGTTTTTTAAAAAAAGAATTTTTCTTTCGCCACTTGAATCAAGAAAAGTTTCCATATTCAAGATGCGAAGGAAATAAAAGAACTAAAGTAAATTTTTAAGGAACTATTGCATAACATTGAACTATACGCTAAAACATACTTTTTGTCAAGATTGTGGACTATTTCAGCGAAAATGGGTTAAAATTAGTGTCATAATCATAAAAATCTTCGTTTTCATTTTTCTTCAAAAAATTAACCGCCCTATATGTGATCGGTGTGAATAATATTTCTACACCGCATTTGAAAACATAATTTGAA
Source organism: Candidatus Moraniibacteriota bacterium (assembly GCA_003483065.1). Taxonomy (GTDB): domain Bacteria; phylum Patescibacteriota; class Minisyncoccia; order Moranbacterales; family UBA2206; genus UBA2206. Next base: position 28,037 of record DMWY01000008.1, on the reverse strand, counting down.
ACAAAAATTGTGAGCAAAAGTTCATTTGGCAAAGTACCATAGAAAGCAATGAGGATGAAAAATGAAGTGTCCACCAACTCCCCCACCAAAGTTGAAAGAATTGTCCGAATCCACAATTTTTTTCCCGCCATCCATATTTTTATCTTCGCCAAGATATATGAATTGGAAAACTCGCCAGCAAAATAGGCAATGAGGCTGGCCAAGACAATTCGTGGCGCTAGTCCCAAAATATTGTTAAACGCTTCTTGATATGGCCAGTCACTGGCTGGTGGCAAAATGTTCACAACAAAAAGAACCAAAGACATCAGCCCCGCACAAAAAAATCCGGTCCAAATAACTTTTCTTGACCGTTTATAGCCATACACTTCCGTGAGAATATCTCCGAAAATATAGCTCAAAGGAAAAAGTAGCGTCCCGCCGTCAAAGGTAAATTTCCAAAAGACCAAAATTTTTGTCGAAGCAATGTTGGAAATCAAAAGCACTGCCACAAAGACAGCCATTATCACATCAAAATATTTGAAATTTTTCCTATCCATCCTCACAATCTATCATTCTTTAGCGCACAAAGTCAACTATAAATTTAATTATTTTTTTGCTTCATAACTTTAGAAATTTTCCAAAAATAATCAAACTGGGCTTTCAGTGTTTGAGCCAATTCTCGACTATCAATAATCATGCCATAGTTTTCCCTATCAGAAGAAATGAAAGCTACTTTGTCGCCATAAATTGCATAACCCAAAGTTTGGTCGATATTTTCCGGCAAAATTTTTATCCTGCGCAAAGATTTTTCCTCATCCCATGGACCGAGCAAGGGATATTTTTTAGTATCTATTTTTCTTTTCGATGGCCAAAGAACATTTATCCAAATATTTCTTCTTACTCTTTCTTCATTAAAGTTTTGCAAAACTAATTCTGGAATAATTTTTACCATTTCTCTGATCGGCCAAAACCAATAGGTTTGATTTTCTCGAGAACGCAAAACATCGCGAAGAATTGATTTAGCCGCGTCTTTAGTTGAATAGTGGATAAATTTTGGCTGATAAGTGGCTTCGAACTTTTTATTGTTAAGTGCCTCAGAAAAACTTTCTCGCGCCTTTTTCATTTCTTCAATTTTTTCACTATAAATACTCAAAATATTTTCCCTATCTTCTGCATAAAAAACCGCCCCGGTTTCTCCCACGCCTTTTTTTGCCAACCCCTTTTCAATCAATGATTCTATGTGGCCATAGATTGTCGGACGGGGCAAGTTAAGTTTTTTGCTCAAACTTAAAACACTCACACCCTTTGACTCTTCTAAAAGCGCCAGAAATGTTCTAGCTTCAAAGTCCGTGCAATTAATCTTTTCGAGAAGCTTGATAATGTCCATGAGTTTATCGACTAGATCCCCGCCTTCGCGGGGATGACAGTAGCCAGTTGTCAGATGACGACAACATATTTACATATATTGGATATTATAGTATATTCCATTAATTGTCAAATGATTGGCGTTTGGCAAAGTTGTTTAAAAAATTATAACAAAATAAGAATAGGGAGGTTCTGCAATGAAAACCGCACTGATAATATTTACCTGGCTGATTCTTTTTTGTAATTCGGTTCAGGTACAGGCCGAAACAAAAAAAGAATGGGGCGGAAGTTTTTCCATGATGTATCAGCAAAGATATATTGCGATAAAAACTTCCAAAAATGTTTACGATTTCCCTATGCTCTGGGGAAATCTTAACCTTAATCACCAGTCAAGTGGATTGTTCACTAATTTTTGGTGGAGCGAAAGTTTCCGCGGAAGTTTTGATAGCGAACGCGGAAATGAATTTGAGCCTACAATCGGTTGGAAAAAACCACTTGATAAATTCTACGCTGAATTGTCTGCAACTTTGTATAACATTCATTTCAACAATTGGGATTCAAATCCGTGGATTCTGACCACAAAATTTGGGAAAGAAATTAATCCCAGTTTGAAATGCGAACTCTGGGCTGAATGGATGTCACCCATTAGCCACTTTCGCGATGGCGCTACAGTTTTAACGATAAATCTGCCTTATATCTATAAGGAACCTTTCGGTTTCGAAAGATTGGCGCTATTATTTAACAACTTGATTGTGTGGGATGATGGTTTTGGCGCTGATGATCCCCATGGGATTTTTCTGAGACAATACTATGGGGCGGAATACAAGGCGCTGTCTGATCTAGCTCTTTTCGGAGGGATAACGCCCCTTTGGAAATTAACCAAAACAACGGATGGAAGAAAAAATGAACACACCTATTCTTTTGGTGTAAAATATTCCTTCTAATATCTGACAGAGCAACACGGGCAATCCTCTTGTGGATTGCCCGCTTTTTATTATCTAAAAAATTAAACTTCTCTTTTCCCTTTTTTTGTACTATCATTAGTATTATGAATATCCTACTTCCAATTTTTTTCCTTTCTCTGCTTATCACTATTCTTTTGGGCGCGCATTGGTTTTTATATTTTTCCTTTATCAATTTTTTCAGCCTCAGCGGAAGCTCGCAAAAAATTCTCATCGGCTTTTTGATTTTTTTGGGAATAAGTTTTATCCTTTCTTCTATTTTGTCTCACTGGAACGACAATGTTTTCACTCGCGCCTACTATTTTCTTTCTGGCGTTTGGCTTGGAATTCTCAATAATTTTGTTTTAGCTGCCATTCTAATTTGGCTCATTATTCTCATCGAAAGATTTTTCAATTTAAATTTAAATCCAGCAATCCTCGCCTCCCCCATTTTTGTCATCGCTTTTTTTCTTTCCATCTATGGCGTTTGGAATGCACTCAATCCTGAGATAAAAAATATTTCCGTTTCAATTCCTAATTTACCCGAAGTTTGGAAAGGCAAAAAAATCATCCAGCTTTCCGACGTTCATCTTGGCCACATCTATCGAGAAAAATATATAAAAAGGATCGTGGAAAAATTAAACAACGAAAAACCGGAAATGGTCCTTATCACGGGCGATCTTTTTGACGGAATGGACGGCAATTTAGCTCCTATAATAAAACCCTTGGAAGACATCCAAACTAAACAAGGCGTGTTTTTCGTCACTGGCAACCATGAGACTTATCTGGGCTTGGAAAATACTTTCACAACATTGAAAAACAGCCAACTAAAAATTATCCGCGATGAAGTAATTGATGCCAAGGGACTAAAACTAATCGGCATTAGTTATCCTGAGCGCAATAAAAAAAAGGATGTTGTTGCGATCTTAGAATCACTCAAAAAAGATTATCTTGGAAAACCAAATATTTTACTCTACCACACACCAACCAATATTTCAGAAATAAAAAATCAAGGCATCAATCTGGAACTTTGCGGGCATACACATAAAGGTCAGTTTTTTCCTTTTAATCTAATCACCAAACTAGTTTACCGCGGTTATGATTATGGTCTATTTGAAATGGACGACTATACCCTTCATACTTCTAACGGCGCTGGCACTTGGGGGCCGACTATGCGAGTTGGAAACACGCCGGAGATTGTAGTAATAACACTCCAATAATTTTATGAATATCATTCAAGTAAAAAATCTCACCAAAAAATTTGACGATTTTACCGCCGTGGACAACATCTCTTTTGAAGTGAAAAAAGGAGAAATTTTTGCTTTTCTCGGGCCAAATGGCGCTGGAAAATCAACTACCATAAAAATGCTCACTACGCTACTTCGCCAAGACTCTGGAGAAATTATGCTTAATGATCACAACACCCTCTTGGATTCAGACGCTGTGCGTTGTTCCTTCGGCATTGTTTTTCAAGATCCTAGTCTTGATGATGAACTCACTGCCTATGAGAATATGGAATTTCATGGCATCCTTTATGATTTGCCTAAAAAAATTCGCCGAGAAAGAATTGCTGAACTTTTGAAATTTGTTGAATTGTCCGATCGAAAAAATAGTTTAGTCAAGGAATTTTCCGGCGGGATGAAAAGAAGATTGGAAATCGCGCGCGGACTGCTTCATCACCCGAAAGTTTTGTTTCTTGACGAACCAACTATCGGTCTCGACCCACAAACGAGAAATCATATGTGGAATTACCTCCAAGAACTCAACAAAAAAGAAGGCACTACTATTTTCTTGACCACGCACTATATGGAAGAAGCTGACCGCATCGCTAAGCGCATTGTGATAATTGATCACGGAAAAATTGTTGCAGCAGGAACTTCGCAAGAGCTAAAAAACCAAACTCAGACTAATTCGCTCGAAGATGCTTTCCTCGCGCTTACCGGAAAAACTATACGCGAAGAATCTGGCTCAGGAATTGATAATCTGCGATCGATGAGAAAAATGTGGGGCAAAAAATAATTCTAATAAATATATGAAGACTATTTATATCCTTTGGCTTCGCCAAATAAAAAGATACCTAAGATCTAAATCAAGAATTTTTGGCGCACTTGGTCAACCAATTCTTTTTCTTATTGCTCTTGGCTATGGACTTGGACCAGTTTTCCAAAAAGCTGGCGAAGGTAACTATCTGCAATTTTTGGCGCCAGGAATAATTGGCATGAGTATAATTTTCACTTCTGTTTTTTCTGGTATAGAACTAATTTGGGATCGTCAATTTGGTTTTTTGAAAGAAACTATGGTTGCGCCAGTATCCCGTTTCAATATTATGCTAGGACGCACTATTGGCGGCGCTACTGTTGCTACTTTTCAAGGCATCATAGTTTTTCTAATTTCTCTCATTGCTGGCTTTCGCCCTACGAATTTTTTTCTAATTTTTCCTGCAATTCTCGTGATGTTTCTCATTGCACTGCTTTTCACCGCCATCGGCACCGCTATCGCCACTCAACTAGAAGATATGCAAGGCTTTCAACTAATCGTAAATTTTCTCATTATGCCAGTCTTTTTTCTTTCTGGCGCAATCTTTCCTTTGAACAATGAATCTCCTAAGGTGCTTGTCACTATTGCGCGTTTCAATCCCCTCTCCTATGGCATTGACGCGATGCGATCTTTTTTGATCAACACTTCCCATTTTGGAATGCTTCTCAATATCTCCGTACTTTTGTCCACCGCTCTCTTTTTCATTCTCCTCGGCAGTTATCTTTTTTCCAAAATCGAAGCTTAAGCTAATTTATTTAACCTTTTTTTTGTGCTATCATAACCATATTGATTATTAAGCTACCGTGGAATTAAAAATTTTTAATTCTTTCGTAGCTTTAATTATTAAAAAAACAAAATGCCAAACGAAAAACAAAAAATATTACCCATTCTTCTTGTTGTCCTTTTTTCAGTTCTCATTATTCTCTCTGTAGTCTGGCTAAGGAAAGACAAGCCGGCAGAAAATACTGCGCCCGTGGTGGCTACTAAACCAGCGCAAGAAAATCCGGATATCTTTTTCGCTTCCAATGGTAAAAATACAGTTTACAAAATAAAAAAGGGTGACCAATGGTCAGTGATTTGGAATGGTAACGAAGGAAAAACATATGACTTTGTTTCCAACCCAGTCTTCAGCGCCGACGGCAGTCAAATTGCCTATAACGCAGAAATCGGTGGACAAGCCTATGTAGTGGTCAACAACTCTCAAGAAATCAATGCTTACCAAAAATCCAACTACATCACTTTTAGCAAAAACGGCAAGACCATTGCCTTTGTTGCCACCAAAGGAGACAACGAATATGCTGTGATTAGCGCTGAAATTCTAAATATCACTGCCACTCTAAAAGAAAGTAAATCCTTCAAAGAAATTGCTATCGCTAAAGATGGTGATGGCAATTCTTCCGCCATTATCATGAGCGATGACGGAAGCAAGCTTGCTTATGTGATCAAAGAAAATGATAAAATCTATGTAGTCGTCAATGGTCAAAAAAGCCAAGGCTATGACGATGTGATTAGTTTTTCCTTTTCTGAGGACGGCTCAAGTTTCACCTATGAAGCCCAAAATGGAACTTCCATTTTGACAATAACTAACAATCAAGTTGTTTCATCGAACAATGCCAACATAATCCCCCCTAATAATCAAAATACTTCTAATAATAATTCCACCACTAATAATTCCAATGTGAATTATCCTTCTGCTACCTACCGCTACAAGATCAGCACCCAAAAAGATATCATCCGCGACCAAAACCAGCTTAATGTTTCCGGTTGCACCGGTGGTGGAACACAGTGTAATTTTTAGCTTGCATTTTAGCCTAAACTGTGCTATAATGAAGTTGTGAGTAGGAAAATATAAAAACGGGTGAAGTCCCGTTTTTTGCTTTTAATAAGCCACTACAATGAAAAAATACATCAAAAAATTACTCTCTAAAAAGTTCGTTATCCCCTCACCAGAGGAAGTTTTGAACAAAAAAGCCATTCTTCTTTTTATGGTCGCGTTGGCTCTCTTTTATGACATACTGATTTTAGGATATGCCAAATCACTTCCTGTTGCTGAAAATACAATCAAAACAAAAATCACAACTCCGCTAGAAAAAAATATCAATAGTTTAGTGGCTGGTTATCCAATGGAAAAAATGGCACCCTATATTTCTGCCAAAGAAAAAAGAACCGCCGCCTTTCTAATTGGTATTGCCAAAAAAGAAAGTAATTGGGGAAAATATTCTCCCAAGCTTAATGGAAAAGATTGTTTCAATTATTGGGGCTACCGCGGACAAGGTGAAAATGTGACACCTAGTGGCTACACTTGTTTTGACAGTCCAAAACAAGCAGTCGATATTGTCGGCAAAAGAATAAGCACTCTTATTAATGATTCTAATCTATCCACCCCAGAAGAAATGATTGTTTGGAAATGTGGTTGGAACTGCGCAGGGCACAGTTCAGAAAGCGTTGACAAATGGATCGCCGATGTTGGAATTTATTATAATAAGGTTTACCAATAAACAAAAACTTTTATAAATATTTTACTCCAGTATTCTAGAATACTGGAGTATTTTTTTATTTATGAAAATTATAATATTCTACTTTTTCCTATAAATTCGAAGACTATTTAGCACGACCGACACTGAGCTAAGCGACATCGCGCCGGCGGCGATGGCGGGAGATAAGAATCCGAAAGCAGCTAGCGGAATAGCCACAATGTTATAGAAAAAAGCCCAAAATAAATTTTGCTTGATGGTGCGAAAAGTAATTTTGGAAATTTCAATCGCTTCCACCACTTTTTCTAAATTGTTTTCCAGCAGAATTATTTGCCCGGCTTCTTTGGCAATATCAGTACCGCTCCCCATCGCGATTCCCAAATTAGCTTGAACAAGACTTGGCGCATCATTTATTCCGTCTCCCACAAAAATCACTCCTTCGCCATTTTCTTGAAGTTTTTTTATCTCCCTAGCTTTTCCCTCCGGCAAAACTTCGGCAATTATTTTTTCTATGCCTAATTCCTTCCCAATTATTTCCGCTGTTTTTTTATTATCCCCGGTTATCATCGCCACGGTAATTTTCATTTTCTTGATTTTTTCAATAACCTTCCTTGCTTCGACCCTAGCTTTGTCTGCCACTAAAATTGCACCGATTACTTTTTCACCGTGAGCAACAAAAAGATATGAACCACCCGTTTGATTTTCTTCATTTAAAATACTTTCCACCCAAGCCAAATCCACGCCATAATCTTCTAGTAGTTTCTTATTCCCCAAGAGAAGTTTGGTTTTGTGCTCCTCGCAAATTGCCGAGATCCCCTTGCCTTTTTCTTCTTTAATTTCTTCCAAATGCGCTAGAATAATATTTTTATCTTTGGCATAGTTGTTAATCGCGCTGGAAATTGGATGCTCGGAATTATTCGAAAGAGACGCGGCAATTTTCAAAACTGACTCGCTCGAAAAATTATCCTGCGGGTTTATTATGATTTTTTTGACTTCCGGCTTCCCCTGCGTGAGTGTACCAGTTTTGTCAAAAACTACGGTGGAAATTTTCTCGGCTCTTTCAAAACTTTCCCCCGTTTTGAAAAGTATACCCCTCTTTGAAGCGCGTCCTGTTCCTACCATAATGGCCGTCGGCGTAGCCAGTCCAAGAGCGCACGGACACGCGATAACTAAAACTGCCACCGCGTTGATGATAGAAAGAGAAAGATTACCCGAAAATAAATTCCAAAGGAAGAAAGTTCCGAAAGCTATTATTATGATAATTGGAACAAAAATTCCTGATATCTTGTCAGCTAATTTTTGAATGGGCGCCTTGGACATTTGCGCCTCTTCCACAGTCTTGATTATTTGCGCAAGCACTGTACCATCGCCAATCTGACTCACCTTAATTCTTATCACTCCATCCTGATTGATTGTCGCACCATACACTTTTGCACCTATCTTTTTTTCTACTGGCAAGGATTCACCTGTGAGCATTGATTCGTCCACACTAGAAACACCCAAAATTATTTCTCCGTCGAGTGGAATTTTTTCACTCGGCTTTACCAGAAGTATGTCGCCAATTTTTACCTTGTCAATTTCAATCATTTCTTCTTTGTTTTTTGCATCGATCACCCGAGCATATTTTACCCCAAACTCCATGAGTTTCCTCATCGCTTCTCCTGCTCGTCCCATGCTTAGACTTTCAAAATATTTACCCAGAAGAATCAGTGTGATAATGGCTACCGCTGATTCCAAATAACCATCCTGACCGACAAAAAATGCCCATAAGCTATAAAAATAGGCCACTAGAGTTCCAATTGAAACTAAGGTGTCCATATTAGCTTCAAACTTTTTTAGTTTAAGAAGCATTGTGCGATGAAAACGCCAACCAAAAACAAAAACAACAATTGTCGCTAAGAGAAGATGGGCCCACATAACTAAATCAATATTGAAAATATTTCGATCTAATCTAAACTTATAAAACATTTCCAAAATTAACGGCGCACTTAAAACTGCTGACCATATAAAACTGTTCCAATTTTTAGTTATACTTTCCATCTCATGATGATGCTCGCCATGCTCTTCAATATTATAGCCATTATCTTTGATGATTTTTTTGACTTGGCTTTCGTCAATGATTTCCGGTTCATATTCCACTTGCGCATTTTTTGAAGCAAAATTAACTGAAGCAGAAATTATTCCTTTAGATTTGATCAATTCTTTTTCATTGCTCAGCGCACAGCTTGCACAGGTCATGCCGGAGATTTTTAGGATTATTTTTTTTCTACTCATAATTTTATATTCGCGTGTGCGCATTCGCATTTGACGAGGGCATAGCCCGAGTCAGCGCTATTCGCATACTTTTATTCAACGATAAACTTTCCTTTCACCATTCCCATCCAACAACTAAAAGGAATCGTTCCGGTAGTTTTAGGTGTGAAATTTATTATATTATCTCCTGACACCAATGCCTTGGAAATTTCCAGACTTGGAACAATTATTTTATTAGTACAACCGCTAAGTTGATCGCCTTTCACAATCCACTTAACCGGAATATCTTTTTTGATTTTAAGCACGGCTGGTTGAAAACCTGAGCTCGTCACACGCATTTCTACAATTTGCACATTTTTATCATCAATTTTTTTCTCAGTAGAAGATGAAGGAGTTGTTTGTTTTGTATCATTAGTGCTAATGACATTTGTCGTTACTCCCCTCAAGGCCAAACCGGATTGCAAAGTAAAAAAAGCGAATAACACAACTAATATCCCAGCTACTTTTTGAAACACCACCATTTTTCTACTGCTTGACCAAGAAGCTGTGATACCTAAAATCAAAAGCGATGGCACAGTACCTAGGGCAAAAAGAAGCAGACTCAATCCCCCTGTCCAAAAACTACCCGAAGTTAGAGCGAAAATTTGCATGCTTTGAGTAAAGCCACAAGGCAAAAAGAAACTTGAGACTCCAAGTAAAAATGGAGCGGCCTTATGCTCCGAACTTTTCAAGAAATCCCAATGTCTAGTAAGGCTTTTAGGTAATCCTAAACCTAAATTAGAAATTGAAGGAACTATACCCAAGATATTTAGTCCCAGCCATCCCATAATAAGTGCGATTGCTATCGAAAAAACAGCGACAAAATTCCCACTGATATTTATCTGTCCGCCCAAAAGTCCTAGGAATCCACCCAGTACAAAAAAAGTCGTAAGTCTTCCAAGGTGAAATATTAGATTTGGCTTAACTGCTCGAGAAAAAAAATCTTTTCCTTCGCCTTTATATTTTTCTCCAAAAGCGATTATCACTCCCCCAACGATAATGAGACACGATGAGAGTGAAGCTACTATTCCCACTAGAAAAGAAATTCCGAGCGAGACTTCCACGCCCTTGATGTTTATGTTGTCCACTATCCCAGCATCCTGAAAAATTCTAAATACAACTAAGATTATTGCCACAATTATAATGGCTTTTAGCCACTGCATAAAAGTTGTTTTTTCTTCCCTGCTGTTATCTTCCCCTGGTTTCTCTTCAAAAGCCTCATAACCAATTTTTTTCACTATTTCTTTGATGGCCAGAGTGTTAGGCTCTTTGTCACCATAACGAATTTCCACTTCGCCCTTTTTTCTGTCGGCCTTCACTTCTTTCACGAAAGGGACATGCATAAGCTCATCCTCCAGAATTTTTTCACAAGCTACACAATGCATGCCCTTGATGTATATTTTCTTTTTCATTTTATTTTGAAAGTTTATTAATCATCAATATTTCATGAATCATTTCTTTTTTTCTTTTTTCATTAGTCCCCCGCATAGCATTTTGAAAACAGCTATTCAAATGTCCTTCCAAAATTTTGGAGTTAGCTGATTTCAAAAGTCCAATCACTGCCAAATTCTGTTGCAAAATATCAATGCAATACTCTTTGTTTTCCGCCATTTTAATCACATTACCCAAATGACTATGCGCCTTTTTCAAGGCTGTTATTGTGTTTTTATTCTCTTCCATAGATTTATTTTTTAATTATTATTTAAACTTTTTTACTACTTTATACTTACTACTTTCTACTTTTAAGTACCTCCCCCCTAGGTACATCATATACTACTTGCAAAAGTTGTCAAATATTTCAATCTCCCATAATTGTCATCCTGAGCGGAGTGATGGCGTTTTAACGTCAGAATGTAGTCGAAGGATCTGCTGTTTATTATTACTAGAATTATTATTTAGTAGATTCTTCAGCTTCGCTCAGAATGACAATTTTTAAAAAATAAAACCTCCAACAAGAAGGTTTTATTTTAACGTTTAATATTTTTAAGTGTGTAAATTTCAACAAAGATTAGGCGATTGCTTTTTTAAGAATTTCTATCCCTTTTTTCAACTCATCATCCGGCACGGCAAAAGAAATTCTGAAATAGCCTTTTTTCTGAGAAAACACTTCTCCTGGCACAACCAGCAGATTATTTTTCAAAAGTTTTTCGATGAAATTTTTCTGATCTTTTGGAATTTTTATGAAAGCATAGAAAGCGCCTTCAGGAATGTTAAGCTCATATAAATCTTTGAGATTTTCATAAACAAAATCTCTTTTCTTCTTGTAATTTGCAATTTCGTTTTTTGGAATTGAATCAATATTACCCAGCATTGCAAATTGCGCAAAGGAAGGCGCGCAGACGAAAGTATATTGTTGCAACTTATTCATCGCTTCGATAATTTCATTTGGTCCATAAGCATAGCCAATTCGCCAACCAGTGATGGAATGACTTTTGGAAAAACCACTAAGCAGAATTGTTTTTTCATAAATTGATGCGGGCGAGAAAAAATTCTGATCATAATCATATGCGTCATAAATTTCATCAGAGACAATCAATAGATTGTTTTTCTTGGCAATTCTAACCACTACTTCTATTTCTTTTTTGGCATAAACTGCCCCCGTCGGATTGTTGGGAGAATTGAGAATTATCGCCTTGGTTTTTTGAGTGATTAGTTTTTCCAATTTTTCTGGATTGATATGAAAATCCGGATAGGTGTCCAAATATTTTATCTTCACTCCCAAAAAATTCAACACTTGCTGATACATCACGAAATATGGATCTGGCAAAATCACTTCTTCTCCTGGATCAAAAATTGAAGAAAAAAGCAAAAAAATTGCCCCGGAAGTTCCGGCAGTGACAATAATATTATCTGGGTTAGTTTTTATTTTCCTAGTTTCTCTAAGATTTTTGGAAATTTCCTCTCGCAGTTTCAAAATTCCTTTGGTTGGAGTATATGAATTGCAATTATCCGAAATAGCTTTTTGCGCTGAAATCTTGAGTTTTTTCGGCGCATCAAAATGTGGTTGACCAATAGAAAAATTCACATATTTTCCTTTATTTTTGGCAGCTAAATCAAAAACCTTCCGGATGCCCGAGCTTTCAATTTTTTGAATTCTTTTTGAGAGTATCATTTTTGAATTTTATATGAATGATTAAAAATAGCCTTGTAGATATTTTCTACCAATTCTTTATCCATTTTAAATTTTCTAACTTTATTTTCAATAATTCTCTCTTCTCTTTTTGTGTCTCGAACATTTTTTCCGATTTTCTTTTTTGTTTTCCCAATTTTTCTAACTTCTCCAAAACGAATCTTAAGAAGCTCAAATACCTTCTCATCAACTGAATCAATTATATTTCTAGATGACTCCAAATCATCCTTTCCTTTTGAAAATGCAATCTTGAAATCCAAATTATGACAACTTCTCAAAAAATCTTTTCTAATCTTCTCGGAAAATGGATTGAAATTATTCATGTCAAAAAACAATTGCCAATTGTCGCTAGCAGTGTGAGGGATAATTTTCAAAAGATCAGCGTATCCGGGAGTGAAAATTTCTTGCTCCTTAACACCCGAGGTTACTAAGGCTCGGCCTAGGAAATGAACTAGAGCCAAAGTTTTGGCGTTTTGCCGATCATGCTCCTGCGGGGTCGTTTCAATTACTTTTAGTTTTAGTTTTTTCAAAAATTTCCTTATCTTTTCTAATTTTTTTTGATTTATTCTCAAGGGGCAAAGAACAATTTGAAGCCCATCTAGTTTCCAGGTTTGTTTTTCAAGATTAAATTTTGTCGTCACCGGCCCAAACATTGGATGAGTTCCTAAAATTTCAACATTTTTTGGCGCATGTTTTTTCATCCACTGGCAAGGCAAAGTTTTTACCGAACAAGTATCAACCAGCAATGATTTTTCCTTTAGAAATGGTCCGATTTCTTTGATTATTTGCTCAGTTTTTGAAATTGGTGGGCAAAGAATAACGATATCAAAAATTTTCAAATCTTCTTTGTCTATGATCTTTATTCCTAACTTTTCTGCTTTTTCAAAATATTTTTTTGCGTCACTGACCATCACAGAAACTTCAAAATCTTTTTTCAAAATTGAAGCAATGAGCGTTCCAAAACGCCCTAAACCAACTATGCAAATTTTCTTCTTTGATTTCATAAAAATATAATTCAGGATTTACGCGTTTGATTGCGGAAAAGATATTAACGCAGTCGCCAGAAAAATATTTTTCCTAAACAGTTTTTAATTACTGGCGAATTGTTGCATTTTATAGTTGCTTTTGCGACAAGCATATCTTGACGTAAGCAAATGCGTAAGTCCTATAAGTATTAAATTTTTTAATCTTTTATTTAACTTTAACAGCCACAATAAAAGTTGTAAAATTAAACTTCAAATCCTGTATACTCTCTTCTAATAGATCGAGATTATATAACTCGGCGCAAATTCTCGGAGCGATAACCGCCGAATTTTCTGGCAAAACTCCCTCGCTCAAATCTTTGGCTGCGCTAGCCGTGTCGCAATATTCCGAAAGTTCTGCTTCTGGCCACTTTCGCTTGAGATACATTCGACATTGCCGAAGGGCTTGTTGATGAGAAGTTATCTTCTTTATATCCTCTAATTTTGTGCCTTTTTTCGCCATCAAATTCATTCGAATGTCAATTTCAAACATTTTCTCAATATTGAAAATATGTTTTGACATAGCATTGACCGCTTCAATCACAATTCCACCATTGGAATTTTCAATTGGGAAAACTCCTTTGTTAATTTTTCCTTCATCCAGCGCCGAGAGAACATTTTCCACGCTAGTTAGATAGGAAAGCTCATATTCAGTTATGCTATTTTTTCCGCAATAATAGTTAGCGGCTTCTTCCGAAAAACTTCCTCGATTACCCGAAACGCCGATTTTGATTTTTTGAGACATAAGTTTGATTTATTTTTAGTAATATTTAAAGTTTACCAATTTTAATAGTTTGGGGCAATGGTGGACGAAGCGTCGTCCACCATTGCTTTTTTCGGAGTTTACTAGGCGGTTTTGTAAACACCGCTAGAGGTTGCCACTCTCAGGCCAGGCAGGTTCTTTTTTTCTTTTTGGGAATCTTTATTTTTTTCTTTTATCAGTAAAAAGAAATCAGCTTCCAAAGCAGAAAGAGCTCCGAGAGATCTTTTAATTTCATTAACGGTTTTATTAATTACTTCCATCCTGATATTTATGAAATAATCAATATGGAAAACTTCAGCCAGACGTCTGAGTGGGACAGTAATCCTTGCAATGTCTTCATCACTCCCCACAAGCTTCCCGTCTTTTTTTTCGGCTTTTAATATAAGTGCCTCAATAATCTGAATAATGAGAGTGAGGTCACTTATACTCATTGTGGAAAAATCAACAGGAAGACCTTTTCGGTTACTTAAGCTTTTCATCTTACAACTCCTTTCTTGCTTGTTTTTTGTTTATTGGTTAGTGTTGATAGTTAAAATAAAAATTCTAGATTGCTTCGATATGCTCGCAATGACAAAATGAACTTCTTATTTTAACCATCAAAACTCCAAAAAACAGTTTTAAAGAACAAAAAAACCGGTCTCGCGTGAGATCGGCTTTGGTCTGTTTAAAATGAATATGTCTTTTATGCTTTCATTTTATGCAAAACAAAACCGATCTGGCTAAACCAGAAATAAAAGTAAGAAAAGCTATAAAATTTTTGACTAGGTTGTTTTGACATATTTTTACTTTTTCATCTTAGCAACTTCCTATTTTTTTGTCAACTATATAAAAAAACTGACTTTATTTTTTAGATTCAGGAGAAAGGTGCGGTTACACCCTTCTCCTGTTTTATCGGGAGGGACTATGGTTAAGTCCTTCTTAAGCTTAAGCGCCTTGTGAGCACTTATGCTCCCCATATTTTTTTTGAGAGGGTATCTTTCGTTTTATTTTTTTTAGAAAAACGGCTTTCCTCCTATTCTACCAGCCATATTGACTACTCCGCGGATATTTTCACTGAAATATTTCTCATGAATATCCATCCCTCCTAACAGCCCCGCAATTCCAACGACTTTTGCCCCTTCAAGGATTCTCTGCGAGAGAATAATGGGTGCCAAGTTATCCGTTTTTTTTCTTCTCTTATTATTGATGCCTTTTTTACCCATCATTACCTCCTGTTCATCCAATGTTTTAATTAATTTACTTTTTTTTAGCAAATCAAATAGTAAGTTTCCGATAAATATTTCTTGATCCAGAAATAAAAATCCATCTATCATATCAGGCTCTAGAAAAGCACCTATTAAATTATAATCCCCCGGCGGGACTATTATTTTTCCATCTTTCCTTAAAGCGATAATGGATATCTGTGTATTTATTCTCATGCATACCTCCGTTGCGTTGAGATTAATTAAATATTCATCTAACAGTCAAATCAATAATTTCGAGTTCCCGCAAAATCATTGTTTTGACTGCTAGCTTTGTTTTAAAGAACTAAAAAACCGGTCTTTTTGAAGAGATCGGTCTTGATTTATTTGAAATGATTTTCTTCCTTATGCTTTTTTCATTTCACGCAAACCAAGGCCGGTCTCAAAGACCAACAAAATAATCACAGACAATATAAATGATATTTTAGTTTGCATGTTTTTCATGAATTTAATTTAGCACATCTATTTTTTTTGTCAAATCCAAGGCTGTGGATAACTTCGTATTATTCGCAATTAGCAGATTAGCATTCCTGCCTGCCGGCAGGCAGGTATTCGTAGATTAGCATCATTTTTAGTAATCTCGAAGTTTCTTGATAGTTTTATGATCGCGAATTTTTTCCAAAGCCTTGGCTTCAATCTGTCGAATTCGTTCGCGAGTGACGCCAAATTCCTGTCCCACTTCTTCCAAGGTATGCGTCACGCCGTCTTCCAAACCGAAACGAATTTTCAGAATTTTTTGTTCGCGTGGAGTGAGATCCTTCAAAATTTCCGTCACATGTTCCTTGAGCATTTTTCGGCTAGCAATTTGATTTGGCATCACAGTTTCAGTATCCTCAATGAAATCTCCAAGCACGCTGTCGTCATCTGAGTCCCCCACTGAAGTTTCCAAAGAAACTGTTTCTTGGGAAATTTTTTGGATGTGGCGAATTTTGTCCACCTCAATTCCCATTTCCACCGCAATTTCTTCTGGAAGTGGTTCGCGTCCAAGATCTTGCACGAGTCTTCGGGTAATTTGCGTATATTTATTAATCGTTTCTACCATATGCACCGGAATACGAATCGTTCTTGATTGGTCAGCTAGCGCGCGTGTCACAGCTTGGCGAATCCACCAAGTAGCATATGTGGAAAATTTGTAGCCTTTTCGATAGTCAAATTTTTCCACGGCGCGGAAAAGTCCGATGTTGCCTTCTTGAATCAAATCTAAAAGAGAAAGGTTATGTGAGCGACCCACATATTTTTTGGCGATACTCACCACAAGTCGAAGATTAGCTTCGGTGAGTCTTTGTTTGGCCATCGTATCTCCTTTTTCAATTCTTTTCGCCAGGTTTATTTCTTCTTCGGTGCTGAGAAGATCCACGCGACCAATTTCTCGTAAATACATCTGAACCAAATCGGAAGAAGCTTCTTCCGGACCCACGTCCATTGTTTCTTTTCTGGTTTTTTTCTTGCCAGTTTTTTGTTTGTCAAAATCCTCAGAAACCTTGTCTGTTTCCATGCGAATCATTTCATCAGAATTTACCACCCGAATATTTTTCTTTTCGAGTTTTTCATAAAGTTCTTCCAATTTTTCAATATCCTTTTCCGCATCCGGAATGACATGCAAAATTTCATCCTCTGTGATGAAACCTCTTTGCTTTCCACGATAGACCAGTTCATCAATATCTCCGCGTCTTTGAGAATTTTTTTCCTCCATTCTTTTGGAAATCTGCTTGACGACTTTTTTCTTGATTGGTTTCTTTTTCTCAATCTTCTTTTTTGGCGCTATTTTAGCCTTATTTTTAGGCTTTTTAGGCACAATTTTCTTCTTAGAAACAATCTTTTTGTTGCTCTTTTTTTGAACAGCTTTGATTTTTTTCGGCGTTTTTTTATTTTTCAAGATTTTTTTCTTATTTTTTTTAACTTTGACCATAAATGTTTAGATATAATTAGGACTTACGCATTTTTCTGAGAATCTATTTATGTAGCCAGTGCAATGGCAGGATTTATAAACAATAATTTCTATCTATAATCTTAATTGAATTTTAAAGTAATTTCAGCGAACAATAGATTCGAAGGGAAATGCGGAAGTCATAATAATATTATTATAACTCCATTAACTTTGCTAATTCTTTGGAAATTTTGTCCGACTGCTCTCGCAAAAATTTCTTTGCTGTTTCATCCTTTCTTTCTTCGGCCAGTTTCAAATCATTGCCTATGCGATTTAATTCTTCTTTTTTTTCTTCTCTTTCCATTTCCCTCTCACAAGCTTGAAATTCTTTCCATGGGTCTTCGATTATTATCTCTTCTTGATTATTATTTAAATCGAGTTGATATTTTTTTTGAATAAATAATTTTCGCGCTTTTTCGCTAAGCTCTCGATCATCCACAATTTCATTCAAAAAAGTATCGAAATTAAAATTAACTTGTTCTCCTTTTTCCAGCATTAGTTGCAAAAGATTGTCCGACAAGAAAATTTTTCTTGTTTTTTCCTCTTCACACGCTTTTTTCCAAACAAAACTTGAAACCAACATTAGGCCAATCATTTCCCAAATAAGCATTTCTTTTTTTGTGGTTGGTCCGATTTTTTTTATGTCTTCTTTCTGGCCACTATCTTTAGTATTCTTATCTTTAAGACTAGTCTTTTTGAGCTCATCCGTCAATGCTGATTCTGAAACACCTAATCCTTCGGCTAATTTTTTTATCCAATAATTTTTTTCCACTTCATTCTCTAGATCCAAAATAATATCCAGTAGTTCTGAGGTTATTTTTTTCTTATCCTCCACCTTATTTCTATCAAACTTTCCAAATGTCTTTTGGAAAAAATATTCCACCGCTGGTAAAGATTGCGCCACGCTTTTCGCAAGCTCTTCTGGGTTTTCCTTAGCCATATCAGCTGCGTCTTTCCCTCGTTCCAAACTCACAATGCGCACCGCCATGCCACTGGCTAGACATAATTTCACACTTTTTTTGGTGGCATTTTCACCAGCGCTATCCATATCAAAAAACATTTGAATGTTTTTGGTGTATCTTTTTATTATGGCAATTTGCTCGAGCGTAAGCGCTGTACCACTCACTGCAACAGTGTTTTTTATTCCCGCTTGATGCGAAGCGATTACATCCATTTGACCTTCCACCAGGAGAACAAAGTCCTGCTTTTTTATCTCTGATTTAGCTCTGTCTAAACCATAAAGAATTCGGCTTTTGTGATACATTTCGGTTTCTGGAGAATTGACATATTTAGCTTGCGATTCATCACTTCCGGGAGTCACCCGCGCTGTATAGCCCAACACTTTTCCTGAATAATCACTGATTGGAAAAATAATTCGATCACGAAAGCGATCATAAAATCGATTACCCCCCTCTCCTTGATAAGGAGAGGGGCTGGGGGTGAGGTCAGAAGGTTGCGCATTGTTTTTCTGCACCAAAAGCCCTGTCTTATTTATTTCTTCAATTTTATATCCCCTTTTAACTAAAAAATCTAGAACATTTCGCCAACCAGACGGTACGTAACCCAACCGAAATTCCTTAATTGTTTCATCTTTGAGTCCTCTTTCATGAAGATAGTTTATAATTTTTTCCTTACCCTCCCCCTTCCAGAGTTGCACTTCATAAAATTTCGTGGCTAATTCCAAAATTTCCAATGTCCGATTTTTTTCCTGGGATTTTTCTGGACTATAGGATTGCAATTTTACTCCCGCTTTTTCTGCAAGTGAATTCAGCGCTTCTCGAAATTCCACGCCTTCCATTTCCATCACAAAAGCAAAGATATCACCTGATTTTTGACAACCAAAACAATGCCAAAATTGTTTTTCTTCATTCACCATAAAAGATGGTGATTTCTCGTTATGAAAAGGACAGAGAGCTCGCCAGTTCGCCCCTGCCTTGTCCAAACGAATATATTCGCCCAAAATATCCACTATATTGAGCTTTGATTTTATCTCCTCTATATCGTTATTCATACTCCAATCGTACTATAATACAGAGAAATAGGCAAAAAATTGCAAAAAGATTATTTTAGTGTCTCTTTTATCTTTTTGACTACATCATCCAATTTCCAGTCTGTCTTGACTAGATAGCCAGAAACTCCGCCTTCGGCCGATCTTGACATTTCCGCCCCGGAACTTAGATTAGTAAGAATAATGACTGGCACTTTCTTTCCCCAACTATCCTCTCTAAGTTTTTCTAGCATTGTTAGGCCATCCATTTTAGGCATCACTATATCCAAAAGAATTAAATCAGGTTTTTGGCTGATTGAAATTTCCAAGCCCTCTTGGCCATTCTTAGCTTCCAAAACTTCAAAACCATCAGATTTTAATTTTTCTGCCAAAACACTTCGCAAAGATAATTCGTCCTCAATGATAATAATTTTTTTGTTCATAAAATTATTTTAATTTTAAACTACTCTTTATGTCTTTTATAATATCATCCAACCTATAATTGGCTTTCACATAATATTTTTCTACTCCGAGGCTCATATAGGATTTTACCTTTTCTTGACTAGCAGTATTAGAAACTATAAAAATCGGAATTTTTTTCCACTCTTTTTTCTCCTTTAACTTAGCCACAAAATCCAGCCCATTTTCTTTACCTAAAAGATAGTGATCCAACCAAATAGCATCCACATTTTTAATGTCTCTCAAAAAATTAATTGCTTGTTCTACTGATCTAGCTGTCACAGTATCGAAGCCATTTAACTCCAATTTAATTTTTATCGCCTCCTGAAGTGGTTTTTCATCTTCAACTACTAATACGACTGGATTTTTTTTATTCATTTTTTTTAATTTAATGTTTTAGAGCCTTCTTTTTTCTTCATTCCAGAAAGTGGAATGCGTACAAAAAAAGTTGTGCCCTTGTTTTCTTTTGATTCAAACCAAATCTCTCCTTCTGACTGCTCCACAATTGATTTTACTAAATATAGCCCCAATCCGCTACCATTCGTATCTTTTTCTCGAACATTGTCCGCGCGGAAAAGTTTTTGGAAAATTCTATCTTTTTGATTATCTGGGATTCCATAACCAGTATCGGAAATCTTGATGAGTAAATTTTTGCTTTCTTTTTCAAGAATAATATCAATTTTTCCTTTTTCTGGTGTATATTTAACTGCGTTGGTTATGATATTTTGAAAGATAATTCGAGTTAAATTTGGATCAGCATTGATGAGTGGTATGTTTTTGGCATAATTTTCTTTAACTTTTAATTGTTTGATTTTTATCTCATTAATCAATTCTTTTACTACATTATTTGAAATTTTTGCGAAATCAGTCGGCCTTGGTTCAATCGCCAAAGTGCCAAGCTCGATTCTGGAAACATTCAGCAGTGAGTTTACTAACTCCACCATCCTTTGATTGCCATTGTATATTTCATCCATAAAACTTCTTTGTTCCTTATTGAGCTCACCAGCATCCCCTGCTAAAAGCATCTCTGTATACCAATTAATCGCTGAAAGTGGAGTGCGTAATTGATGAGATGCTAAGGAAACAAATTCTGTTTTCGCCTTGTCTACTTGATATTCCTTGGCTATATCACGAAAAACTACTACACAACCAACAACTTTGTTTTTTTCATTTTTCAAAGGAGCGGCACTATCAGATACGGGAATTTTTTCACCATCCTTACGCACAAGCATAGTATGAATCGGCATTTCTCTAGTTTTTCCACTTGCTATGGCTTCACCAACGAAATCATAAATTATCTTTTCTGTTTGAGAATCTTGAACAAAATGCAAAATTTTATCATATCTCTTTCCAATTAACTCCTCTTGACTGAAACCTGAAATATCTGAAGTCACTTGATTAATCATAATTATTTTAGCCTGATCATCTACCACAAAAACTCCATCCCCAATACTATGCAAGATTGCACTAATCTTTTCTTTTTCTTCTTGAGTTTTATTTTTCTCTTCATCCACATCTTCCAAAATATTAAGCATGGCCTTTCGAGAATTATCCATTTCTGTGATTGATTTTTCCAATTCTCTTGTTCTTTCTTTAACCTTTTTTTCTAGTGAAGAGTATGTTTCCTTGAGTTTTTGCCCCATAAAATTAAACACTCCGGCTAATTGTCCAAATTCATCTCTTGAATCAATTTCTACCTTATAATCCAAGTTTCCTCGGGATAATTCTTGTGCTCCATCTTGCAAATCAGCAATTGGTCGAGAAATAGTGAGAGAATAAAAATATGCCACTAAAGAAGATACAATTATTATTATTATCAAAGAAAGGAAGAAAATAATTGACAAACCTTTTTCATATTTATCTGTAATTTCTTTTTGATCAATTTTGGAAACCAGACACCAATTCATTTGCGCGATATAGGCATGCGTTCCGATAACTTCAATATTACGATAGTCTAAAAATTTATTCACCGCTTTATGATCAGAATATTCTTTATTTTTTTCAGTAAAACATTCTGTTGAGCTTATGGTTTCAATTTTTTTGTTGAGTATTTCCTCCCGTCCTAAATATTTTGTAGCAGTAATAAGCTTTTTTTCCCTGTTGAGTAAAAATATTTCACCCGTATCCCCCAAATCTATTTTTTCTGCCAGCAAATTTTCAATAACTTGGGCATCAATTTTTCCAATAATCATTCCTTGAAATTTATTACTTTGAGACTCAAAATATGGGACGGAAATGGTGAAATAATATTTTTCCAAATTTTCTTCTTTTCTAATATCACTGATAAAATCCCTATTCAGTGCATTCTTATATTCTTCTTTTTGACTATAATCCTTCCCTTCTTCTGAACTATTTTTCGAAACAGCCACAATTCGTCCATTCTTGTCCAAAAGAATGATTTCTCTAATTTCTTTATCAGAAATCAAGTTTAATTTATTTTTTACTTTTTCCATTATGGCAAAATATTCTTCATCCTGCTCCACCTTATTGAATAATTCACCAATTACGATTGAGCTTTTTATCGTCAGATCCAATTTAGATTTTTGAAAGTTTAGAAAGTTTTGCAACTCATATGATTTTATTTGAGTGATTGAATCAAAATTCCTATATACCTCTTGATTCAAAACATTCATTGAGTTCGAATAATAAACAAAAAATCCAATTAGACTTCCAAAAAAAGTTATGGCGACCACCATAATAACCAATCTAAAACGAATGGAATATCTTTTTATCTCTCCCTTGAAAGCATTCAACTCATATATCACATAGAACAATACCCCAATCAAAATAACTGAAGAAAAATTAGCCAAGCGAGGAAAATGGACAATACCCAGTAGCGGTAAAATTAGATTTGTTAACACTCCTCCGATGGCTGGAGAAAAAATACCCATCGTCATAAGCCCATACTGTTTTTTATTTTTTTCATTTTTTGCAGTAAAATATTTCCAAAGTGTGAATAAAAGAGATGCCAACATCGGAAAGCCAACGACCATAACCGTGAGCGGAAATAGCTGACCTGTTTCGTATCCAATTTCCCAGATTGCCCGATTCGTCAAAATATTCTTAACCGTTCCGGAGGATATTATCGTCAAATAAAAAGAAAGGATACCTAAGACAAGGCCAGTAATTAATTTTATTTTAAAATTTATTTTCTTGCATATTTCAAAAAATGTCAAAATGAAACACAAAAGAGAATAGGTTGTTATGCCACCAAGAAAAAAAGCAGATCGCCAAAGATACAGATGGATTATTTCGTTAACAATAAATCCTATTGAGGCTAAAATTTCCACCACAGTCCAAATAGTAGTAATGAAAATTAACCAAACTAACGCTCTTGAAGAAGCTGTTTTCTTGGCTTGCTTCAAAAGAAAATATAGCATAGCCAAACAGACTAATACCGTCATCACATAGATAATTATGTAGAGATTATTTATCATTTTTTATATTTTTACTTTTTTCTAATTCCTCTATTTTCTTTTTAAGCTCAATCATTTTTATCTCTCTACCAGTCATATAGCTGTTCATTTTTTCCAACTCCCTAGAACGTTCTACTACCTTTTCTTCAGCCCCCTTCTTCAGCTTAATTAGGCTATCGGCCATTTTTTTTAGCCCCCAACTCAATTCTTCAATTTCATCATTTGTTTTTATGATTTTCAATTTTTCATACTTTCCTCTAGAAACATCATCTGCAATATTTTTCAACTCTCTAAGTGGACGCAAAAATCTAGTGATAAAAAAAGAAGCAGTAAATCCGCCAATTACAATAACCATCAAAAATAAAGCCACTAACCATAATGAGATATCCCTAATGGAAGCAAGCATCTTGTCTAAATTCGCTTCTGCTATAACAAAAAATGGAAAATTTTCCACCTTAATTGCCATTAATAATTCTTGAGCGCCATCAGCTTCATCATTTAAGCTATAGCTTGATGGGATAGTTGAGATTTTGTCTATTTCTTTTTGAATTTCATCATAATCTAAGGGTAATATCTCCTTTGAAGCAAATTTTTTACTCTCAAAAATCTCTCTTTTCTTTTCTTCTGTCAAATTACCCAGACTATGATAATTTTTTTTCTCATCGCTGGAATAAATCACTACGCCATTAACATCAACAAAAATAAAATCAGTGTCGTTGTTACCTCCAATACTTTCTTTGGTGAATATCTTATTGAGATGTTCTGGAATAATTTTAAGCACTGTCACGCCAATGACCTTTTCTCTATTTTTGATTGGATAAGAAACATAGTATCCGGGAATATTGCTAGTTGAACCGATCGCCATATCCGCCCAAGGTTCTCCTGAAACCGCTCTTTGGAAATATTCTCTAAAACTATAATCTTTCCCGATGAATGATTCATCGGTCGAAACCATAGTTTGACCATTTTTATTCATGATATACATAGCCGAATATTTTTCTCCAATATTATAATTTTGAAGAATCAAAAGAATGCTTGCCTCTTGAATTTCCCCTTCGTTTTCAATATAATTTATAATCTCTTGTCTTTTGGAAATTTTTTCTGCCAAAGAAAGAGAATTTCCAAAAAAATCCGCTACTCGATTTTTTCGTTCCAAAATCAATGTTTCCAAGCTATCTTTTTTATATTCACTTAAATTCTTTTTAGATTGAGTGTAGATAAAATAAGAAGCAATAATGCCACAAAGAAAAACTACTAGAAATAAACTCACTAATATTTTATTTTTCAACCCCATTCTCATCATTTTTTTGTTAATTTATCTATTTTATCCTTTAACTCAATCATTTTTAACTCTCTGCCCACCATTAGCTTGTTCATTTTTTCCATTTCGTCCAATTTTTCTCGTAGTTTAATTTGCGAATTTTTACTGTCAGTGGCATCTTCGATCATCGCCAAATACCCCGATGATCCTTTTTTAAGAGGAGTTATTACTGTACTTAGGTGGATAATCCCACTTTTTATCGTATTATATAAGTTAAATTTTTGCACCTTTTCAAAATCAAAAACATTTTCATATTCCACCAAATTTCCATTTTTTAGAACTTTCTTAGCGCTATCTGGAACATTTGGATCATCAAAAAGTTTGAAGTCCACTATCTCTTTTTCATTTTTCACACCAAACATTTGAAGCGTTGCTTTGTTGACTTTTTCCAACTCTCCTTTGGCATTATAGAGTTCAATAGCAATGGGAGAATAGTTAAATATTTCTTCAAATTTTTCTTCATCCAAGATAATTGTCTCTTTAGCTTTTTTTCTTTCAGTAATATCAAACAAAGTAGATTGATAGCCAATTAGTTTGCCTTTTTCATCAATTAATTTTGTTGCCGGCCCATAGGCAATGAAAGTTGAGCCGTCTTTTCTTTTGGCGACAAACTCTCCGCTCCATTTTCCATTCTTATCCAATGCATTATGCGCAATCATAGCTTCTTTGGGATCATTAAAACATACAGAGAAAGATTTTCCTACAATTTCTTTTTTATCCAAAAAACCCCAATTATCCAAAAAACTTTGATTTACTTCAGTGACAATAGCATTGGCATTTGAAATACTGTTAGCGGAAAAAGAATGGTCGAAGATAAAATTCTTAATCTTGAGGGATTCTTCTGCTTGCTTTCTCTTGGTAATATCAGTATGCATTGCCACAATAATCTTGCCGTGCTCCGGATGATCAAACAAAAAACAACTCGCATAACACCAAAAGGAAGTGCCGTCTTTTTTGATGTTATTTATTTCTCCAAGCCACTCGCCAGTTTTTTTCATGATATTCATTATTTCGCGAGCTGTTTCTTTTGGCTTTTTAGTAGTTGGGGCGTTGACAATTGATGCGTGCTTTCCAATCATTTCACCCGCGTTATAACCAAATATTTTTTCAAATTTAGCGTTTGCATAAACAATAATCCCATCTTTCAAACGAACGAAATAGATTCCCTCTGGCATATTTTCTATAATTTCATTCTGCAAGAAAAATTCTTTTTCTGTTTTTATTGTCTTAGCGTGGCTCCTTTTTATTTTTTTTATCGAATCATTAAAGCCAAAAGAGGCTGATGAATCATCAGCCTTTTTGCTTTCCTCCTTATTTATTTTTTGTTTTTTGTTTTTCATATACAGGTTAGCGCCTGCAACTTAAGCTTCTATTTTTTCGCTATCGAGTCACGGTTATTGTAGCACCCTGTTCCGCGCTTGGAGCGCACACAGTTATGCGACCATTGGCACTTTTTGTGATGTAGTACCCCGTTCCATTAGTCGAAGAAACTGTTGGATCAATTGGCATAGCGGTTATATATTTCTCTGATGTTGTTAAAACAGAAAGGTTGACCCCCGTTGAGCATGTCCCTGTTGCAGTTAACTTACAAGCTTCGTTTGTAGCTACTAGAGCACAAGTCGCAGTCGGAATTCCAGCTGGCACTGTTCCATTATTATCAACTACATATTGGTAAACAGCATTCAAAATTGTGTTCACATCTGTTCTTCTTTGAGCGTTTCTCGTTTCTCCCAATTGCTTAGAAGGATTAATTGCCACAATCACAATCCCAGCCAAAATAGCAATAGCTGCTACTACAAGCAAGATTTCGAGAAGTGTAAAGCCCTGTCTGCCGTTAGGCATGACTTTTTTGTTTTTCATATTGTTTTATTTATCTTGTCACTGATATAGTCGCGCTCTGTTCAGCTCCTGGTGCGCTAACCGTAATTCTATTATTAGCTGTTTTTGAAATATTATAATTAGTGCTATTGGTTGTTGCTGTTGTCGGGTCAAATGGCATAGCTGTTAGATATTTCTCATTGAGAGTGACAACTCCTAAATCAATTAGTCCAGTGCAAGTTCCGCCAGTTTTGCAAATAGCCGTGGCAGTTGTGGTAATTGATGCTGGTATTGTTCCATTATTGTCCAGTGCATATTGATAGACACCATTTAGGATTGTGTTAACATCTGATCTCCTTTGGGCATTTCTAGTTTCGCCAAGTTGCTTAGAAGGATTAATTGCCACAATTACAATTCCAGCTAAAATTGCGATGGCCGCTACTACCAAAAGAATTTCGAGAAGTGTAAAACCTTTTTTGTTTTTCATATTGTTTTTAACTTAAATTATTTAATAACTTTTATAGTAGTACTGTTTTCTGGAATTGTTGCTTCAACTGTGATTCGACCATTAGCTGACTTAGTAATTTCATAGCAAGTAGAGCTTGTCACTGCGCATTGCGGATCTCTTGGAATAGCAGTCATATATTTTTGATCCGTAATCACCACTCCCAAATCGACAAAACCAGCAGTTGTGCAAGCCGAACCGGTTGTACTGCAAATTGGAGTAGCAGTATCATCAGCCAAAGCCACTACTGAAGCAGGGAGAACTCCCTTATTATCAATTGAATATTGATACACTCCATTTAGCAGAGTGTTCACATCTGACCAGCGTTGCGAGTTTCTTGTATCTCCTAGTTGTTTGGAAGGATTAATTGCCACAATCACAATTCCCGCCAAAATTGCAATAGCTGCTACTACAAGCAAGATTTCTAAAAGTGTGAAACCACTTTTGTTTTTAATTTTCATTTTTTTATTTTTTAATTATTTAAACTAACACTTATATAATAACATATTTTTGAAAAACCTAAAAGTCTCCCTAAGGAATTTCTTGCCAGGAGCTCACATTTATTCTTGGTGTAATCTGGCTAATGGAAATTTGAATTTTTCTGGTGATTGTTCGCGGAGCAGTGCCTGCCGTAGCAGAAACAGTAATTGTCCTAGCCTGCCCACTTCCAGCAGAAACAGCATAGGAACAAGTTCCTTGACCTAAAGTTAAATTTCCATTTCCAGTATAAGCGAGGGAATTTCTAATTTTTTTCAAAGCTTCTTCAGCACAAGCGTTAGCGATATTTTTGCTTTGCCCAGATTGTTCAATTACAAAACTAGAGCGAGTTGAACCCACTCCAAAAAGGATAAGCGAAATTGAGACTGCTAGTCCAGCTGCTCCAACCACCAAAAGGCTCATCAGAGCTACATATCCATGGATAACGCGGAAAGACGCTGAATTTGACGCTGAACTAAATGCATTTTTATTTCGTGATAAATCATATACTCTCCTGACAATTTGAACTCCTCCTGCCTTTCCAAAATTCACCAAAAATCCCAACTTATAATTTGTGCTCGTCAAGTAATGCCAGAATTGTTCCACATCTTGTTTTTTTATCTCCGGCTTAGCTTTTACCTCCATAATTATTTCGTTGTTGACCAAAAAATCTGGAACATATGTTCCCACTTTTTCTTTTTTGAAAAAAACATCTAATCTTTTTTCTCTTTCTGCTTTTAATTTACGATCAATTAGTGATTTCAGAAGTGCTTTTTGGTATACACTCTCTTTGTGCCCACAACCAAGCTCCTTATACACATCAAAAACTGCTCCCCTTATTTCATATGATTCTTTTTCGTATAATACCAAATTAACTTAATCT
>DMWY01000004.1 GCA_003483065.1 Candidatus Moraniibacteriota bacterium | reverse complement strand
TGTCCTAGCGACGAAGTCAGGAGCGTGACGCCGAGCGTGACTATTTCATGAGCGCGGAAGAAGCCAAGAAATATGGAATAGTGGATAAGATTATAAAATAAATTTCTCCCCTTACTTTTCTTTGCCTCAAAGAAAAGTAACAAAAGAAAGCGGCCATCCGAGCTCATAGAAAGATAAATTTTTAACTTTTTCGCTAAAATTTATAACTCGCTACGCTCAGACAGGATAAATTTTTTAACACGAAAAAGTTTCAATTTATTTCTTTCTATTTCGCAAGGATGGAAGAATACAAAACTAATAATTTAAAAACTCAAGGCTGATCCTTGAGTTTTTTTGATGAAAGGAATATAAATTTTTCTATTTCAAAAATTCCAACAAACTTTCTCCTGTCATCGCGGAGGGTTTTTCGATTTTCATGATGTCGAGAATTGTTGGGGCGACGTCGCTCAGGATACCGGAGATTTCTGAGGTGACTTTTTCTTTCGGGGCATCGCGAAAATTGTCAGGGGTGATATACCAAAGTGGCACTGGGTTGGCGCTGTGCTCGGTATCTTTTTCTCCAGTGTGAATGTCAAACATTTCCTCCACATTACCATGATCAGCGGTGATGAGAATTTGACCTCCCTTGGAAATCACCGCCTTAATTATTTTTTCCAAACATTTATCAATTGTCGCCACTGCTTTTTCCGCAGCTTTTTCATTGCCGGTGTGTCCGACGATATCAGCATTGGCAAAATTCAAAAGGATAAAATCATATTTATCCCGTTCAATATTCTGCAAAACTTTTTCGGTTATTTCCGAAGCACTCATTTCAGGCGCTTTGTCAAAGCTGGAAACATCCTTGGAAGGAATGATAATATGATCTTCCTTGAGAAAGGGTTCTTCATTGCCACCGTTGAAAAAATAGGTGACATGAGCAAATTTTTCTGTTTCTGCAATTCGCAGTTGGCTAAGTTTTTTTTCACCCAGAACTTTCCCTAGGCACATGTCAATTTTGATTGGTGGAAAAGCTACGGCGACCGGAATGCTTTCTTCATATTGGGTCATGGTGGCGAAAAAAAGATTCTTGAATTTTTCTACTTTGAATTTGGAAAAACCAGGGAGAGTAAAGACCTTAGTGATTTGCCTGGCGCGATCTTCGCGGTAGTTGAAAAAAATTATTGAGTCGCCATCTCGTATTGGTCCCACTGGCTCGCCATTTTTTGTGACAACGGCGGGCTCAATATATTCATCATAAATTTCCTTTTTATATGAAGCAGTCAAATATTTTTCAATGTTTTCAATTTTTTCTCCTTCGCTTTGTACCATCGCTTTATAGGCTTTTTCCACTCGATCCCAATTATTGTTTCTATCCATAGCGAAATATCTTCCTGAGACAGTGGCGATTTTTCCCACACCATATTTTTCTAATCGTTGTTCCAATTCCTTGATGGCTTCAATGCCGGAATTGGGCGCGCTGTCTCGTCCATCAGTGAAAACATGCAAAAAAAGTTTTTCAACTTTTTGATCACGCATCATTTCAAGAAGGGCATAAATATGATCTAGCGTGGAATGAACCGAACCACGTCCAAGTAGTCCCATAAGATGAATAGCTGATTTATTTTTCCTAGATTTTTCAATAGCTTCCAAAAAAGCAGGGTTTTTGAAAAATTCGCCATCATTAATGGCCATAGTAATGCGGGGCATATTTTGGTAGATTACTTTTCCCGCACCGAGGGTCATATGGCCAACTTCGGAATTGCCTGGTTCTCCCCACGGTAAACCAACGGAAATTCCAGATGCCTG
The DNA here is from genome assembly GCA_003483065.1 of Candidatus Moraniibacteriota bacterium. Classification (GTDB taxonomy): domain Bacteria; phylum Patescibacteriota; class Minisyncoccia; order Moranbacterales; family UBA2206; genus UBA2206. The sequence continues at coordinate 44,957 of DMWY01000004.1, read as the reverse complement.
TAGGGCAATTTTTGGATAATATTCGTCTAATTTTTTGAAAGTTGGAAGGTCAGCGTTAGAAATGGCATTGCCACGATTCTCTTCACCTATTCCCCAACCATCAAGGATAATGAGCATAACAGGTTTTGGTCTTGAGATATCAGTTTTTTTGTTTGGCATAAATAATTTTTTTATTTTTTCTTATATGGCTTAATAATAGCACTTGTCGAGGTCTTTGACAAAAAAGCTTCTTTCAAGTAAGATTTATCTGTAGCAATACATTTTTAATTTGTTTTAATTATCTCGTTTCTCTTGATAAAAGAAGCATAATATGGCATTTTTGGGTAATATTTTGAAAAAAACCGTATGATTTATCAATTGAATAAAGAAAAAAAATATGGAATTAGGTCTAACAGTTCTTATTGTTGGTGTTTTGAGTTTGGCAGTTGGTTCAATTGCGGGCTACTATGCTAGGCAAACTATTGCGAAAAAGCAACTTCACACAGCTGAGGGAAAGGCAAGTAATCTTCTAGATGAAGCAGAAAAAAAATCTCAAGAGATTGTTCTTGAAGCAAAGAATAAGGCGGTTAACATTCTTGAGGAAGCCAAGAAGAAGGAGCAAGAAAGAGAAAATCAAATAATTCGCTCCGAAGAAAGACTGGAGAAAAGAGAAGGAGTCCTCGATACAAAAATGGAGGAGATTGAACGTGGGCGAGTAAGCTTAGAAAAAAAGGCTGAAGAAATTCGACAAATTCGAAAAGAAGTAGATGAAGTGAAAAAACAAGAATTGAAAAGATTGGAAAAGATAGCGGAACTTCCAAAAGAACAGGCTAAAAAAATATTGCTTCAACTTACGGAAGAAGAAAACCGAGAATATTTTGGCAAAAAACTCAAAGACATGGAAAATAATGGTCGAGAGGAATTAGACAAAAAAGCCAAGGATATTATGACCCAAGCTATTCAAAGATATGCCGGATCCCATGCTGCAGAAGCCACAACTTCCACCGTGAGCATTCCATCGGATGAAGTCAAGGGCAGAATTATCGGAAGAGAAGGAAGGAATATTAAGGCGCTAGAAAGATTGACAGGGATTGAAATTATTGTGGATGATACGCCAGAAGCGATTGTTATTTCTGGTTTCGATCCAATTAGAAGAGAGATTGCCAAAATTGCTTTGGATAAATTAATCGGAGATGGCCGAATCCATCCAACTAAAATTGAAGACGCCGTAGAATTTGCTAAAAACGAAGTGAATAATAAAATCAAAGAAGCGGGTGAAGCGGCAGTTTATGACGTAGGAGTAGTGGGGCTTGATCCTAAATTGATTCATATTATCGGACGGTTGCGTTATCGCACTAGTTTTGGACAAAATGCGATGCTTCATTCAATTGAAGTAGCTCATCTTTCTGGCGCTTTAGCTTCTGAACTTGGAGCAGATGCAACTTTGGCAAAAAAAGCTGGGCTTTTGCATGATATTGGAAAAGCAGTGGACCATGAAGTGCAGGGAACGCATGTTGAAATTGGAATAAAAATATTGGAAAAATTTCATGTGGGCAAAGATGTTATTGACGCAATGAAATCTCATCATGAAGATTATCCATTTGAAACTCCAGAGTCAATGATCATTGCAGCGGCTGATGCAATCAGCGCTAGTCGCCCCGGAGCAAGAAAAGATTCTCTGGAAAATTATTTGAAACGCCTAGAAGAATTGGAAGCAGTGGCAACTTCATTTCCAGAAGTGGAAAAAACTTATGCTATTCAAGCTGGTCGGGAAATTCGAGTTTTTGTTAAACCGGACAAAATTGATGATCTAGGCGCAATCAAGTTGTCGCGCGCTATTGCAGATAAGATTGAAAAAGAATTAAAATACCCAGGGGAGATAAAAGTGAATGTGATTCGCGAACTGCGAGTGACAGAATTTGCGAGATAATAATAAGCGATGCGAACAATGCGAATTGCATGCGAATGATACGAATTATTCGTGGCATTCGCAAAAGTTCGTAGGTTGGCATCGATAATAAAACTAGAACAGGAGGTGGATTATGGCAAATAATATGAATAAAGACGCGCTTATATCTGCAATTTCAGAAAAAACTGAATTGTCAAAAAAAGACATCGCAACAGTATTGGAAACTTTCGAAGAAGTAGTGACTAAGGCTTTGCGCAATGATGAAAAAGTGACGCTCACAGGCTTTGGAACTTTTCGAGTTTCGAAACGAGCCGAAAGAGCGGGTATCAATCCTCAAACAAAAGCTAAGATTCAAATTCCTGCAATGTCTATCCCAAAGTTTACAGCCGGAAAAGCATTAAAAGAAGCGATAAAATAGATTTTACGGAAGATAGTAGCGAAATCCCGTTTAACGCGGGATTTTGCTATCCTTGAGTTGACGAAGATTTTATTTAACTGTAAGATAGGAATGTTAGTTTTAAAATCGATCGGAGTGTCGTATACCGGTAGTACGTATGGTTTGGGACCATATTGACTGGGTTCGATTCCCAGCACTCCGACGTTAGTACAGTTTCGTTTCGGCGAAACAAAGCCAGCTGTCGCTCAACTTCTGCGGGTTTTACCACGCCGAAGCCGAGCTTTAGCTTGGCGAATTCCGCTTTTGCGGACTACTTTGTGGGCTTCGCCACGCCGTAGTCTCGCTACAGCGTGACGAAGGCGGGTGTCGTATAACGGCTATTATATCAGCCTTCCAAGCTGAGGACGGGGGTTCGACTCCCCCTACCCGCTCCAAAATAAAAAAACAGTCCAAAATAATTAAGGGGGCTGTTTTTTGTAAATTTATATCTTTTACGAGAAATATGAATAAATATAGATTGCAAAGGAAAAAAAGATGGTACGATCCAACGACTAGAAGTGTTGTGGTGTTATTCTTGATAATGCTCTTGGTAAATTGGATTTTGAATTTTGATATAGACCGATCATCTTCTGGGATTGATAAAAAAGAAAATAAATTAGCGGTAGATAAAAATAAGGTGCTGATAAAAGAAAAAATATTCTTAAGCTATAGTCCAAAAGGAGAGGCACAAAAAATATTTGGAAAAATTGAAGAAAAAAAACTTCCTGACCCACTCCCTGAAATTATAATTGAAGAACCTCCGCTAGAAGTAAAAGCGCCGATACCAAAAGCACCGACACCAAAAGCACCCTTGCCTCATCCGATTCCCATAAAAATATCATGCAAACATCCGAGTGATAATCCAAGCAAGAGTAAAACTAAAAAACATTCTCATGTGGATGAAGATTGTTGTCCTGATCCAGATGAATACCCTAAGCCAGGATGTGTGTATAGCGCCAAGGGCCTTTCGATCTTGAAAAAGCCTAAGAAATAGTGGTTGTCTATTTGAATAGTTTCGAAATAAAAAATTAGTTTTGAAGAAGTTTGCTTTTGCTTATTCACATTGAAACAAGACTGGTAGAAATATTAGTTTTGTTTTTTTGTACTAATTTATGCAATAATTAGCAAGATGAAAAATATCTCTATTTTGTTTTTTTCTAAACTAAACTAGAAAGGAAGGTGAAAAAAAATGATGAAATTATCTTGTCGAGACATGGGAACAGACTGTGATTTTGTGGCAAAAGGTGAAACAGCTCAGGAAGTAAAAGAAAAAATGATGGCGCATGCTAACGCGGATCATATGGATATGATGAAAAATATGAGTGAAGATGAAAAGGCAGATATGATGAAGAAGATGGATGAGAAAATGATGAGTGAATGAACGACATTCCCCTAAAAAACAGCTTGAAAAAATCTTGAGCTGTTTTTTTGTTTCTAAAAACCCTTCACTAAAGAATTATAATAATTTATTTTCTGATTATAAACATCAATTTGTTCATTATAGGGTTGGATTTTCTTTTTATATTTTTTCAGTAGATCATTATAGTCTTCGACTAGATTATTATATTCTTCATAATCTTTTTTCTTCTCAAGTTTTTTGAGTTTCTTTTCGAGCTCGGAAAGTTTTGCTTCATCAGCAGAGAAATCATTTTTTTGCGCAGTGAGATTTTTCTCGAGTGTGTTTATCTCGCGACTAAGGGCGTCAATTTTTTTGGCCAGAGCCAAGGAATCAGCGATGCCAGCATATATTTTGCCGGAAGAGACCGAAATGATTTTTGGCTCGCCTAATTTTTTGGCGTCAAATTGACTTAGCTCGCTGTTTTGCGAATAATTTTTCTTTTCCATCGGCACAGCCGAGCCTTTTTTGGAATCAATTTCCGGAATCATACCAATGCGAAAGCCAGTGGAGGTTGTTTCGGCGTAACAATAGCCACTGTCATAGCTAGAAAATTCGGCTGGGCATCCAATTCCAACTGCCATGTGACGCTCGTCGTCATAGGCCAAAAGGGCGGTGCCATAACCCATTTGAGTTAGAAGATTAGCCAGAAGAAAACTTTTGTCAGAACAAACACCCCTGTTTTCAAAAAGTGTTTCATAGGGATAGTTAGTGGCGCCACTTCCAGAAAGTAGCTCTTCGGCGCGCGAGTGATCATAGGGAATGGCTTGCACAAAAGCTAATGCGAGCTCGACAATTTGGTCAGCGTTGAGTTTTTTTTGCGCTCCTAAATTTTGAAGATCGGTAGCTAAGAGAGAGATGGAATCATCACTAGAAGTATGACGCAGAAACATCGCATAATAATCTTTTTCCCAATCAGGGGAAAGTTCTCCTTGATAACTGTATGTTTTTGGGCTGTTAGCATAAAAATTGTAAAGTGAACCGTAGAAAGTTTTGGATAATTTATAATCCTTTCCATTATATTTCCATTGAAATTCAATTTCTTTGGGATTTTCCAGCGCAATTATTTGCTCTTGGGCTTTTGGTGAAGATATGGGCGCGCTGTTTTTTTGGATATAGGTGGTTTTTAACCAAAAAGCCAAAACTAAAATTGCAATAAGAAAGACAATTCGCAAGATAAGACGCAAAATTTTTCTAAATGTATTCATTTACCCTGTTAAATAAGATTTGTAGCTTGTAATAAGATACGACTTAATTTAATTATGTTATTAATATTTAACCCGCCTGTTATTGATTTTAATTGTATACAAATCTAATTTTAATTTTTTAAATTAAAATTATTTAACAGGGTGAATTTATTATAGCATGTAATTTGAAAAAATTTAGATTGACAAAACTGTTTTTTAGGAGTATACTATTTAGGTTGCAATTTAATTTCTTAAGGAGGAAATTTTCAAATATTTTATTATCTTTTAATAATAAGGTATTTTTTTATTTTTAAATTTTGCGTTTTATGACACAAGAAGAAAAAACAACACAACTAAAAAAACTGGAAGCCTTAGTGCTTTTTCAGAAGGATTGTCTCAATGGTGAAGATTGGGACGATTATGACAAAGCAGAAGATGAAATTAAGAAACTGGAGAAAGAAATAATCAATATTGAAGAGAAAGAATAAAAATAATTGCTCCAAAATTAATTGGGGCGTTTTTATTTTATGTGATAGAATTGGGATATGATAAGAAATTTGGGTAAAATAGCAGGGATAATTATAGCGATGCTTTTTTTGAGCGGTTGCAATTTTATAAATCCAAAAAAAACCGAAATAAATCTGGAAAAAAATGAAACAGAAAGCGTGGAAGAAACACAAGATAATGTAGGAAATATACAAAACGAAGAAAAAAAAGTTGAAATATCAAGCGAGACAGAAGATGATGTAGTAGTTGTTCCAAACACTGAAATTGTCGAAAAACCAAAAAAGGAAACTGTGGAAAATATAGATGAGCCGAAAATAATCAATAAATTAGCGGACTGGGGTTTCTCAAAAAGTGATAATCGAAAAATTGACACAATCATCATTCATTCATCGTACAATGCTGTTGGCAAAGACGCACATGATTTAGATGATATAATCTACAAAGAATATAAGCCATATGGCGTTTCACCACACTACATCATTTCTCGCGAGGGGAAAATATATCGCTTAGTAGAAGACAAAAATATTGCCTATCATGCTGGTGAATCCAAAGTTCCGGATGGGAGAACTGGCGTGAATAATTTTTCGCTTGGAATTGAAATTGTGAACACTAAATCAGAAAAGCCTAATGATGCACAATACGGCGCACTTAATAATTTGTTAGCTTATCTTAAGAAAGAGTATAAAATTAAATATGTCTTGGGTCATGACGACATTGCTCCGGGCAGAAAAGATGATCCTTGGAATTTTGATTTTGGAAAAATTAAATAATTCCAATAGGACTTCCACATTTTTCTTCAAATCTATTGTTCGCTGAAATTACAAATAGATTAACTAAGATTATAGATAGTGGTTATGGACTTTAATCCTGACATTGTCATGGCTACATAAATAGATTTTCATAAAAATGCGTAAGTCCTTTAAGAAAAGTTTGAAATATTTTTGAGCTTTTTTGCGTAGTAAGGGGGAGGGAGAGAAAGAACTAATCTAAATTTCTAAACGCAAGGAATGCGAGAAAAAGAAAATTTCAAAAATAAAAGTGATGAAGAATTAGCAGGATTGGTTGCCAACAATCCTGATTTTTATTATCTCCTAATGGAGCGATATGAAAGCAAAATTTTGCGTTATATCAGACGCATCAGTAATCTACCCAAAGAAACAATTGAGGATTTGGGACAGGAAATTTTTTTGAAAGCGTATGAAAATATAAATGATTTTGATGAAAGTTTGAAATTTTCTTCGTGGCTCTATCGGATTGCCAGAAATCACGTGATAAGTTTTTGGCGAAAAAACAAAAATACGCCAATGGTGGTTTCTTTTGATGCCGATGAAAATTTCAAAAATATGCTTTCGGCGGAAGGTGATTTGGCGAAAAAAATAGAAGAAAAAGATATGGCGGAAATTATTGGAAAAATTCTCTCACAAATGAGAATAGATTATCGGGAAGTGCTAACACTTAGATTTATGGAGGACAAAGATTATAATGAGATTAGCGATATTTTGAAAAAACCAGTTGGTACAATTGGCACATTGCTCAACCGAGCGAAAAAAGAATTGAAAAATGAATTGGAAAAAAATAATTTTAAACTTTAGTATATGGAAAAGTCAATAAGTCAAAAAGTATTGGAAAAAATAAAGCAGGAAAAAATTTCTCCCAAATCAAGATGGAATTTTTGGCTTTGTCGAGCTATTGTGATAGCACTGCTAATATTCTTTGTGTTTGCCGGAGCATTTTCTCTGGGGATAATTTTTAGTATTTTTTCCCAATTTGAAGTGGGGAAGATCGTGGGTCGTCCGCATGGAATGGGAATTTTATTTTTAAGTTTACCTTTCATTTGGATTATTCTTTTGATATTTTTTGCAATTTTAGCGATAGTAGAATTTGCCAAAACTCGCCATGGATATAAATATAAAACAACATATATTGGTGGGATATTTATTTTAGTGATAATAATTTTTGGAGCTATTCTATATAAACTTAATTTTTCTGATAATATGGAAGGTTATATGAACAAAAATTTCTCCGCTTATAGTCATATCGTGAGAACTCCGGAAAGGGTTTGGTCTCAGCCTGAGGAAGGCCTTATCTCAGGAGAAATAATTGAAAATAAAAATGAAAAAGAAAAAATATATCTTAGAGATTGGGATGGGGAAGTTTGGGAAGTGGATTATTCTCAGGCGCTTATTCGTCCTAGGGTGAAAAAAGAGATTGGTGAGAAAGTGAAGATGATTGGTGAAAAGGAAGAGGGGCGCAAATTTAGAGCTCAAGAAATTAGGCCTTGGAATGGCAGACAAAGGCATGTAGAGAAATAAGTTGAAAGAAAAAATAGGAAGGTTGCGTAGTAAGATAAGTCGAGAGAAATTTTCTCAAGAAGCTGATCACTTCTATCGTTAATAATTAAAAGTAAAAAATATGGAAGCTAAAAAATATCTAGGCAAAAAATTTCTAATCGGAACAAGTATGCTAGTGGCTACTGCTGGCTTAGTCGGGTCAGCATTATATGTGAGTGCCTACCAGGGTAATCCGAATGTCAAAGGTCCAAATTATACAACTGAGCGTCATACGGCTATGACTAAGGCTTTTGAAAACAATGACTATAACGCATGGAAGGAGCTAATGGCTGGCAGAGGACGAGCGACCCAAGTTATAAATGAAGGAAATTTTTCTCGCTTTGCCGAGGCGCATAAACTGGCGCTAGAAGGAAAAACAGAAGAAGCAAGAAAAATAAGAGCTGAATTAGGATTGGGATTGCAAAATGGAAGTGGAAATGGACAAAGTCGTGGAATGGGTAGAGGAGCAAATTGCAATAAATAATTTTTCGTCAAATATGCAAACTTTGCATGGAAAACAATCCCGAGCGTTCGGGATTGTTTTTTTGTTTTTTTTATGAGATGATTTGAATATGGAAATTATAATCAAAATAAAGGAGCGAAAAATTAGCACAATACTGCTTCAAAACAAAAAAGAAGTGGATTTTTTGAATATTGTCGAAGAGCACAGTCTTTCAGAAAAATTATTGCCGGAAATTGATAGGCTAATTCGAAAAAATAAACTAAAACTTGAGGATATCGAAAAAGTGACCGTGGACAGCGACCAAGAAGACAACTTCACCACCACCCGCATCGCCAAATCAGTGGCCAATGCGTGGAATTGGAATCTAAAAAACAAAGAATAGTTATCCACAGGTCAAAACTTGCCAGCGTTGGATATGGTGATATAATATCATTGTAATAAATGTTATTATAAAAAAATGAAAAAAGAAAAAAACAATTTTGAGAGTGGCAATCAAATTGCAATTTTCAAAGGCAAAGAAATTAGAAAAACTATCTTTCAAAAAGAATGGTGGTTTTCAGTGATTGATATTGTGGGCATATTAACAGAGAGTGTAGATGCTCGAGATTATTGGTATAGAATGAAGATTCGCGTGAATGATGAAGAAAATTTTGAACCGTCGACAATTTGTCGACAGTTCAAACTAAAAGCGTCAGACGGAAAAATGCGTGAAACTGATTGCGCTAACACGGAAGGAATGCTTCGTATCATCCAATCGATTCCATCTCCTAAGGCCGAGCCGATGAAGCGTTGGTTGGCGCGAGTTGGATATGAGAGAATTCAGGAGATTGAGGATCCGGAACTAGCTACTAAAAGAACGAGAGTTCTATACAAGCTCAAAGGTTATCCCGATGGATGGATTGAGAAAAGAATGCGCGGAATTGCGATTCGCGAAGAACTGACTGACGAATGGCAAAATCGCGGAGCGAGAGAGCAAAAAGATTATGAAATTTTAACGGCAGAAATTTCTAAAGCTACCTTCGGAATAACGCCTAAGCAGTATAAAAATCTCAAAGGTCTCAAAAGAGAAAATTTGCGTGATCATATGGACGACTTCGAACTTATTTTCACTATGCTAGGCGAAAGATCCACCACAGAAATTCATCGCAATGAAGACTCAAGAGGTTTGGAAAAATTACAAGAAGATGCTAAGTTCGGTGGCAGAATCGCCGGTAATGCTAAGGCCGAACTGGAGAAAAAATTAGGCCGAACGATTGTTTCCAAGAATAATTTTTTGGAGTTGGAAAATAAAAAGAGATTGAAATAATTAAAAGAATAAAAATACCAAAAACTTTCTCAATAGTGGTTTTTATTTATTGAAAAATATTTTAGATTGAAGGAATATACTCAAAACCGTGAAAAAGTATCAAAAAAGCATACATTTTCACGGTTATGTTGACAAAACCGTGAAAAAGTGTATAATAGTAGTATAATTAACGATACTAAACTATGACAAAAATACTTAATGCTTACGGGAAAATAAGCGAATTACGAGAAAGATACTACAAAGCATCCGCAGGTAAAGAGGCTTTACTCTCGCTTATTACTGAGGCTGAAGTGGCCGATCAGGTATATAATTCTAACGCTATCGAAAATAGCACGCTTTCTCTTGAAGAAACGGAAAAAATCCTTTTGCAAATTGATCTAGATCGGTTTATCAGTGAACGAGAAATTTTTGAAGCTAAAAATTTGGCGCGAGTGGTGGAATATATTGGAAAAAAATCCAAAGAGCAGGAGCTTTCACTTCCAGTTATTTTGTCATTACACAAAATGCTCATTTCTAATATCCGCGATGATATCGCCGGGAGATTTAGAGCAGAGAATGAATTTGTGAGAGTTGGTAGTTACATCGCTCCTAATCCAAAAGAAGTCGCCGAGCGTTTGGAAAAAATGTTGTCTGAATATAATGCTACGAGTCACGAAAACATAATACGGCGCATTGCTAAATTGCATCTAGCCTTTGAACATACCCATCCTTTTTGTGATGGCAATGGTCGGATTGGACGCGTCATTAATAATTATTTGCTTTTGCGAGAAGGGTTTGTGCCGATTAATATAAAATTTATTGATAGACAAAAATATTATGAAGCCTTTAGAGATTTCGATGCCAAGGGTGCAACTGACATTATGGAAGAGATAGTGGGTAAAGCGCTCACAAACAGTTATCACAAACGACTGGCCTATTTAGAAGGCAAAAAAATTATCACTCTAGTTGAATATGCCAAAAGTAATAAGCTTTCACATTCTAATCTGATCAATAAAGCAACTCGTCAAACCATTGAAGCATTCTTGGAAAAAGGTGTTTGGAAAATTGGTGTTGAGGATTAGGTCTGGGAAATATTTTTGAGAAAATAAATTTATGTCTTTAGAGATAAACGAACAGTTCAGACGGACACTGGATATTTTGGAAAATTCTGCCAAAAATGTTTTTATCACGGGCAAGGCCGGCACGGGAAAATCGACTTTGTTGGATTATTTCAGAAATCACACCAAAAAGAAAGTAGCAGTTTTGGCTCCGACGGGTGTGGCGGCGGTGAATATTAAGGGTCAAACTATTCATTCTTTTTTTCGTTTCAAACCAAATATCACTCCGGAAAAAGCCGGTCGAAAATCTCCCAAAAAGATTTATCAAAAATTAGATGCCATTATTATCGATGAAATTTCTATGGTGCGGGCTGATTTATTGGACTGCGTGGACAAATTTTTGCGAGTCAATGGAAAAAAAGCAAACGCTCCTTTTGGAGGAGTGCAAATGATTTTTATCGGTGATTTATACCAACTGCCACCCGTAGTAGTCGGCAATGAGCGGATGATTTTCAAAAAAGAATATGACAGTGAATATTTTTTTTCGGCTAAAGTTTTTTCACGCCAAGATTTTTCTCTGGAATTTATCGAGCTGGAAAAAATATATCGCCAAAAAGATGAAAAATTCATCAGTTTGCTCAATGCTATTCGCAATAATTCCATTGATGACAATGGATTGGAATTGATCAATGAAAGATATTTTCCCGATTTTGAAAGAAAGCAAAATGATTTTTTCATTCATCTCACTCCGACTAATCGAGTTTCGCGGGAGATAAATGAGCGGGAATTGGAAAAATTATCAACGCAAATTTTTCACTATCAAGGAGAAATCGAAGGAAAATTTGATGAAAAATATTTGCCGACTGAAAAACTTTTTTCAGTTAAGGCTGGAGCGCAGATAATGTTTCTCAACAATGACAGGGAAAAACGCTGGGTAAACGGAACAATTGGAAAAATAATTTCAATTGAAGGAGAAGAGGAAGAAAGTCTCATTAAGGTAAGACTAAACAGTGGGATGACGGTGGAAGTTTTCCCCTATACTTGGGAATTGTTTGAATTTTATTTTGATGAAAACAAAGGACGGCTTGGAAGTCGAACAATCGGATCTTTCACACAATATCCTTTGAAATTGGCTTGGTCGGTGACAATTCACAAAAGCCAAGGAAAAACTTTTGACAATGTGATAATCGATATCGATCGGGGAACATTTGCTCATGGTCAAATGTATGTCGCCTTGAGTCGTTGCACAACACTGGAAGGGATAATTCTCAAAAAGAAAATTTCGAAAAAACATATTTGGATGGATTGGCGAGTGGTGAAATTTTTGACGGGATTTCAATATGAAATTTCGCAGATTAATTTGCCGTTGGAAAAGAAGATTGAAATTATCAAAGATTCTATAAGAAACAAAAAGCAGCTGGAAATAACTTATCTGAAATCTGATGACACAAAATCAATTCGAGTGATTTTGCCAAAAAAATTCGGTCAGATGGAATATATGGAAAAAGAATTTATCGGCGTTATCGCCAGATGTCTAGCAAGAAATGATGACCGAGTGTTTCGAATTGATCGGATTTTGGAAATGAAGGTTTTGTAGGTTGCGAAACAGAGTTAATTTATATATAAATTTGATAATAGCGAAAAGGCGAGGGGGATAAATTAATAATTGAGTATTGGAAAAAATAAAAAAGCATGGCAAAAATAAAAGACTTGCCCAAGGTTGATCGGCCGAGGGAAAAAATAGAAAAATATGGCTCAGATAAATTGTCTGATGCTGAGCTGTTGGCAATTTTATTGCGGACGGGCACAAAAGATTGCAATGTTTTGAAATTGGCGCAGAAAATTCTCCAAAAATTTCCGCAAGAAAAAATATTGACTGCTTCACTGAATGATTTGAAAAATATTCACGGACTAGGGAAAGTCAAGGCGATGGAAATTATGGCCTGTTTGGAATTAGGGAAGCGGATTTTGAAAGACAAAAAAGCAAATTTGATATTATCTCCCAAAGATGTTTGGGAGTCATGCAAAGATATTCGCGATCACAAAAAAGAACATTTTGTGATTTTTTATTTAGACACGCGCAATCAAGAAATTCAGCGGGAAATAATTTCAGTGGGCATTCTTAATGCCAATCTCATTCATCCACGCGAAGTTTTCGAGCCGGCTATTCGCGTGAGTGCCGCCCAAATTATCGTGGCTCACAATCATCCTTCCGCCAATCCAGAGCCTTCTGATGATGACGTCACTATCACCAAGCGCTTGGTGGAAGCTGGAAAAATTCTTGGAATAGAAATTATTGATCACATTATCATTGCCAAAAACTCTTATGTAAGCCTTAAAAACAAAGGATATATGGCCTAGAAGTTAGTTAGATATAATATGCACTTGACAAATTCAAAGTAAATTGATAAACTTTGAATATAAATATATCATATTCAAAGATGTCGCAAATCAAGTTCATCGCTGGAACCTATAAACAGCAGGAGCAATATAAAAGCTCCATGCCTTTTTTGGTTAATAAATCTTTTGAATGGCAAGACAAGAGAATTGATTTATTATTGGCTGAATCAATGAGATATCTTGGAGAGTTGAATGCTTATTCAACCTTAGTACCAGATGTGGATTTTTTTATCCAAATGCACGTGGCTAAAGAGGCAACAACCTCTAGTCGCATTGAAGGCACCAAAACTAATTTGGATGAGGTGTTGCTTTCTAAGGATGAAGTTGATCCGGAGAAACGTGATGATTGGGAGGAAGTCCACAATTATATCAAAGCTATCAATTATGCGGTTGAAAAAATGAATACACCTAACGAGCCACCATTTTCAATGCGCTTAATCAAGGATACTCATAAAATTTTACTTTCAGGGGTTCGTGGTTATACCAAACAACCAGGAGAAATTCGTCGTAGTCAAAATTGGATTGGAGGTGCCACGCTTAAAGATGCATATTTTATTCCACCACATAATTCAGATTTGTCGGAACTTTTGGGTGATTTAGAAGATTTTTGGTATAACAAAAATTTAGAAATTCCTGATTTGATTAAGGTTGCTATAAGCCATTATCAATTTGAAACTATTCACCCATTTCTAGATGGCAATGGTCGCATTGGGCGCTTGGCTATTGCTTTGCAATTGGTAAGCTTGGGAATTTTGAAAAAACCAACGTTGTATCTTTCGGATTTTTTTGAAAAAAACAGAGTGAGCTATTATGACGCTCTTTCTTTGGTGCGTGAAAGAAATAATATTGAGCATTGGGTACGTTTCTTTTTAACTGGCTTAGTAGAAACTGCAAAGAAAGGAAAAGAAACTTTTGAAAAGATAATTGAATTGCGAAAGAAATATGAAAATACAATTGAATCCGGCATGGGCATAAGGAGACAAAAGCTTGGCAAACAACTGTTGCTTAAATTATTTGCTGAGCCGGTAGTTTCAGTTAATGATATTGTGAGATTAATTCCCGTAACCTTTCAAACTGCCAATGTCATTGCTAGAGATTTCCAGAAGCTGGGAATGTTTCAAGAAAAAACCGGACAATCGAAAAACAGAATCTTCTATTTACAAGAATATCTCGATTTATTTAACCAACATAATGTAAAAAATAAAAAGTATGAATAATTCAACTTCAAAGGCTGGTTTAATTTGGAATATTGCCGATCTTTTGCGTGGTAGTTGGAAGCAATATGAATATCAAGACGTCATTTTACCGTTAGTAGTTTTAAAACGGCTGGATTCAATCTTAGTGGATTCGAAGTCGAAAGTTTTGGAGCAATATAATCAATTCAAGGGCAAGGTAGATGTTGATCCGGTTTTGAAAGCGGTGACAAAAACTGGATTTTACAACATTTCTCAATATGATTTGAAAAAACTTTTGGAAGATCCAAAAAATGTTTCTAAAAATTTGCGAAACTATATTCGGGGATTCAGTGATAATATTCAAGAAATTATCGCTAAGTTTGATTTTGAAAAGCAAATTGATCGCCTGGAAGGGGGTAATTTGCTGTTTTTGGTTCTCAAAGAATTGGACAAGGTTGATTTGCATCCGAGAACCACCACTAACCATGATATGGGCTATGTCTTCGAAGAATTAATTCGCAAATTTGCTGAGCAATCCAATGAAACTGCCGGGGAGCACTACACCCCGCGCGAAGTTATTGAAATGATGGTGGAAGTGCTTTTTTTGCCAGATAAAAAACTACTTAAGAAAAAGCATATCATCAAGACAATTTATGACTGCGCCTGTGGAACGGGTGGCATGCTCACCACTAGCAAGGAGCATATTTTAAAAACCATCAACCCAGAGGCGGATATCTATCTTTTTGGACAGGAATTAAATCCAGCCACTTATGCAATTTGCAAATCAGATATGCTAATCAAGGGTGATGATCCGGATCGTATCAAAGGTGGAGACAAAGATCATTCCAAATCCAGCACACTTTCCAATGACCAATTTCTGAGTGAACACTTCGATTATTTACTAACAAATCCTCCATTCGGAGTAGATTGGAAAAAAGACAAAGAGGCGGTGGAGCGGGAAGCGGAGAGAGGTTTTGCTGGAAGATTTGGGGCGGGACTGCCGAGAATTTCTGACGGACAATTTTTGTTTTTGCAACATCTGATTTCCAAAATGCGCAATGTGAGCGAGGGTGGTTCAAGAACGGCTATTGTTTTCAATGGCTCGCCACTTTTCACGGGCGACGCTGGCAGTGGTGAAAGTGAAATTCGCCGTTGGATTTTGGAGCATGATTGGCTGGAAGCGATTGTGGCTTTGCCTGATCAACTTTTCTATAACACCGGCATCAACACTTACGTTTGGTTTTTGACTAATCGCAAGGAGACAAAAAGAAAAGGCAAAGTGCAACTAATTGATGCGCGAACTTTTTCCAAAAAAATGCGCAAGAGCTTGGGCAACAAGCGCAATGAAATTTCGGCGGAAGATAAAAAACATATCCTGAAGCTGTATGAATCATTTGGGGAAAGTGAATACTCCAAGATTTTCAATAACACTGATTTTGCTTTCAGACAAATTACAATTGAAAGACCTCTGCGACTCGCGTTTAATATGAGTTCTGACAAGATTATCCAATTGCGCGAGGCTTTGGAGATTGATTTGAAAAAGGCGATTAATAAATCAGTGAAAGCGCAAACTAAATCCGAAGAGGTGCTCATAATGACGGCTCTATCTTCGCTTCAAGGCAGAAAATGGAACAATCGGGAAAAATTTCTGGCTGATATTGAAATTGTATTTGCAAAACATAACTTGAAACTTCAGCCTAAGATATTAAAAACAATTATTGGTGTCATAGGATTCAGAGATGAAAAGGCGGAAATCTGTGTGGACAAAAATGGCCAGCCGGAAGCGGACAGTGAACTCAGAGATAGCGAGAATGTGCCCTATCATCAAGATGTGAAAGAGTATTTTGCCAAAGAAGTAAAGCCGTTCGTGTCGGATGCGTGGATTAATGAAACAGTCAAAGATCAAAAGGATGGAAAACTTGGAAAAGTTGGTTATGAAATTCCGCTCACACGCTATTTCTACAAATACCAGCCACCGCGTGCGCTGGAAGAAATTGAAAGCGATATCGAAGGCGTGGAAAATGAACTGCTGGAATTATTAAAGAAATTATAAAAAAATGGATCTCCTTGGACTCAAGATAAAATCAATTAGGGATAGACTAGGCATCAATGATGAATTTGGAAAAATTTATTCTTTTATTGACTTTGGAAATATAAATTATTGGTTTGAAAAAGATACAAAAGACTGTGATGATAACATGTTATTGTTGGAAGAAAAGATGGTTATAGATCTGGAAAAATTAGCTAATTTTTCTAAATATTTTTCTGAAAAGAATTTCTATTATTATGGAGTCAATCCCGAAAGTCCTGGGTCAGTTGGTTTTATAAGTAAGGCTAGAGATTTTTTTGATAAAGCAAACAGTAAGCCAATTCAAAAAATCAAACATTATCTTGGTGATGGTGAAATAAAAAACAATACAAGATCGGTCAATTGTGATAAAAATGGAGATTTTGTGTATATTCCGAAATGCAATTTCGATGTAGAAATAGCAGTTGATGCTATAAGACTGGCTGACTTTTATGATACTTGTTGTATTTTTTCAGGCGATGCTGATTTTGTAAGATTAGTGAAATATTTAAAAGAAAAGAAGAAGAAAATAATTATAATTAAAGGTGGATTTATTCAATATGATCTAGCTAGAGAGGCTGATTTAATAATTAACGCACAGGATATAAAACCAGAAATAGCTGTAAAAAAGCAAAAATCTAGCTTTGTAGCTAGACTTGCGGATCGTGATCCCGTATCCACGGGCAGGGCAATCTGACGATTACATCTATAATTTACTACGGATCCAATAGGTTGTCAACAGTGTTGACTTTTCAGACCGCATAGATATTACCAATAATTTTTAAGTAAAATTTCAAATGCAAAAATTACAGCTCAAAAAAGAATATCAAAAATATCCGGAATATAAAAATTCTGGCGTGGAGTGGTTGGGAAAAATTCCGAAAGAATGGAGTGCTAGAAGAATTAAATTTTGTATTGGAAAAATGGAGAGTGGTTCAAGAGAAAATGTTGATAAAAATTTGCATGAAAATGCTGTGCCTAGTATTGGTGGCGAACATATTTTTAATGGAAAAATAAAATTTAAAGAAAATAAATATATAACACAAGAATATTACAACTCATTACATAAAGGCAAAATAAAGTCAGGAGATATTCTTCTTGTAAAAGACGGTGCTACTATTGGTAAAATTGGAATTGCTCAAGAATTGAGAGAAAAAATGGCAGTTAATGAGCACGTCTATCTTATTCGATCAGGTTGGCGAACAGAACAAAAATTTTTATATTATTTATTATTTTCTCCAGAAATACAATCCTTAATTTCATTGGAAACACGAGGCTCTGCACAAGGTGGTTTGAATACAACATTTACTTCAAATATTTTTAATACATTTCCGCCAAAAAAGGATCAGCAAAAAATCGCCAATTTTTTAGATGAGAAAGTTGAATTGATCGAAAAAATTGTGCAAAAGAAAAAACAACTCATCGACCTCCTCAAAGAAAAACGAACAGCAGTGATCAATCAGGCGGTGACAAACGGGCTGAATCCGAATGCAGAAATGAAAAATTCTGGAGTTGAGTGGATTGGAAAAGTTCCGAAAGATTGGAAGGTGCAAAAATTAAAATATATTTCTAATATAAGGACTAGCAATGTGGATAAAAAAAGCGAGCTCGTTGAAAAGAGAATATTGTTATGCAATTATGTTGATGTATACAAAAACAATTTCATAACTTCCGGAATTGATTTTATGAAAGCCACAGCTACTGATGAACAAATCAGAAAATTTTCGATAAAAAAAGCAGATGTATTAATAACAAAAGATTCAGAAAGTCCAGATGACATAGCAATACCTGCTCTAGTTGAAGATGAGCTGAACAATGTTTTGTGTGGGTATCATTTATCGATACTGAGACCAAAAGAAAATATAATTAAAGGTGGCTATTTATTCAGATCATTACAAAGTAAGAAAATTAATAGTCAATTCGTTATTTCGGCAAATGGTATAACCAGATTTGGACTTGGCGCATATCCTATAAAAAACGCACATATTCCAATTCCACAACAAAGTGAGCAGGATAAGATTGTCGAGATTATCAATGAAAAAAATATTTTTATTGATCAAATAATAAATAAGATCGTAAAATCAATTAATTTACTAACCGAATTTAAATCATCCCTGATTTCAAATGTTGTGACGGGGAAGGTGAGGATATAAAACATTGGAGATTGAAAATATGAAATTAAAAATATTTTTACATGGAATTGATTTGAGTAATTGGCATCCTTGCCATAATTTAAGACTCGCTCCGTTCCTGGTTTCTTCTGATGTAACAGATGCCAAAGCTAATGCCGAAGGGAAGCATAATCCAGTTAGGAATTCTCAGATAAATTTACTTAGACAGGAACAGATATCAGATGGATTTTTACAGCCACGACTAGCTGGAATTTACAGAGATCTTATCACCGGAAAAAGTAATAAGAAATGGAATATCGAGGTTGACTTTGAAGAAGGAAGAAGAAAATATAATAACGATGCACCAAGCAGGCTGAGTTGTCTATATATTGCTGAGAACTCGGAGGATGGCAGGGAAAACATAAAAGAAATGCTTTCAAACTCATATATATTCAAGGTAAGGCCAATTGTTATTGAAAGAGTTTTTATGGCAGACAGGCGCTGGCTTGATGCATACTTTGATAATAAAAAAGAAATCTATATAAAAAATTATTGGGAGGGCAAGACATATGATAAAAAGAAAAAAAGATGGGAATATTTATTAGAGGGCGCAATTGAATTTATAGATAAAAAAGAATTGGAATTTTTAAGAGAGTTTGGTGCAAAATTAAGTAATTAAATATAAACGATATGAATTTACAAGAATTTGTTAAAGATGTTTTGGTGAGTATTGACAAAGCTGTCGGAGAGGCACGGGCGGAAACTCAGCGAGATGTTCGTTTTTCTGATTCTAAAAATCAAAGAACTGTCGAATTTGATATTGCAGTATCTGTTGAAGAAAAAGATTCAAAAAATGGAAAAGCTGGAATTCGAGTTTTGCAATTTGCGGAGGCAGGTGGAGATATTAGCAAAGAAAACAAGAACTCAACAGTTAGTCGAATTCAATTCGGAGTGCATATTGACTCAATGACCAAGGAGGAGGAGGCTAGACTGGTAGCTCAAAATCAATCTTATAATAGAAGTATTGAATCGTATAATTAATTTAATAGTAGTATCAATTATAAATCCTATGACAACAAACACACGAGAAATTGGTTTTGAGGAGTTTATTGAAAACTACCTCACCGATGAGAAAAAAAATAACTATGTCAAACGCTTGCCAAGCGCCTATGACAAAATTCTTTGCATAGACAAAGAAATGATTTTGCAATTTGTGCAAAATTCACAAAAAAAAGCTTGGGACAAATTAGCACAGCAACACGGTGAATATGTCGAAGAAAAATTCTTTGCTCGCCTAAACGAAGAAATCAAAACCCAAGGACTGCTGGAAGTTTTCAGAAAAGGCATTACTGATCACGGTGTTCGTTTTGATCTAGCCTATTTCAAGCCAGTTGCCAAACTAAACGCAGAGACACAAGATTTGTATGAAAAGAATATTTTCAGTGTCATGCGTCAAGTGAAATATAGTGAGAAAAATGAAAATTCCATCGATATGGTTTTGTTTTTAAATGGCTTGCCGATTTTCACGATTGAACTCAAAAATCAACTCACCGGTCAGTCCGTCAAAAACGGCATCGCCCAATATCGCACCGACCGCGATCCCAAAGAAACCCTGCTTTCTTTCAAAAGATGCCTGGTGCACTTTGCGGTGGATACAGAATTGGCCTATATGACCACCAAACTCAATGGACTAAAAACCTATTTTTTGCCATTCAACAAAGGCGACAATAATTCCGCCGGTAATCCGGTGAACACAGAGGGCTACAAAACTGCCTATATGTGGGAAGACATTTGGAAAAAAGATAGTATCTTGGAAATTATCGGGCAATTTGTATGTTTGCAAAAAGAAGAAAAAGAAAATGAAAAAGGCAAAAAATTTGAAGTCGAAACTTTGATTTTCCCGCGTTATCATCAATTGGATGCTGTGCGTCGTTTGGTGGTGGATGCCCGAGAAAAAGGAGTGGGTGAGAACTATTTGATTCAACACAGCGCCGGATCAGGAAAAAGCAACACGATTGCTTGGACAGCACATCGTTTGGCAGAATTGCATAATGCAAAAAACGACAAAGTTTTTGATAGTATAATTGTGGTGACTGACCGGCGTGTTTTGGACAGACAACTGCGTAATACAATTATGCAATTTGAGCAGACAGCCGGTGTTGTGAAACCGATTATTGAAAATTCGAATGAATTAAAAGAAGCTCTTGCGAATGGAGAAAAAATAATAATTACAACTATACATAAATTTAGCGTGATTGTTGAAGGTATAGAAAAAATAGAGGGCAATAAATTTGCGGTCATTATTGACGAAGCTCATTCTTCTCAAACTGGCGAAAGTTCCAAAAATATGAAACAAGTTTTGGAAACGTCTTCTTTGGACGAAGCGGTTCAAGAAGAAAATTTTGAAAAAGAAGAAACTTTGGAGGATAAAATTATCAAAGAAATCCGCAGTCGCCGAACTAATACGAAAAACATTAGTTTCTTTGCTTTCACCGCCACTCCAAAGCAAAAGACTCTGGAAATTTTTGGGGTGAAAAATCCACTCGACGGCAAATTCTATCCATTCAGTCTATATTCAATGAAACAGGCGATTGAGGAGAGATTTATTTTGGATGTCTTGCAAAACTACACGACCTATCAAATGTATTTTTCTTTGCTCAAAAAAATTGAAAGTGATCCGGAATTCAAAAAGAAAAAAGCACAACGGCTTATGATTGAATATGTAGAGCGTCACGAGCATGCCATCGACAAAAAAATTGATATCATCGTTAAGCATTTTGCGCAAATTATTGCGGGAAAAATTGACGGTCAAGCCAAAGCGATGCTAGTGACTAAATCACGCTTACATGCAGTCAGATTTAAATTAGCGATGGATAAATACTTGGCGGAGAATAATTATTCCTACAAAGCATTAGTGGCTTTTTCCGGCATAGTCAAAGACGGAGAAATACAATATACCGAAGCACAAATGAACGGCGTGCCGGAAAAAAACACGGCTGAGGAATTTAAGAAAGAAAATTTCAGATTTTTAATTGTGGCGGAAAAATTTCAGACTGGTTTTGATCAGCCATTACTTTCAGCTATGTATGTGGACAAGAAATTGGGCGGAGTTAATGCGGTGCAAACTTTGAGTCGACTCAATCGAACACATGCCGACAAAGATGATGTTTTTGTGTTGGATTTTGTGAATGACACAGAGGAAATTAAAGAATCTTTTCAGCCATATTACACCACTACAGTTTTGTCGGAGGCGACAGATCCGAATATTTTGCATGATTTACAGCGAGACATTTTGAATTATAAAATTTTCAGCGAACAAGAAATTGACGCTTTCGCGGAAGAATATTTTGCCAGCGCCACCCCAGCGAAAATCAACAGTTTTTTGGATGCGATTGTGGAAAGATTCGTGCAACATTTGTTGGAAGAAAAAGATGAATTCAAATCTAAAGCGAACGATTTTAGGCGAAAATATTCTTTTATTTCTCAGATAATTTCTTTCGAGGATACTAGCTTGGAAAAATTATATATTTTCTTGCGGTTTTTGCTTAAAAAATTGCCAATTGAAAAGGAGCCATTGCCGACTGAAGTTTTGGAGGATATTGATATGGAGCATATTAAGATTGTGAAGAAAAAACAAGAAAAAATTAAGTTGGAAAACGAACAAGGCGAATTATATCCTATGAGTAGCGGTGGAGGAATGATTATTAAGGATGAAGAAAATGCGCTTTCTAAGATTATTAAAGATGTGAATGATCGCTTCGGAACAAATTTCAGCGAAAGCGACCGAGTTATTCTTAATAACCTAAGCACGAAATTGATGGGGAATAAGGTTTTAGAAGGTTCGATAAAAAATAATTCTAAAGAAGCGGCTAGAATAAAATTCAATCAAATATTCCAAGACGAGTTAATCACAATGCTTAATAGCCATTTCGATTTATACAAAAAACTAGATGGCAGTGCAGAGCTCAAAGATTATGTTAATCAAAAAATGTTTGATTTTGTGCATAAAAAAGTGAAAGTGAAATAAATGGCAGTTATCCACCACACTATTTATTATAGAGCCTATTAAATTTGACAACTTTTCAATCCTCTGATAAGATAAGAATACAAACAGGAAGATAGTAGAAATGGCAGAAATAATGATAAAAAAACTAAAATCGGGTGGAAATGGACTGCAAGGCACTTGCAATTGTTTTTGTTTCAATATATAATGTTTTCACGATACATTTTTATTTAGAAAATTCGTTTTATTTTACTTAGGGTGATAAAAAAATAAATAACTTAATACTTTTAACATAACTCATGTAAAAGCTTTATTTCTGAACCTTTCCAGAAAAAAAAGCCGGAAATGAGCGGTATTTCTATGGCTAAAGTTGACAAAAAACTGGAAGTTAAAACATCTTTCGGTTCGGGTTCTTCCCTCTCAAAGCGGAAATTTTTCAAAAACATTTCCATGGTTTCTCTACCAAACCTAATCGAATCACAAGTTAATTCATACGAATGGTTCATCGAGAAGGGTCTACGAGAAATTCTAGATGAAGTTAACCCAATTCACGACTTTACCGAAAAAGACCTGGAGCTTTCTTTTAAGGAATACTATCTGGATGAGCCGAAATATGACGAAGTGACGGCCAAGAACAAAAATATCTCCTTTGAAGCCCCGCTTCGTTGCAAAGTGCAACTTATCATCAAAAGCACTGGAGAAATCAAGGAACAAGAAATTTACCTCGGAGATTTTCCCCTAATGACTGACCGAGGAACTTTTATCATAAATGGAGTAGAAAGAGTCGTAGTTAGTCAAATTATCAGAAGTCCTGGTGTGTTTTTCACGATGGCTTACACTAAGGGCAAAAAGCTTTTTGGAGCAAAAATTATCCCAAATCGAGGGGCTTGGCTTGAAATTGAAACTGATTTGGATGGCGCAATTTTTGTCAAAATTGACCGCAAAAGAAAAGTGGCTATCACTTCCCTCCTGCGAGCTTTTGGCTATTCAACTGACAAAGAACTTCTAGATATTTTCAAAGATGCTGACAATGGAGAAATTAATCACATTGAAGCAACAATTGCCAAGGATGTAGCGAAAAACCAAGGAGAAGGATATAAGGAAGTATATAAAAGAATTAGACCGGGTGATTTGGCCACTGAATCAAATGCTAAATCAGTAGTAGATTCAATGTTTTTCAGTTTTGACAAATATGACTTTGGAGGAGTGGGACGTTATCGTCTAAACCAAAGATTGGAAGTTAATCGACCAGACAATGAAGAAAACCGAGTTTTAATGTTAGATGATTTGATTTTGATAATCAAAGAAATTATCCGACTAAACAATGATCCGCGGGCGATTGCTGATGATATCGATCATCTTGGAAACAGACGAGTGCGCTCTGTGGGAGAATTGGTGCAAAATAAAATGCGTGTCGGTCTCACTCGAACAGCCAGAAACATCAAAGATAGAATGAGTACTTGCGACATTGCTACGGTTGTTCCAGGACAACTTGTCAATTCTCGTCCAGTGGCAGCTTCGATCAAAGAATTTTTTTCCAGTTCACAACTTTCGCAATTTATGGACCAGGTTAATCCTTTGGCTGAGTTGGAACACAAACGACGTATTAGTGCGATGGGACCGGGAGGACTCACTCGAGAACGAGCTGGTTTTGAAGTGCGAGATGTGCATCCTTCTCATTATGGCCGAATTTGTCCGGTAGAAACTCCAGAAGGACCAAATATTGGGCTAGTTGGACATCTAGCTACTTATACAAAAATAAATTCTTATGGCTTTTTAGAAACACCATATCTCAAGATTTATCACGAAATGGAAAATCAAGCGGAAAAGTTGGTGGGAAAAATTCTAAATGAAAAAATAGGTGAATTTGAAATAGGCACAGAAATTTCTGAAGAAATTGCCAATAAGATTGCCAAAAGCAAAGAAAAGAAAGCAATTAAAATAAAGCCGTGGATTAGTCGAGAAATTGAATATGTTAATGCTACAGTGGAAGATCGAAAAAATATTGCCCACGCTGGAATTAATATTTCTAAAAATGGAAATATTTTAGACGAGGTGGTAGGAGCGAGAGTAAAAGGTCAAGCCACGGAAATTGAAGCATCAAAATTAGATTATATAGATGTGAGTGCCAAGCAATGTATTTCAGTGGCAACTGCCCTTATTCCTTTCTTGGAACACGATGATGCCAACCGAGCTCTTATGGGTTCTAACATGCAACGTCAAGCTGTTTCTTGTGTAAAACCACAAGCTCCATTAGTCGGAACTGGCATTGAAGACAAGGCGGCAGCAGACTCCGGACAAGTGGTAATTGCTAAAGCTGATGGAGAAATTATCGAAGTTGATGGAGATCATATCATCGTCAAAGAAGAAGCTCCGGCAGCTGCCAAAAAACCTTATCTAAAAAGAGAATATCGCTTGCAGACTTTTGTAAAATCGAATGCTTTCACTTCTATGAATCAGGTTCCGCGCGTAGAAAAAGGACAGATGGTGAAAAAAGGACAACTTTTAGCGGACGGTGCTTCAACTGATCAAGGAGAACTATCTTTGGGTCAAAATGTGGTAGTGGCTTTTATCCCTTGGGAAGGTTCTAACTATGAAGATGCAATTATCATTTCACAAAAATTAGTGGAAGATGATCGATATAGTTCAATTCATATTGAAGATTTCTCAATCGATGTGCGAGACACAAAACTTGGGCCCGAGATAATCACTCGCGACATTCCAAACATTGGAGAAGAGCGATTGAAAAATTTAGATGAAACCGGAATAATTCGAATTGGCGCAGAAGTAGCTTCTAGCGATATTTTGGTGGGAAAAATTTCTCCTAAAGGTGAAGGTGATTTGACTTCTGAAGAACGATTACTTCGCGCAATTTTTGGAGAAAAATCTCGAGACGTCAAAGACAGCTCGCTCTATTTGCCTCATGGAGAATATGGCAAGGTAGTGGATATAAAAATATTTTCACGTGAACAAGGTGACAAACTATCAACTGGTGTGATTCAACAAATTCAAGTGTCTGTTGCGCAACTCAAGAAAATTTCTGTGGGAGACAAGCTGGCGGGACGCCACGGAAACAAGGGTGTGATTTCTCGTGTAGCTCCTGTGGAAGATATGCCATATCTGCCAGATGGATCTCCAGTGGATATGATTATCAATCCTCTTGGTGTGGCTAGTCGTATGAATATTGGACAAATTTTGGAAACTCATCTTGGTTGGGCAGCTTTGAAGCTTGGATATAAGGCTGCTACACCAGCTTTGGAAGGAGTAACTGAAGAACAAATTGAAGCTGAGTTGGAAAAAGCCGGACTACCAAAACATGGAAAATCACAACTAATCAACGGAAGAACGGGAGAAAAATTTGACAATGAATCAACGGTGGGTGTGATGTATGTTATGAAACTCCATCATTTAGTGGATGACAAGATTCATATGCGTTCAATCGGACCGTACTCTTTGATTACTCAACAACCATTGGGTGGAAAAGCTCAGTTTGGTGGACAGAGATTTGGAGAAATGGAAGTTTGGGCTTTGGAAGGATATGGTGCTGCTTATACTTTGCAAGAAATGCTCACGATTAAATCTGATGATGTGATGGGACGAAGCAAGGCTTATGAGTCAATTATCAAAGGTGAAATGATAAAGAGCCCGAACATTCCAGCCTCTTTCCATGTGCTTGTGAGTGAGCTTAAAGGATTAGGAATGAACGTGGAACTTATGGGAGCAAAGACAGATGAGGATGAAAAAGAAGAACATGATTTGGAGCAAGTGTAAATTAGTTTATAAAATAACAGAAAAATACAGAAAATAACAGAACAACACGGAATAATTCTGTGTTTCTTCTGTAAGATTCTGTATGATTCTGTGAATAAAATATGGATTCATTCTCTACCACCAAAATAAGCGACTTTAACAGTGTGAGACTTTCTATCGCTAGTCCAGAAAATTTCTTGGATTGGTCGCATGGTGAAGTCACCAAGCCGGAGACTATAAATTATCGAACTCAACGCTATGAACGTGAGGGACTTTTTGATGAAAAGATTTTTGGACCTTCCAAGGACTGGGAATGTTATTGCGGAAAATATAAAAGAATTCGCTACAAAGGCATCGTTTGTGATAAGTGTGGCGTGGAAGTGACACGTTCAATTGTGAGACGCGAACGCATGGGGCACATCAAGCTTGCTGTGCCAGTTTCCCATATCTGGTTTTTGCGAGGAGTGCCTTCAAAAATTGGTTTGGCGCTTGGAATGGGTGTAATGGATTTAGAAAAAATTATTTATTTTTCAAGCTACGTAGTTTTCAATGTAGATGAACAAGAAAGAGAGAAAGTTTTGGTGCAATTAGAACAAGAATTCAAAAATAAACAAAGAGAAATTGCTAAGAATTTTTCGGCTGATACTAAAGAAGGTTTGGAAAAACAAGAAGAATTGAAAAATATCTACCGCTCTTCTAAGGAAGAATTAAAAAGCTTGCAAAAACTGCAAATAATTTCTGAAATAGAATATTTTAATCTGTCCACTAAATATGCACAGGTTTTTTCTGCTGGCATTGGAGCGGAAGCGGTAAGAAAAATTCTTTGCGATATGGATCCAAAAGTTGAAATTGAAACTTTGAAAAAAACTTTAGCGGAAGATGAGAATCAGGACAAGAAAAAAATTCTCAAAAGAATAAAATTGTTTCAAGGATTTATAAAGGCTGATATGAAATTGGAATGGATGCTTCCAACAATAATTCCTGTTATTCCGCCAGATCTTCGCCCAATGGTGGCGCTAGATGGTGGACGTTATGCCACAAGCGATCTAAATGATCTTTATCGAAGAATTATCAATCGCAACAATCGTTTGAAAAAACTCATTGAAATTGGCGCACCGGAAGTTATCACGCGAAACGAAAAAAGAATGCTTCAAGAAGCGGTGGATGCTCTTTTTGACAACAGTGCTCGCAGATCTCAGGTGAGTGTGGCTGCTTCGACTGGACAAAGACGACCGCTTCGATCTTTGGCTGATACTTTGAAAGGTAAACAAGGACGTTTCCGTCAAAATCTACTTGGAAAACGAGTGGACTATTCTGGACGAAGCGTAATTGTGGTTGGGCCAAATTTGAAACTTCATCAATGCGGATTGCCAAAGAAAATGGCTTTGGAACTTTTCAAACCGTTTATTATCAATAAATTAATTGAAAGAGAATTAGCCTACAATGTTCGCTCAGCTGGGAAAATGGTAGAAGGCGAAACAGAAGAAGCTTATGATATTTTGGATGAAATAATTTCCCATCACTATGTCCTTCTCAATCGTGCTCCAACCCTACATCGTCTTTCAATTCAAGCTTTTCAACCAGTGCTCATCGAAGGCAAAGCAATTCAAATTCATCCAATGGTTTGCTCAGCTTTCAATGCTGACTTCGACGGAGACCAGATGGCGGTGCATGTTCCTTTGACTGACAAGGCTCGTTGGGAAAGTGAAAATCTGATGTTATCATCTCGAAATCTTTTGAAACCAGCCAGTGGAGAACCAATTACCACTCCAACTCTGGATATGGTTTTGGGTTGCTACTACATCACCCATATTTTGGCGGGAGCCAAGGGTGAAGGAAAAATATTTTCCAATTTCGATGAAGCTATTTTAGCTGTTGAGCTAGGGCATGTTGATGTGCGAGCTAAGATAAAAGTGGCGCACGAAGGAAAAATACTTGAAACTTCTGTGGGAAGAATAAAATTAAATCTAATTATTCCAAAAGAAATTGATTTTATAAACGAAGAAATGACCAAGAAAGAATTGAAATTTTTAGTGGCAAAAGTTTTGGAAGTTTCAGGGCGTGAAGCGGCTGCAATTTTTGTGGATGAAATCAAGAATTTAGGTTTCCGTTCTGTGACTAAGTCTGGTATTAGTTGGGGTATGAAAGATTTGTCCGTTCCAACTAACAAGAAAGAAATTATGGATAGCGCGGAAGAAAAAGTGGAAGTGGTCAAGAAACAATTTAACATGGGACTTCTCACTGAAGAAGAAAGAAAAAACAAAGTCATTGAAATTTGGAATGATTCGAAAAACAAAATTACCGATGCAGTGCGATCTTCAATGGACAAGGAAGGGCCAGTTTATTCAATGGTTTATTCCAAGGCTCGAGGATCTGAGTCAGTGGTTGTGCAGATGTGCGGAATGAAAGGACTGATGGCGGGACCAACTGGTGAAACTATTGAACTTCCAATCAAGAGCTGTTTTAAAGAAGGTTTGAATGTGTTGGAATATTTCATCTCAACTCATGGAGCGAGAAAAGGTATGGCTGACACTGCTCTTCGAACAGCGACAGCGGGATATTTGACTCGAAGGCTCGTGGATGTGGCGCAAGATATCATTGTTCGTGAAGCTGATTGCAAAGACAAAGGTGGCGCTTTTATTTTCAAAGAAGATTCTGATCGAATCGGACAAAGCTTCGGAAGCCGTGTCACTGGACGAGTGCTCACGGAAGACGTGATTGATCCAAAGACGGGAGAAATTATTGTAGAAAAAGATAATTTGGTCACTAAGGAACAAGGTGAGAGAATTGAAAAAAGCGGTGTGGCGAAAGTCAAAATTAGAACAGTAGTCACTTGCAAGACTCCACGAGGAGTTTGCCAAAAATGTTATGGTACTGACCTTGGTAGAGGTAATATTGTGGAAATTGGTCAGGCAGTGGGAATCGTGGCTGCGCAAGCGATTGGTGAGCCAGGAACACAGCTAACTATGCGTACTTTCCACATTGGAGGTATCGCCGGATCTGACATTACTCAAGGTTTGCCTCGGGTGGAAGAAATTTTTGAAGCTCGTCCACCAAAAGGTGAAGCGATTATCTCAGAAGTTAATGGAAAAGTTTTGGCGATTGAAAAACAAGATAAGAATTTTGTGATCAAGATTGAAGCCGAAGACAAGCAAAAAACAATCAAGGAATATCAAGTGCCATCCAACACAACTTTGAAAGTTTCTGAAGGTGAAATGATTGGTATGGGAACGCAACTTTCTGAAGGCCACATTGATCTAAAGAAACTTTACAAAACAATGGGTTGGGAAGAAGTTTATCGATATATCATTCGAGAAATTCAAGAAGTGTATGCAGCGCAAGGTGAAGGCATCAACGACAAACACATTGAATCAATTGTTCGTCAAATGTTTAGTCGAGTGACTGTTCTTGCTTCTGGCGATGCAGATTTCTCTGTGGGAGATATCTTGGAACAGGATGAATTTTTGGAAGCGAATGCAGAAATCAAAAAAGCTGGTGGAGAAAAAGCCGTAGGTGAAAAAATGCTTCTTGGCATCACTAAAGTGGCTC
The DNA here is from genome assembly GCA_003483065.1 of Candidatus Moraniibacteriota bacterium. Lineage (GTDB taxonomy): Bacteria > Patescibacteriota > Minisyncoccia > Moranbacterales > UBA2206 > UBA2206. Next base: position 15,351 of record DMWY01000004.1, on the reverse strand, counting down.
TTTCAACTGATAGTTTCCTCTCTGCGGCTTCTTTCCAAGAAACTGCTCGCGTTCTGATCAATGCTGCTTCGCAAGGTAAAGAAGACAAACTCCGTGGTCTCAAAGAAAACGTGATCATCGGAAAACTAATTCCAGCTGGGACGGGATATAGGAAATAAATTTATTTGTAGAGACGCCCCGACGGGGCGTCTCTACCCTTGAATATAAAATACAAAAAACGCCTTGGGAAATCCGAGGCGTTTTTTGATTTGATGATTGTTTTCGGGGGTGGTGAGTATTGACAGGTTAATACTCACCTAGCAATCTTGATTTTTAAGAAACTTTATAAAGACATAAAATATTGATAAGCTTTATAAAGAATTTTTTAGCGTAGATACGATCGTACCTTCTTAGGTGATTATTTGCGACATTTCGACACAACGTTTGCATGTATGAGAAGTTTCGCCGACTTCCTTATCTATATTATAGAGAAGGCGAAATTTGGGTGAAAGAAAAAGTGCAACCGCTTAAAATTATTAACGCACTTTTTCTTGAACCTCATCCACGCTGTTATCGGATGTAAATTTACTTTTCATACTATTGGGATAATGCCAAAAAACATCAGCATCAGTTATTTTTGTATTCTCATTTCTTAGATGTTTTCTGATTTCTAATAAAACTTTAAATGTATTATTTTCTTCTGCATTATTTTTGGGGTCTAATGCTTGTTTTAATTTTAAATATAACTCTTCTGGCAACCAAAGCAAAAGTTCCCAAGCCAGTTCATTTGCTTTTTTAAAATCAAAATCGTCTGATGGTGATAGCCTATTCGCTTCAACTATTGAAAGGTATTGAGCAATTTTTGATGATTGTTCTCTAACTCTAATCTCATATTTATATTCTTCGGCTAGTTTATCATATTCATGTTTTATGGAATTCTCAAGTCTAGACTTTATCCATAATGAAGATAAAAACTGAAGAATAGTTAAAGAAGTGATTATAATTAATGTTTCCATTTTATTATTTAAAGTTTTATGAAAAGTAAATTTATTTCCTCTAGATATCTATAAGCTAAATATAGCATATTTTTCATAAATCCCCAAAATTTGTTGCAAAAAATCGAAAGTGAGATGAGAGTCGGGGATTATCTCAATGGACAGTTTGCGATATAATTTAATAGAAACGCCTTGAATAATCCGAGGCGTTTTTTGATTTTCGGTTTTGTGCTAAAAGATATCGCTGACAAATATCAAAATTCAGCTTAGAATTGAGAATGTAATCGCATAATTTATACTAATTTATGAATTATTCATCCTAAAGCTTCGCTTTAGGAAACTTGGACGGTGCTTGACAAATATCAAAATTTAGTATAATATTAGGAATATAATCATATAATTTATACTAATTTTATGAATTACATCCCAAGATTAATAGAAAACCAAATAAAAGAGCGTTTATTTAAAGGCAAATTGGTTATTATATATGGAGCCAGACAAGTTGGAAAAACGACATTAGCTAAAAAAATATTAGCAGATTATGGCGAAGATGGTACATATTTTAATTGTGAACTGTTATCTGTTCAAAAAGGACTTTCAGAGCCGGAAGCGGAAAAATTGAAAAAATTTCTGGGAAACTATAAAATCATACTCTTAGATGAGGCACAAAATATTCCTAATATTGGAAAAATCTTGAAAATTATCGTTGATACCTATCCTGAAATACAAATTATTGCCACGGGCTCGTCCAGTTTTGATTTGGCACAAAAAATTTCCGAACCAATGACAGGTAGAACTTTTACTTTTATGCTCTACCCTATTTCACTTCAAGAAATCAATCAAAAAGAAAACTTGCTTTCTATAGAAGCTAAATTGGAAAATTTTTTGAGATTCGGCAGTTATCCAGAAATACTTTCTTTGGGAGAAAAAGAATCGATAGAACGTCTTCAAGAAATTTCTTCTAACTATTTGTATAAAGATGTATTGAGTTTTGAGGGACTGAAAAAATCCAGTTTGGTCAAAAATTTATTGGAACTTCTAGCTCTTCAATTGGGCAATGAAGTTTCCTATAATGAATTAGCGGTTAATTTAGGAGTTGACCGGCTCACAGTGCAAAAATATATTGATATTTTAGAACAATCATTTGTGGTTTTCAAACTGAATGCTTTTTCCAGAAATTTACGCAAAGAAATCACCAAATCAGTCAAAGTATATTTCTATGATTTAGGGATTCGAAATAGCCTCATAGAAAATTATAATCTGCTGGATATCAGAAATGATGTCGGAGCGCTTTGGGAAAATTTTTGTATTTTAGAAAGAAAAAAGAATAATGATGCGGAGTTCAATTTTGTTAATGCATATTTTTGGCGGACTTATGATCAAAAAGAAATTGATTATATTGAAGAAAGTGGAGGAAAAATTCGTGGTTTTGAATTTAAATGGAATGAAAAAAAGAAATTCAAGGTTCCAAAGGAATTTATCGAAAAATATGATGCTACGGTGGAAAAAATTGATAGAAGCAATTATTGGAAATTTTTGGGTCTGTAAACGCAACAAAACGCCTTGGGAAATCTGAGGCGTTTTTTGAAACTTTATAAAAACATATAATATTGAAAAACTTTATAAAGTTTCGATGATATGCAAAAATAAAAAATGCCCATAGATAGTTTTATCTATGGGCATTGGTTTGCTTTAGAGCTTACCATCTCCAAACTTTACTCATAACTGACTTTACTGCTGGTATTCCGCCTTCAGAAAAGAGATACTCTCTTGATCTCCTTACGGCCCCTCCTTGGCCCCAAATAAAAACATTGCTTAGTATTGTTCCTAGAAGAGAGCTTAGGGCAGAATATTTAAAAGAACCTTTGGCACCCATGAAATCTTGAAATAAAATTTCTTGTGTTTCTTTGTTCACGATAATTGTCTGCCATGGTAGAGCTTGAGAATGGGCTTCTTTTGCTAAGAGTTCATTCTGTTCAGGCGAATTTAAAATTATTGAAATAGTTTCATAGAGATTTTTATTCATTAACTCTACGGCCATTTCAAAATTTTCAGCAAATTCTATTATGTATAAATAGCCTTTATTTTCTCCTTCAATTTTGTCAGTTTTTTCATTAGTTACTTGATCGTAATTAAAAAATCCTTCTGAATGAAATCTGTGCATTACTCTTTTTTTGATCTCATGATTATCGACTGCCACAAGTCTTCTTTTAATTTTCATGGTTATTCTCCCTTTTGAGTTATTTATTTTTTAAGGTTCACTTGTTAAGATTTTTTCTTAACAGTGAACTATAACATAACTGCAAGAAAATAGTATAAAAACTGTCAAATAAGTTTATTGATAAATATTTAGTAGACGATAAATGGCTTATATATTGACAAAAAAGGTATAAAATGTTAAGCTATATATGATGACATAAATAATATCATTTCTATGCAAACACTCGAAAATGACCTCAGGGAAGCTGGATTAAAAGAGAAAGAAGCCAAGATATATATGGCTATTTTGGAGTTGGGCGAAGCGAATATTGCCCAAATAAGCCAAAGATCTGGAATAAATCGAAGTACGGTCTATTTAACACTTAAAACATTAAAGGAAAAAGGTTTGATTTTGAATATAAAAAAGAATAAAACTCTTTTTTATGCAGAAGATCCAAGAAAAATGTTGGGTGATCTGGAAAAGAAGAAAGAGGTTTTGGAAAAAGCTATGCCTAGTCTTTTGGCGAGTTTTGCTTTTATTGATAAAAAACCAGAAGTAAAATATTTTGAAGGGGTGGAAGGGATAAAAGAAATCTATCAAGATGTGCTAAAAACACCTAACTCAGAAATGCTAGCTTGGTATTCTAATGATTATAAGGAGTTTTTTGATGAAAAATTCTTTTTTGAATATTTCATTCCTGAGCGAAAAAGAAAGAAGATTTGGCTTCGCTCAATTTATCCGGAAGATTCATCAATGCGAGCATTAGCTTCGAATAACACTGAGCAATTGAGGCAATCCAGGTTTATCAGCAATGAAAAATTCAAGATGGAAAGCGAGATTTGTCTATATGCAAAGAATAAAATAGGCATAATTGCCTATCAAGATAAGTTAGGAATAATAATTTCTAGTCAAAATATTTACAATACCCTAAAATCAATTTTTGAAGTAATGTGGGATGGGGCGAGTGAATAATCGATTAAAAATAGAAAAAATAAGATATTTTTTGATTTTCAAATTTTGTGGTAGAATAGATTTATGGGAAGAAAGAAGAAAAATAAAAATTTAGAGGGGGATAATTCGAAGGATAGTTTTGAGGAGAAGAAACCAAGGATTAATCTCAAAGGGGACGCCAAAAGGAGCGCGGTGGCCGTGGTTCTTTTTGCGTTGGCGGTGCTTTCCATCTTGGGCTTTTTCAATGCGGCTGGATCTTTTGGGCAATTTCTCAATAAAATGATTGGCTATTCAATCGGTTATGTGAAATTTATTTTTCCAGTCTCTTTGATTTTTGCGGGCATAGTTTTGCTACTTCGCCGAGAAACGGCCTTTTATGTGACAAAGTTTATCGGCCTTTTAGTTTCTCTCCTGAGTATCGCTGGAATTTTTCATTGGTTCTATCTAACCGAAGAAATGCTCAAGATGGCTGGCAAAGGCAAGGGTGGAGGATATATTGGTTACGGCTTGAGTCATTTTTTGGCAAAATATTTAGGCTCAGCAGGAAGTCTAGTGGTGCTTTTGGCTATTTTTATGTTAGGAATAATTTTGACTTTCAATTTTTCCATTGTACATTTCTTTCTGAAATTTAAAAAACAGAAAGACACAGAAGAAATGCGAAATGACACAGAATTAGAAACTCAAAATAATACAGAAATAAAACAAAGCGAAGTAGAAGTCTTACCAGGAGTTAAGGATGAGAAAATTTCGCAAGAAGCGGAGATTGAAAAAAATATTGGCAAGATTGAATTTGTGGAAGGACGGGATCAATTCGTGTCGCCAAAAGTTGAAGAAGAAATTGAGGGGCAGATAAATTCAAGAAAGATAATGAAACGTCATTCACTTGATCTGGAAGCTCCAACAGAAGAATTTAAATTTCCAAAATCTAAAAGTTCTAAATGGATTTTTCCACCAGCGGATATGTTGGAAAAAACTTATGGTGAAGCACAAGGCGGAGATGTGGAGGCTAATTTTGCCATTATCGAAAAAACTTTGCATGATTTTGGAATTCAGGTGGAAAGAGGGACTGTCAAAATTGGCCCATCAGTGACGCAATATAGTTTTCGTCCGGCCGTAGGAGTGAAAATTGCCAAAATTTTGGCGTTGCAAAATGACTTGTCACTGGCACTGGCTGCTCACCCAATTCGAATTGAAGCGCCAATCCCTGGCCAATCTTTGATTGGCATTGAAATACCGAATAAAACTTCTTTGATTGTGAGACTGCGCGATATGATTGAAGAATCACAATTCAAAAAAAGAACTTCAAATCTGATGTTGGCGTTGGGAGAGGACGTGAGTGGTAATTGTGTTTTTGGTGATTTAGCCAAGATGCCTCATCTTATGATTGCCGGAGCGACTGGTACTGGGAAATCAGTTTCGATAAATTCCGTGATCACAACTTTGCTCTATCAAAATTCACCGGAAGAATTGAAATTTATTATGGTTGATCCAAAACGAGTGGAGCTTTCACTTTACAATGGTATCCCGCATCTTCTCACGGATGTCGTGGTGGACAATGGCAAAGTGGTCAATGCTTTAAAATGGGCGGTAGGAGAAATGGAAAGAAGATATCGGATGCTTCAAGATGCTGGCTCAAGAGACATTAATTCATATCGAGAAAAACTCAAGTCGGGTTACAAGATAAAACGTACCGATCCAGAAACTAATGAAACCAGCGAAGAAGAACTGAAGGCTTTACCATACATCGTTATTGTGATTGATGAATTGGCTGATCTTATGGGTAGTCACGGCAAAGAAGTGGAGGGCGCAATTGTGCGCATTGCTCAGATGGCCCGCGCCGTGGGTATTCATTTGATTGTTTCGACGCAACGTCCATCAGTGGAAGTTATCACAGGACTAATCAAAGCCAATATCACAACGAGAATTGCCTTTCAAGTAGCTACTCAAATTGATTCACGAACTATTTTGGATATGGGTGGCGCAGAAAAACTTTTGGGTAATGGAGACATGCTCTATCTGAGTGCGAGCTCTCCAAAACCAAAAAGAATTCAGGGAGTTTTTGTGAGTGAATCAGAAGTGAAAAAGGTAGTAAAATTTATCATCTCACAAAAGAAGGAGGATAAAAAAGAAAATGAAGATGATGGAAAAGAAATTGTCGAAAATCCGCACAAGGAAATTACCGATTTCAAAATGGAAGAAGGTAGCGGAGAAGATGATGAGCTCTTGAAACAAATTGAAGAAGAAATAAAGCGTGCCAAAAAAGCCAGTGCTTCATTTTTGCAAAGAAGATTTAGGATTGGCTATGCCCGGGCGGCCAGAATTTTGGATATACTCGAGGAAAAAGGTGTGATTGGACCGGCTGATGGCGCCAAACCGCGCGAGGTTTATGGCGTCGCCGAAGAAGGCAGTATTGAATATGAAAATAATGTTTCTGATCAGGAAAAGAGGGATAAGTGGGAGATATAATTTACGAAAATACGAATTAAACGAAAATACGAATTCGTACTTTAGCTAGATTCGTAATTCCGTAATTTTTTATGAATGGTTTTACTAAAAAAAGCGTTGGCACATTGACGCTAGGAGAAAAATTGAAAAAACTGCGAAGCGACAAACGAACTTCAATCGCGGAAGCTTCAAGGTTTACCAAAATTCAGCCAGCTTATTTGGAATATCTGGAAGAGGGTGTCTGGGATAAGTTGCCGGCGGATGTTTATGTCAAAGGATTTCTGCGAAGTTACGCAGATTTTTTAGGGGTGGACGAAAAAATACTCATTCGAATTTATGAGAGAGAAAAAGAAGTTCGAACCAATCTGAAAAAGAACAAAAAAGAAGAAAACAAAAAAGAAAAACCAATCAATATCTCTCCTTTCATTTTCACTCCGAGAAAAATTCTTATCTCGGCTATTATCGTTTTAGTTTTAGCCGGATTAGTTTTGTTGTATGGTGAAATAAATTCTTTCGCCAACGCGCCAAGCCTTATTATTTTAAGTCCTGAAAATAACAGTCAAGTGGAAGGGAACTCAGTTTATATTGAAGGCATAACAGACAAAGAATCTTTTCTATATATAAACAACCAACCAATTTTAGTGGGTGATGACGGTCGATTTAGGGAAAATCTAACTTTGCAATCAGGACTCAATACGATTGATGTGAAATCAATCAATAAGTTCAAAAAAGAAACTACGCAGAGCTTGAGTATTCGTTCTAATTTTAAAGAGCCGCAGGAAAATAATGTTTCTCCAACCGAGGAAAGTGTTGCACCTGATTTGCCAGAAAATAAAATAAAGATTGAAGTCAGAGTTGATCCGGGTCCAGTTTGGGTGAGCGTGGAAGCTGACGGAGAAATTGTTTTTGATGGTACGATGCTTAGCGGGGCAGTGCAGAATTTTTCTGCTAATGAGAAAATAGTGATAAATTCCGGTAAGGGCAAAGCAACATTTGTTAAATTTAATGGTCAGGATCTAGGAGCACTAAGCAACGATTCTGGCGCGATAAAAGGGGTTATTTTCACTCCTAATACTCAAGTTAAGGGTGTTAGTACTAAATCGAAAAAATAGACACTTGCCAAGATTTTAGTGGAGTGATACAATATCAGTGTTCCTTACGAATTACGAACATTTACGAATGTACTAATGTGAACTGAATAATTTTTTACTGTATTATTAAATTATTCGTATTTCGTACATTTGTATTGATTCGTAATTCGTAAGGGCTAAAAACTAATAATTAAACAAAAGTCTATGAAAGATTCAAATGAAAAGGATGGCAAAAAGTTGTTGGCAGTTGTTGATGAGATTAGAGAAAAATTTGGCGAGGGGGTGCTGATGAAATTAGGGGATGTAAAAAGAGTGGATGTAGCTTCTATCCCAACTGGATCGATCTCGCTCGACATTGCTTTGGGTATAGGTGGAATTCCACGCGGAAGAGTAGTGGAAATTTATGGACCGGAATCAAGCGGAAAAACAACTTTGACTTTACATATAATTGCTAACGCGCAAAAAGCGGGTGGCGTGGCAGCATTTATTGACGCTGAGCATGCGCTTGATCCAGAGTATGCCAAAAGAATTGGAGTGAACATCAATGATCTTTTGATTTCTCAACCGGATAATGGTGAACAAGCTTTGGATATTGTGGAGACATTGGTAAACTCGGGAGAAATTAGCATTATTGTGGTGGACTCTGTAGCAGCTTTGGTGCCAAAAGCAGAAATTGAAGGTGAGATGGGAGATTCGCATATGGGACGTCAAGCGCGTCTTATGTCACAGGCTCTTCGAAAACTCACAGCCATCATTGCCAGGTCAAACTGCACCGTGATTTTCATCAATCAAATTAGAATGAAAATTGGGGTGATGTTTGGTAATCCGGAAACAACTACAGGGGGAAATGCCCTAAAGTTCTATGCGTCAGTGAGAATTGAAGTGAGAAGATCAGCGCAGATAAAAAAGGGTGAAGATATTGTGGGTAATCGCACGAAGGTGAAAATTGTCAAAAATAAAGTAGCCCCACCTTTCAAAACTTGCGAATTTGACATTATGTATAACGAAGGTGTGAGCGCTTCCGGCGATGTTTTGGATACAGGAGTCAAATATGAAGTGATTGAAAAGAAAGGCAACTCATATAATTTTGGCGAGATAAAACTTGGCGTGGGTCGGGAAAATGCCAAAGCTACGCTCAAGGCTGACCCGAAAATTATGAAAGAAATAAATAAAAAGATTTATGAGAAGCTAAAAGAACAAGAAAAAGCTGAGGAATAATATCTTTTTTCATCCTTGCAAAACTAAAGTATGTCTGTTAGAATAGTCTCATAACCTTGAGAGAGGTTTTTAATTAATATTAAAAAAGTCAAAAATTATGAAGTATGAAAAGGAGTTCCCGCTTTCTAATACGAAAGTTGAAGGGGTAGATAAGAAATACAATCTTTCTGATTTGAACGAAAGACGGGAATATTTTGAAGTAAAGGCAGGTGAGGAAGTGGCTAAACTCAAGAAATTTTTTGATGAAGGAAGAACTTTTATCGTCTATCTTTTGGGTAAAAAAAATGCTGGAAAAGGAACGTATACTAAGCTTTTGATGGAACTTTTTGGGAAAGATAAGATTGGTCATATTTCAGTAGGAGATATCGTACGAGATGTTCACTCAGCTATGGAAGATGAAAATAAGAAAAAAGAGTTAATGGAATATTTGCATAAAAATTATCGTGGATTTTTAACTCCAGAAAAAGGATTAGAAGCGCTTTTAGGTCGGGATCAAAAGACTCTTTTGCCGGATGAATTTATTCTTGCGCTTGTAAAAAGAGAAATAGATATGATGCCAAAGAAGGCACTTTTTATAGATGGACTTCCTCGCAATATGGAACAAATTTCCCATGCTATATTTTTCAAGGAGCTGATTGATTATCGTCAAGACCCAGATATTTTTGCTGCGATTGATATCCCAGAAGCTGTGATTGATGAACGTATGAAATGGAGGGTTGTTTGCCCAATTTGTCATACTCCAAGAAATCTAAAATTGTTTACTACGCAAGAAGTTGGATACGAAGAAGATAAAAAAGAATTTTTCCTAAAATGTGACAATCCTGATTGTCATAATGCAAAAATGACTGCGAAAGAAGGAGACAATCTTGGCATTGAAACTATTCGGGAAAGATTGGAGATGGATGATAAGTTGATAAATAAAGTTTTTTCTTTGCATGGTGTGCCAAAAATTCTCATTAGAAATGCGGTTCCAACTGAAAAATCAAATGAATTAGTAGACGATTATGAAATAACCCCGGAATATTATTATGAATATGATGAGGCGAATAAAAATGTAAAAACATTAGAGAGACCATATACAGTCAAGGATGATGAGGGCGTGGAAGTTATTAGTCTTCTAGCTCCTCCTGTAGCTTTGTCTCTTATCAGGCAATTAGTCAAAGCCTTAAATCTCTAAAAATAAACAAACAAAAAATCCTTCTCGATTAATTGGGAAGGATTTTTTTTGACTCTAATGTGAGACTATTTAGCCATGGTCTTTATGCACTTAGTGCAGACTTTTCGGGACTTACCTTCAATTTTTTTGGCTTGCAAGTTGATCATATATTTTCGCAAAGTTTTCACTTGTGAATGGCTCACCTTGTTTCCAACCTGAGAACCTCGACCGCAAACATCGCATACTCTAGACATAAATTTATAAAAGTTATTTGATTTATTACAAGATATAATGTAGCATATAAGGGTAATAAAAGCAAGGAAAATAATTATGTTAAACGAAATAGTCTTAATTGTCTTCTATATCGCAATACTTCTCTATAGCGTGATTATCCACGAAGTGGCTCATGGGCTAGCAGCTTTGCAACTGGGAGATACGACAGCTAAATATGCTGGTCGGCTCACGGCAAATCCCTTCAAACACTTAGACATGGTAGGTTCATTTTTCGCCCCACTGTTCATGTATCTTTCTTTCGGTTTTGCTTTCGGCTGGGCCAAACCAGTGCCATATAACCCATATAATCTCAAGAATCAAAAATGGGGGCCAATGATAGTGGCCCTGGCTGGTCCGGGGATAAATTTAATTGTGGCTCTTATAGCGGCACTCTCAGCTAGATTTATCGCGTTGCCGATAAATCTCAAGAAAGATATTATCAATAATTTCAACGAATGGTCAACAGTTTCTGGATTGATTTCCGGATCAGTGAGTACCATATTTTATGAAATTCTAATTATCATTGTGATCATCAATGTCTTTTTGGCTTTTTTTAATTTACTTCCTATTCCGCCAATGGACGGTTCCAAAGTGCTGTTTACTATTTTTCCAATCAGAATTGAAATGCAGGCCATGCTCGAGCAATTTGGTTTTGCTATACTTTTGTTTTTCATCTTCTTTTTCTCCGGACCACTACGCATCTTTCTCGGCACAGCCATCAACGCTTTTTTGAATATTGCGATCTAGCTAAATTTAGCTTGACTTTTGCGTTTAGATGATGTATAATAGATATATTAAATAAGGAAGCGGGTGAACACCGCTTTTTTTATTTATTAAAAAAAGTTAATTATTAATAAACCCTTTGAAATAGGGGAAAAACAAAAATATGGAAGATGAAAAAAAATGTCCATGCCCGCATTGCGAGGCAAGAGAGGCACAAGAACAGGCAGCGGAAGAAATAAATTTCGCCGTTCTAGTCGCTTTAGTGCCAGTTCTCACCATCACACTTTTTAATACAGTCGGATTATTGTAAGAATAATCCCCGAAAAAAACTTCAAAAAAATCTGAATTTCTAATTCAGATTTTTTTATTCATTAAAAGAAAATAAATTCTAAAACTAAGCTCGAGAAACGTATTCGCCCTTTTCGGTGTTGATGATAATTTCATCGCCTTCTTTCACGAAAAGTGGAGTAGAGACTTTGATGCCAGTTTCAAGCGTCACCATTTTTCCGCCAGTGGAAACGGTGTTGCCTTTCACTCCTGGTGGTGCTTCAATCACACGCAAAGTTATTTTGATTGGTAGTTCAATGTTAATTGGATTGCCGTTGAAATTCAAGATGGAAACTTCTGTGCCTTCTTTGAGATAGTTGATGTTGTCTCCCAAGGCCTCTTTAGAAAGAGTGAATTGTTCATAGGACTCATTGTCCATAAAATTATAGCTGTCATTTTCCTTGTAGGTATATTGAGCTTTGCTTTTTGAGACATCAGCTTCCTCGACTGCTTCTGAGCCTTGGAAAGTTTTTTCCAGAACATTTCCATTGGCTAGATTTTTGAGTCGAGTGCGCAGTACTGATCCAGCACGTCCCATCTTAGAGTGTTCATGATAGAGCACCACATAAGGAGTGCCGTTCTGAATAATATTTGTTCCGGTTTTTATTTCGTTGATGTTTAACATAAAAACATATTAACATTTTAACATATTAACAAAAAAACAAATTCGGCATGCTAAAATGCTAAAATGTTAATATGGTAGAATGATTTATCGTGCGACGAATGGTACAAGGGCCATAGTTCGCGCTTTTTTTATCGCATTAGAAAGTGAACGCTGATGACGAGCGCAAGTCCCGTGTCGCTTTGGGGGATAAATTTTTCCCTGAGAATTCATAAAGCGACGCAAAAGATAGGAATCCTTAAAGTCGATTTTATCCATTTTGTTCTGACAAAAATGGCAGATTTTTTTTTCGATTACTTCGTTGTTGTTCATAAAATTATTTTCTAAATATTAAAATGGTACATCTTCAATTCTCACTTCATTTTCTTCTTCGTCTAAGTTGATAGTAGGAATTTCTTCGGCTGGAGCTTCTTGCTGTGGTGCTGCTGGCTTAGCTGGAGCAGGATTGTTATAGCTAGACGCTGGAGCACTTGTACCTTGAGCACGCGAACCAAGTTGCATATTTTCAGCGACAATTTCAGTGGTGCGTCTTTCAGTGCCATCCTTGGCGGTATATTTTCTAGTTTGGAGTCGGCCTTCAATGAAAGCTTCTTGTCCCTTAGAAAGATATTGACCGGCGATTTCGGCAAGTCGTCCCCATAGTACAACATTGTGAAACTCAGTTTGATCTTGACGTTGACCGCTTTTGTCTTTCCAGAATCTGTTTGTAGCGATACTTATAGCTGCAACTGTTTGTCCAGTAGCAGTGTTTCTCACCTCGACGTCTCGTGTGAGCCGTCCAACTAACATGACTTTATTGAGATTCATATTTTTATAATTAAATGTTTAATATTTCTTCTAATTTTTTGTCGATGTCGTCGCTACTAAGTTTTTCTGAAACAGCTTCATCGCCGGCTGATTCTTCAGATATTTTTTCTTTGGTCACTGTAGTTTTTGGTGTTTCTTCTTTTTTTGCAATTGGCTTAGCGGCTTCTCTCATTTTTTGATTAGATTCTTTTTTGGCAGTTTCATTCATTCTTTCTTCTTTTGATTGCAAGGCTGGAAGTTCGTCAGCTTTACTCATAATATATCGGAGAATATTTCCGTTGAGATTTAGCTTAGCGATAATTTCATTTAGGTTTTCAGAACTTTCTAGTTCAAATCTGCGGGCGATATAGATTCCATGGTTTTCTTTTTTCACCATATAAGACAGACGTCTTTTTTCTTGAGTTTCTTTTTCCGAGAAAACTCCACCAAAATCAACTACTGTTTTTTCGACTTCCTTTTTAATGTTATCCAATTCGGACTCTTTTGAAGCGCCGACTAGATAGAATAGTTCATATTTCATTTTAGCATGTTAGCATTTTAGCATATTAACAAGAATTTATTAGCATTTTTGCTAAAATGCTAATATGTTAATATGTTAAGATGAATTAAATTAAAATCCGCTCAAAGAAAGTCCTTGACGGATGTCAGTTTTCTTATCTCTACCAGAGTAAAGCGAGAAAACTATGGGACTTTTTTGATTAAATTAAGTATAAGTTTTATTTGATAAACCGTCAATATTGACATAATTTATCATTTATGATACAATGCTTTGATTATTAGAAATAGTTCTGATAATTAGAAAAAAGTTATTTTAAAATTTTTTAGAAGAAAGGAACAGTCCATGGAAAAAAATGGAACAGTCCGTGAGGGGACAAAGGGGCAGGTGGCAGAATTGTTTGGCAAAATTTCTCAAATTTTGCTGGCAATTATTCAGGGATTAAACTTTAACCAGCTTAAGTGGCTCATCGCCCACAAAGCTCAATTGACCAAAGCTATCAGGGATGCGGTTGAAAACTTGGTCGGAAAAATTCAAGACCTGCCGGATTACTTGGTATGGTGGCAGAATTTTTACAAGGAGGAGGGAATTGAGATTGATTTTGCATCTTTTCATATTCCCGAAAAACCCGAAGGCGACTGGTGGCTGATTGTCGTCGCGTCCGGAATGACTTACAACAAAGTCATCCGAGCCATGCGCAAAAAATTCAAGGTTTGGGTTTATACCGACGACCTTGATGGTGTAATTGATTTTTCAAAAGAACAGCGTCGGGCGATTGACAAGCCGTATGCTGTTTGGGTCAGGGCTAATATTGAAGCCGACCAGGAATTGAAAAATAAATCGGCTAATTATTTGGGCACTATGCCGGCAATTACATTGTTGGAGCGATTGCTTCTGGAAATTTTTTATTTCAGTTTTATTTCCAGCGGTAATTATTTGGACATTGATAACTATACTCTCTGCACAGGTTCTCGCTATTTGGATGGCCTTGTGCCGTATGTCTTCTTCTATCGCAGTGATGGCAAGGTCCACGTCGATTGGTCGCATCCGAGCTATGCCGATGACCGTCTTCGTTCCCGCCAGGTGGTTTCAGTTTAAGCTTTTAACTTTTTTCTTTAACTCTTTTGCGCTTGTTTGGAATTTTCCAGACGAGCGCTTTTTTTTATTTCAAAAAAGATGTATAATAAATTCAGGCTAATGCAATCGGTTTCGCTCGGGCGGAATAACGGTTCGCTGGTAAATATGAAACTGCTTGCCCGATTTTGGTGAAGGTTTTCGTGAAAGTGAAATGCTTCATAAAAAAATTCCCCGATAGATCGGGGTCAAACGCAGATAATTTTGTCAAAGATTATCGGTGAAAAAGATGAAATCGTGGCAAAAGGGAACAGGTTCTCGCAATTTGGATGGCAATGTGCCGAATGTCAACTTCAATCGCAGTGATGGCAAGGTCAACGTCAATTGGACGAATCCGAGCAATGCCAATGACAATCTTCGTTCCCGCCAGAAGTTTCAAAAAGAAAACCCGCTAGTAACGCGGATTTTCTTTTAGATATTTTATCCAACCGTTGGTCATTTTGGAAATTTCAATCAAGTCAAATTCTAACTCAATATATTTTTTATCCTCAATGATTTTCAAATCCAGCATTATTCGAAATAATCTTTTCAGTACTTCTGTTTTTATCCGACAAGAATTTAGGGGAGAAAGTTTCTGATGTTTTATTTCAAACGAAGCAAAAACACTTAACTCAAAAATTTCCAATAAAAGGTTTTCTGTTTTCAAAAAAATTCCGAAACGATCTTGTTTTTTGACTTTTGAAGATAAGAGATAAGCTTTTTTATAAAACTCACAAATTTTATGCGTCAAAGGAATATTAATTTGGTCAAGCCCGTGGGGGGGGGGGCTTTAATGGTGAGGTTGTTCATAATGTATTTGAAAAAATAATTAGCTTGGAAAATTTGTTTTTAGCATGGAAAGAATTCAGATACGAGAAAAGAAATAAGCCCGATGTTATAAAATTTGAATTCAATTTGGAAGACAATTTATTTCCTGACTTCGTCGCTAGGACAC
>DMWY01000007.1 GCA_003483065.1 Candidatus Moraniibacteriota bacterium | reverse complement strand
CCCTCTCCTTGAAAAGGAGAGGGAGTTCCTTGGTGTTGGACTTCCATTAGGCAATTTAACCTCGCAGTTATTTGTGAATATTTATATGAATAAATTTGATCAGTTTATGAAGCACAAACTTAAAATGAAATACTGTATCCGTTATGCTGATGATTTTGTGATTTTGTCGGAAGATAAAAAAGAATTGGAAAACTTAATTGAGTTGATTAGAAATTTCCTAAAAAATGAATTGAAATTAGAACTTCATCCTAACAAAATTTCCATTGAAACTTTTTCTTCCGGAGTTGATTTTTTGGGAATGGTGAATTTTCCAAAACACAAAATTTTGCGGACGAAAACCAAAAGGCGGATGTTTAAAAAAATTTCCAAAAAACGCGAAGAATTAAAAGACAAAATAATTTCGCAGGAATCTTTCAATCAGAGTTTACAATCGTATTTGGGAGTGTTGAAGCATTGTGAGGGGAGAAAAATTGAGTGGAAAATCATTCAGAAAAATTTCGCTTGACAAGTTTTTGAGCAGTTGCTAGAATGACTTTACGTGTAAATTAGCAGTCGCTCGAGTTTAAAAATTAAATTTTTAGGGGAAATCCTTAATGATAGTTTCAAAACAATTTATTCAAAAGAAAAGCGGGTGATTCTTAATTTTAGCTTTGGTTAAAATGTCCCGCTCGCGAAGCGGTTTTTTGTTTCTTAAAATTTAATTGGCGCTGAAATCATTTCTACAAAAGAAGTTGTATAAATTATTTTCCGCATCAGTTAAAGAACTTTAACAATTTATAGGTCTTAATCATAACAAATTAATTTCTAGCAACCTGGCGGAAAAGGAATTGATGTTAATGATTAGTCACTCAATATTTTTTAAGCAATAAAAATGTTGAGTTTTGTAGGTAAAAAAATGCAATAAGTAAGAGTTTAAATAAGTTAGCAAATTATTTGGTAATTGCTAACTGCTAATCCGTTCCGATGCAAATCGGGACAAAAAATTAAGAGCGGTAATACTAATGCATATGGTGAATGCCTTGACTCATACTAGCGATGAAGGGCGTAGCAGTCTGCGATAAGCTTCGGGGAGGTGACTAGCAACCTTTGATCCGGAGATTTCCGAATGGGATAACCCTCCCCGCCTCGGCGGGGAAACATTATCTGAATTCATAGGATAATGTGGCATACCCGGCGAACTGAAACATCTTATTAGCCGGAGGAAAAGAAATCAATTGAGATTCCCCAAGTAGTGGCGAGCGAACGGGGAATAGTCTAAACCATCTCGATTTATCGAGATGGGGTTGCGAGGTAATTTTACTCGTTTAATCGGGGTAGAATTATATTTATTAACAAAACGTCTCTGGAAAGAGCGGCCATAGAAAGTGAAAGCCTTGTATGTGAAAATATAATATAATCTACGTAATTATTCTCAAGTAGGGCGGGACCGGTGAAATCCCGTCTGAATCCGGGGCCACTATAGCTCCAAGACTAAATATAGTATGAGATCGATAGCGAACGAGTACCGTGAGGGAAAGGTGAAAAGTATCCCGATGAGGGAGATGAAATAGTATCTGAAACCATATGCTAACAAAGAGTCAGAGTCCTGGCGCAAGTCGGGATGATGGCGTGCTTTTTGTAGAACGATCCAGCGAGTTAGTTCTATGTCGTTGACTAAGCAACTTTATGTTGCGGAGTCGTAGTGAAAGCGAGCCTGAAAGGGCGAACTTAAATGGCATGGACTAGACCCGAAGCCAGGTGAGCTATTTATGAGCAGGGTGAATTTGCTGTAAAAGGCAAAGGAGGCCCGAACCCACGCACCGTGCAACATGCGGGGATGACTTGTGAATAGAGGAGAAATTCCAATCGAACTTGGCGATAGCTGGTTCTTCCCGAAATAGCTTGAGGGCTAGCGTTTGAAAACTATGCTTTGGAGGTAGAGCTACTGAATGAGAATTCGCGGTTCGCCGTAGGGTTCTCAACCAAACTCCGAATTCCAAAGTAATTATTCAAGCAGTCAGAACTCCGGGGCTAAGCTCGGAGCTCAAAAGGGAAAAAGCCCATGATCGCAATCTAAGGTCCCAAAATTTATGTTAAGTGGTAAAGGAAGTAAAGTTTCTTATACACCTAGGAGGTTGGCTCAGAAGCAGCCATCCTTTAAAGAGTGCGTAACAGCTCACTAGTCTAGAGACTTTGCGCCGAAAATTCAACGGGGCTCAAACATAATACCGAAGATGCGGATGTCCGTGTTTCACTAACGTTCAACACGGAATTTGAAATTTGAAATTTGAAATTTGAAACGAATTTTTAATGTCTAAATTTAAAATTTATTCATTGGAATTTTATTAAAAATTAAAAATTAAAAATTAAAAATTCCTCGTGGTGAGCGATAGCGAAACACGGGCGTGGTAGGGAAGCGTTCCATAAGCGCTGAAGGTCGAGCGTGAGCAAGGCTGGAGTTTATGGAAGTGAGAATGCTGGAACGAGTAACCGCAATTGGGGTGAGAACCCCCAACACCGAAAGTCTAAGGTTTCCTGGGCAATGTCAATCAACTCAGGGTTAGTCGGGCCTAAGGCGAGGCCGAAAGGCGTAGTCGATGGACACACGGTTAATATTCCGAGACTTTCGTGTTATTTGATGGAGGGACGCATCGCTGTACTTTCTGCGAGTAATTGGATTCACGTAGGAGTGTTGAGAACGCATAGTAGGAAAATCCGCTGTGCAATAGTTCAAAATACTTCTCGAATTCTGCTTTACGGCAGGAGAAGAGAAAGGAGCGCGGTGCCTGGAAAAACTTCTAAAATTAGTAACACGAAAACCGTACTAAAACCGACACAGGTAGACTGGGCGAGTAGCCTAAGGTGAACGAGTGAACCTTCGTTAAGGAACTCGGCAAAATAGCGTCCGTAACCTAGGGATATGGACTCCCCGATGCAAATCGGGGCGCAGCGAAAGATACCAAGCGACTGTTTACCAAAAACACAGGTCTCTGCAAACCCGTAAGGGGATGTATAGGGGCTGACGCCTGACCAGTGCTGGAACGTTAACGGGAGCGGTGCAAGCCAATCCCCGAAGCGCCAGTGAACGTCAGCGATAACTATAATCGTTCTAAGGTTCTGAAATTTTTGCAAAAAGATTTCAGAAGGACTGGAACGATTATGGAAGATTATTTGGTAAATAATGAAAAGCTGCCTCATTCTGTAGTAATGCAGAATTGGTTTTAATAAAATACATGGCTATATGCTGGGAAGCTCTATTTTTAATAGAGTAATCAGCAGGGAAGTCGCTTTGTTGGCGACCCCTCAGATACCACACGCCGTGCTCCATAATTTTTTATGGATGAAGATATGGTACATCATTGAGGAATGGATCAGCGAAATTCCTTGACAGGTAAATTCTGTCCCGCATTAAAGGCGTAACGACTTGGTAACTGTCTTAACGAAGAGCTCGGTGAAATTGCAATGACGGTAAAGATGCCGTCGACCTGCAGCAAGACGAAAAGACCCCGTGGAGCTTTACTACAACTTGGTATTGAATTTGAGATTGTGCTGCCTAGTATAGGTGGGAGACTTTGAAGTCCTGACTCTGGTTAGGATGGAGTCAAAATATGTAATACCACTCTGTATAGTTTTAAATTCTAACCCTGGGCTGTTATGAGTCACAAAAGACTTATGATTTTGAGCCGTTAAATAGGATATTATTTAAAAGAGGATTAGATTAGACGAAGTTGTAATTATCGTATTTACGGTTCATAAATTTGTAAGTCGTTTTGGTTATTCATACCAGTCCGGGGACAGTGCCTGGCGGGTAGTTTGACTGGGGCGGTCGCCTCCTAAATGGCAACGGAGGCGTTTACAAAGGTTGGCTAGACTCGGATGGAAATCGAGTCGATAGTGCAAAAGCATAAGCCAGCTTTACTGCGAGACTTATTAGTCGATCAGTTACGAAAGTAGAATTTAGTGAACCGACTGTCGCAAATAGATGCGCAGAAGATCATCAGATAAAAGTTACCCCGGGGATAACAGGCTGATCCCATCCAAGAGTCCATATCGACGATGGGGTTTGGCACCTCGATGTCGGCTCATCGCATCCTGGGGCTGGAGAAGGTCCCAAGGGTTTGGCTGTTCGCCAATTAAAGCGGTACGTGAGCTGGGTTCAAACCGTCGTGAGACAGGTTGGTCTCCTATCTGCTGTAGGCGTTATTGCTTGAGAGGACTTTTTCCTAGTACGAGAGGACCGGAAAGAACAAACCTCTGGTGTACCAGCTGTTCCGCCAGGAGCACTGCTGGGTAGCTACGTTTGGACGGGATAACCGCTGAAAGCATATAAGCGGGAAGCCCACCTCAAGATTAGGCAATCCCCGACGCAAGTCGGGGCGATTTCCTGGAAGATGACCAGGTTGATAGGTCTCAGGTGAAAGCAGAGCGATCTGTTAAGCCAAGAGATACTAATAAATTGAACTTTATCTCTCTTGATTTTGATTATCATGTAACATGAAACACAAAACATGAAACAATTCTTCGGATTTGATTCGTGTTGCGTGCTGCGTGTTATGTGATTTGATTAGCAGTTAGAAATTACTAAATTAGCATTTTGTATGAAAAAATATAAGGAAAGTTTGAAGTTTATTTTTACAATTTTTACTCTCATAATGACGACCGTAGTATTTTTCATGTTTTTTTCTCCAGTAATTAATGCTTTTTGAAAGAATATATAAGAGAGCATTATTTTGGTGGCTCTAGCGAAGTGGCTACACCTGATCCCATTCCGAACTCAGCAGTTAAGCACTTCAGCGCCGATGGTACCTCTTACGAGGGAGAGTAGGCCGCCGCCAGAATAATGCTCTTTTTTTGTCCCTTACGAAATACGAAATTAAGACTAAATACGAAAATACGCAAAAGAGGTGGTATGAGCGTTTCGTATTTCGGCTATTTCGTAGTTCGTAAATTTATGTTAGAATATTTTTATGGAACTAGAAAATACTGAGCGTAAAAAATATATTATAATTTCTGTCTACTTAACTTTTTTTATCCTGATTATTCTCGGTCTTTATTTTGCGTTTAAACCAGAAGAAACTTGCACAGACGGAAGACAGAATCAAAATGAGCGGGGCGTTGATTGTGGGGGAGTTTGCCAAAAAGAATGTAATGTAATAGTGGCGAAAGATTTGACAATTGGAAAAATTGGCGTAGTTTTTTCTGGCCTTTCTGACAAGTATGATTTCTATGCAAAAGTGACTAATCCTAATGCAGTTTTTGGTGATAAAAATTTTGCTTATGAAATAAATTTGAAAGATGAGGTAGGTAGCATTATCGCAACCAAAAAAGGTTTCAGTTTTATTTTGCCAGGTGAAGAAAAATATATCGTGGAAACTAATATCGATGCGCCAAGCGTTCCTTTTTCACAAGAATTTAAGATACTTAGTTCTAATTGGATAAGATTCGAAGATTATTATGAAAGACCGGATATTCAAATTATCAACAAAAACTACAGTGAAATTTCTGGCGGAACAGGCTTTGCTAATGCGCAAGGGTTGCTCAGAAATCGTAGTCCATATGACTTTGATAGTATAAAAATACAGATAATATTAAAAGATTCTACGGATAACATTCTTGCACTTAATTCCACTCAAATGGGGACAGTTAAGGCAGGGGAGGATCGTGATTTCAAAACTTTTTGGCCAAGCAGTTTTCCGGGTACAGTGAGCACGATGGAAGCTCAAGCTGAGGTAAATATTTTCAATTCGGAAGCTTTCATTAAGCGAACATACTAGTATGAATAAACTTTTCAAGTTGGATTGGGTTTTGATAATTTCAATAAGCCTGCTCCTCATTATTAGTTTGCTAATAATCTACAGCGTTTCTTTTTCTGGGGCAACCTTTAATCCGGCAAATTTTCAAAAACAAATAATTTCTATTATCATCGGTATCAGCGCGATGTTTTTTTTGTCTTTTTTTGATTATCGGCTGTTAAATTCACATAGCACCAAGTTATATTTTCTGATGCTCATCATTTTAACGATGGTTATTTTATTTGGAAAAACAGTCAAGGGTAACACGGGTTGGTTGGAGTTTTTTTTCTTCAACTTTCAGCCAGTGGAACTTGCCAAAATCATCATGGTTATTTTTTTGGCTAGTTTTTTGAGCAAAAAAAAGACGCAACTAAGTATTTTTGTACGAATAATTTCTTCTATCATCCTTATCTTCATCCCGATTTTTCTAATTATGAAACAACCCGACTTAGGATCCGCAACAATAATACTAGCTAGCTGGATGACGCTTCTTTTGGCTTCAGGGCTCAATAAAAAAAACTTAGCCCTGCTTCTAATTTTTGGAATCTTGACCACTTCATCGAGTTGGTTTTTTCTCAAGGATTACCAAAAAGATCGGATAATAAATTTCGTCAAACCTCAAAACGATCCAATGGGTAGTGGATACAACGTGATTCAAGCCACTATTGCAGTTGGTTCGGGTGGAATATTTGGCAAAGGGATGGGTCACGGTTCACAATCGCAATTGAATTTTTTGCCAGAAAAACACACTGATTTTATTTTTTCTGTGATTACTGAAGAATTGGGCTTGGTCGGTGCAATGGCAATTTTTGTGCTTTTTGGAATTATTTTTTGGCGGATAAAAGAAACTGCAAGACTCGCACGGGATAATTTTGGCTATCTGTTAACTTTGGGAATCCTATCGATTTTATTTTTTCAATTTCTCATAAATGTCGGCATGAACATCGGCGTTATGCCCGTTGCGGGAGTGCCTTTGTCATTTTTGAGTTATGGTGGCAGTTCGATGGTAATTATGCTTTCCGCTATTGGCTTGGTTGAAAGTGTGTATTTACGAAGAATAAAAGTTTAGAAAATCTTTTATTTAAGCCAAAAACTACAATATACCAGCATATTACATTGACAATGTAATGTTATTGGTATAATATTACACTGTAAATATAATATTGTAAACTATATGATAAATAAGAGCTTATTAAAAGAATTAATTTTATCGCAACGCAAGATTTTTTTGAATATTGAGAATCCCATTGAAAGGGAAGTTATTCAAAATATCTTGTTTGATAAAATCGATGCCCTGAAAGAGGCGGTAGTGATAACTGGCGTCAGACGATCTGGCAAGTCTTTTTTGATGCGGTTAATTTGGAAAAAAATCAAAGAGAAAAAAAAGACAAGCGAAGAAAATTTCTTGTATTTTAATTTTGAAGATGAAAAACTTCTGAATTTCTCCGCAACTGATCTTTCTATTTTACTTGAATGTTTTTATGAAGTGGTAGATGTTGATAAAAAAAATAAGGTCTATCTATTTTTTGATGAGATACAAAATATTTCTCGATGGGAAAAATTCATCAACCGCTTACTGGAAGATAAAAGGTATAAGATTTATATCACAGGTTCAAATGCTCGACTTCTGTCAAAAGAAATCGGTACTGCACTTACAGGAAGAAATTATCCAATTAATCTTTTCCCGTTGTCATTCGGGGAATTAGTGAAGTATAAATTGGGAGAAACAGGGGAAAATGATTTTTATGATTCGGATAAGAAAAAGGAAATAAAAAAAGTATTCAATCAATACTTTAAAAACGGCGGTTTTCCGGAAATAGTAATCAATCAATTTCGTCCGCTACTTCAGGAATATCTGAAAAACATTGTGTATCGTGATATTATGCTGAGGAAAAAAATTAAGAGTGAAATAAATTTGCGCGAGATAGTTTCATTTGTTTCTTCTAATATCGGCGTGATACTAAGCTATGAAAATATTGCCAAAATGACAGAAATTAAGAGCCTAATGACTGTCAAAAATTATATTTCATATTTAATAGATGCTTACTTATTTTTTTCTGTGCCCAAGCACAGTTTCTCCATAAAAAAACAAATATATAATCCGGATAAGTTGTATCTAATAGATGCAGGGCTGTATCAAGAAGTGGCAGTTACGCATTCGTTAAATGTTGGCAGAATATTGGAAAACATAGTTTTTATAGAGTTGAAAAATAGAGGGAAAGAAATTTTTTATTTTAGCGATAAAAAGGAGTGTGATTTTGTGGCTGTGTCAAAGCGAAAAATTGAAAGTCTAATCCAAGTGACTGATCATTTGGATGCAAATAACCGCGAGCGAGAAATAGGTGGGCTACTTGAGGCAATGGAAAAGTATAAATTATCAAGCGGGCTTATTTTGACTAGTGACGATGATGAGGAAATAATTTTGCAAAACAGAACCATAATTGTGAAGCCGATTTGGAAATGGTTATTGGAAAAATGAGATTGAAAATGATTCCAGTAGCCCCTACAGCTTGATTATTCATCAAAAAACTGCTATCATGCAGGGAAGATTTTTATTATGATTAAAATTACTTTTGACAGAAATAACCTAATTGATCAATTAAAATCCATTCACGGGGACACTATCTTTGGGCGGGGAAAAGTATATTTTGAACAAGGATTAGTAGGAAAACTGAAGATTTTAGATCATCGTTCCAAAGAAAAAATCAAGATTGAGGCTAATGTGAACGGAACGGACATCTATGCAACTAGCATAGTCTTTAATTTTTTGACTAATAAATTTAGCACGCCTAATTGCACATGTCCTTATGATTGGGGAGAATGTAAGCACAGTGTAGCTTTGGGATTGAAATTTATTGATCTCTGGGAAGAAACATATGAAATGGAAGATGAATTTTTGAATTTTGAGGAGATTAAAAAATTGCTGATTAGTTTTGCTAAAATTTCTAAAAATAACAATGAAAATGATCTCGTTTATGACTATACCGATGTGAAACCGGAAAATTATCAAGAAGCGGAAATAATTGATATTGTTGATAAGAATGATATTGTTGATCATTTTGAAAAAAGCCAAGAAAAAAAAGAAGCCCAATTGAAAAAACTATTGCAAATGATTGGCATTGATGCGAATGGATTATCTCAGCAAGTTTTGGAAGAATTAGGAGATAAATTAATTTCAAAATCAGAAAAGAAAAATGAATTGAAAAAAGAAAATTTGCCAAAAGATATTTCTAAAAAATATCATCTGATTTTGGATGTTAATTATAACGCGAGGATAGATATCGCAAAAAATAATAATGACAGATTTTTTTATTGGCAAAATCAGCCGAAAAATATCTTGCAAGAAGAAAAGAAGAATCTGACTTTGGCTCAAAAAGAGCTTTTGGAAATCTTGTGTTCCGAAAATTTTTTTGAAACAAGAGAAATTGATTGGGAGAAAATTTTTCAACTGATAAAGCTATCCGGATTTTCAATTTCTCTCAATCACAGATCAATAAAGACCGAATTATATTTTCCGGAAAATTCGGAGAGGATAACGGCTGAGATTTTTTTCAAAGAAACAGAAAATTATCATAACCATTCGGAATTTTCAACGCAAACAGATTTTGTTTTCAGGCTCGATGGCGAGTTTTGGCAAAAAGATAAGAGTTATTATTTTTGTGGTAATGAACATTTGATTTTGATTCGAAATAATCAGATAGAAATTCATCCAATCTCACCGATATTGGCAAGGATTGTGGCGAGAATTTTGGAAAACGGACACAGGTATTATGAGTATTACCATAATTATCAATTTGAAAGTCAGGAGAAATATTTTTGGGAAACGGAATTTCGCGACGAAGAGATAATTAAAATAAATGAAATACTGGAAGGAGCGAGAAAATATTTTGTTTTAAAAACTAGTTTAGCACAAAATTTTTCAGTCAAAAAATTCAAAAAAATCGGACCGGCAATTTCAGTAGAATATGATAGTCAAAATAACAATTTGCGCGTGCGAGCAATAGTGGACTATGGTTTTTCCAAAATTGATGTCGGGCAGACTGTGACTAAGAGTATGAAAGGCGGAACTCTTAGTTTTCAAAAAAATGAGTTGAAAAATCGCGGGAAATATCACATAAAAATCAATGAACAAGAGATTTGTTATGCGGACATATGCCGAAAAGAAGAACAGCACTTATTTTCTAAATTTTATTATGATGAAAAATATGGCTTTAGTAAAAATTTGAAATGCGTGCGGGAAAATGCCAAAAAAATAATGCATTACCACAAAAACCATTGGCCCCACATCAAAAGCTTGAATTATCCAATTGAATTCACTCGCGACGAATTTAATTTTTATGAGGAAAATTTCAAGGCGGATTTTTCGGTGGATATGAACGCCGAAAATGATTGGCTGGCTTTTGATGTCGATTGCTATTTGGGAAAGGATCGCATCAGTTTGGAAGATTTGAAAAATTATCTAAAAAACAAAGAAGAATTTATCCGAATGAACGATGGGCGAATGCTCAGAATTTCCAATTGGGAAGAATTGGAAAGATTTATTTTAATGTTGGAAAGTTTCTATCAAAAAGCCAGTGGCAGTTTTGAGGGGCGAGCCTATCACGCGCCAGAACTGGAAAATATTTTTGCCAATTCAGAGTATTATAGCGCACAAGTGGCAGAAGGTTTCAAAAAATTTATCAGTGAAGCGCAAAGCGGTCGATCGGTCGAGAAGATAAAATTGCCAAGTAAGATAAACCGGACTTTGCGAGATTATCAGAAAGAAGGAATTCACTGGTTTCATTTTCTGCGCAAATATCGCTTTGCTGGGATTTTAGCGGATGATATGGGATTAGGAAAAACTTTACAAGCCCTGACACTCCTTGAGATGAATAAGAATAAGGATAAGCCGTCTATTGTGATTTGTCCCAAGACATTACTATTTAACTGGGAGCAGGAAGCAGTAAAATTTTTCCCATATCTCAAAGTTCTAATTATTGAAGGGCAACCTAAAGAAAGAGCCAAAAATATTGGAAAAATAAAAAATTATGATTTAATTATCACTTCCTATTCCACCATTAAAAAAGACGGCGATATCTATGAAAAGAAACAGATAAAATTCAACTATTGTTTTTTGGATGAAGCACAGTTTATCAAAAATCATAAAACGCAAAATGCCAGAGCGGTCAAAAAAATTGATGCAGATTATAAGCTAGCGCTTACGGGAACGCCATTAGAAAACAGCGTTTCAGAAATTTGGTCGGTCTTTGATTTTTTAATGCCGGGGTTTTTGGGGAATTATAATCATTTTACCAAAAGATTTTTGACACCGATTATGAAAAAAAATGATGCCAAGGCTTTGCAGTGTCTTCGCAAAAAAGTGGAATGTTTTATGCTCCGGCGGACAAAAAGCGAAGTTTTGAAAGAATTGCCTCCAAAAGTTGAGCAAGTTGTGATTTCGGAATTGACCGAAGCGCAAAATATTTTATATCAGGAGATTTTAGCCAACGTGAAAAGCGAAATAATGAAAACTGTCTCAGAGAAAGGTTTTCAAAAATCGCAGATTCATATTTTGGCGGGACTAATGAAGCTCAGGCAAGTTTGCAATCACCCGACCTTGCTTTTGAAAAACAAGGATTATGCCAAATATGAATCGGCTAAGCTAGAAAGTTTTCAGGAATTGATTGAAGAAATTGTTTCTTCCGGCCGAAAAGTTTTGGTGTTTAGTCAATTTACTCAAATGCTTGATATACTCGCAAAAGTTTTGGAAAAAGACAAAATTAAATACCTGTATCTTTCAGGAAAAACTAAAAATAGAAAAGAGATGGTGGAGGAATTTAACGCCAGTGAAAATAAAAGAGTTTTTCTTATTAGTCTTAAAGCAGGAGGAACAGGACTCAATTTAACTTCGGCAGACAATGTGATTATTTTTGATCCGTGGTGGAATCCGAGCGTGGAAAACCAAGCTATTGACCGAACGCATCGCATCGGACAGAAAAAATCAGTCAATGTATATCGTTTGATTACCAAAGGAACAATTGAAGAAAAAATTGTCAAACTGCAGGAAAAGAAAAAGTTTTTGTTTGACAATTTAGTAGGGGAAAGCAAGGATCTTTTCAAAAAGCTAACTTGGGAAGATGTGAAAGAGCTGTTTGGATGAAATATATTACCTTATTTAAGCCAAATCTTGTACAAGCACTGGACAAAAATCTGTTTTGGGTGTATAATTTATAGTTAGTGAAAATTGTTCCTTAAAAAGGCGAAATTTGTGTTTTGCCATGGCAGAAAGGAGTTTTTTCTATGTCATCCTCGCGAATGCGGGGATCCAGTCTTAAATTTTTGTTTATTGTAAAGACTTAAGTATTTTACAATATTTTTACACTAGATTCCTGCTTTCGCAGGAATGACACGAAGACTTTTTTCTGCTGTGGCGAAATGAAACGCGTCTAGCTGTATTTTGTATTGTGCAAGATATGGTCAAGCGCAAAATTACAAGGAGAATTGTTATGAAGAATAAAATTTCGGCCGGTCAGTCTCGCAGTATAGTTGCATCACTTCTCACGGATACTCCGTGGGAATCAATTGATGCGGATGTACAAATTTTTATTGAACTTCCGGCGGAGCAGAGAGGGAAAATGTTTGCTGCATTTATTGCAAACAAATTCCATCTCAATGTTGGCGATCCCAAAACTCTCTTAACTAAGTTGTTCGACCCCGCCAGTTTTATTGGTAAGGGCTGGACGACTTGGAAAGGGCCGGTTAATGGCGACGGGCTTGCAGGCGAGGAAGATATCGATTCTCGCTCGCTGGCGCTCACAGAAATTGAACTCGCCAATTTTATTTTTGAGACTTGTCTCAGAAAAAGAGAGAACTCGATTTTGGGCGAGGAAAAACTCCGCCGTCTGAAAGAAGAAAAGCCGGAATTTATCCGTTTTGCGGGAAATATTTTTCTTGGTTTATGGCTGGATTATCAGGCCAACAAGGAAAACAGTATCCTCGAGTGGTTCCACCGCAATTTTAAAATAAATTTCATGGATTTTCCTGGACAGGTTCTTCGCAATCCGAGTGGCGGCCGCCGCATCCTTTATCTCAACCGGAGCGATGATGGCCTGTGGGACTGGCACTACCGTTGGCTCGGCTCTCAGTGGGATGCCGACATTCCTTCCGCGGGTTGCGCAAGTCAGTCCTGAGAACTTTGATCCTTGGACTTTAGGATACTTTGTCCTTAGTCCTTGGGTCGGCAAATTTTTGCCAACGCTTCCGATTGCGCCTAATCGGAGCCTCGTACAGAAATGTGCGAGGTTTTTATTTTATGCTAAACTAAAATTGGTAGTAGAAAAATATGTGAGCGATTAAGGCTTCTCACTTTCGAAACCAGTATCCATATAATCCAGAATATCCAAGATCAAGGTTTTGGATAGTGTGATGTATGTAGCAACTTCAAAAAAATGAAGATACTTGGTGTAAAATATTAGGTGATTTTAGATCACGAATAAAATTCAACTCGGAGAGTATTCAAAGAGTGGTGGCATAGAAGATATTTTATACAATTCTTCGCAATCCGAATGGCAACCGCAACATCCTTTATCTCAACCGGAGCGATGATGGCAAGTGGAACTGGAACTACAATTGGCTCGACAATCAGTGGAATGCCGACAATCCTTCCGCGGGTTGCGCAAATCTCTCCATTTCTCTCTCGCTATTTATTATCGGGAGAGTTTTTCTTTGCCAGAATACTTCCACTCCAACCTCCTAAATCTCTACCAATGGAATTCAATTTTTCCGAAAGCTGAATGTATTTATTTTCATCCAAAGATTTTGTTTCCCAAAGAATATTGAGAAATATTTTCAAAACATCTAATTTCCTGATAGCCAGTTTTATATACGGTACTTTTTCTTCTGGTTTTAAAAAACTAGCAACAGATACAGCTTCTATCATTTCCATAAAAATCCTATCCACCTTTTGTCCCAATGTATATCTATGAGCCTTTGGCAGAATTTGATAATAGCCATACCATAACAAATACAGACTTTTTATTTTCTCAAATACTGCTGGTAGCTGGGGGGGGGGATTTAAAGGTAGAATTATTATTATGATTAGAAAAATTCAATTGACTCATAAATTTGAAGATATTATTTGTTTAGAAAATTTACTCTTAGCTTGGAAAGAATTTGTTTGTGGAAAAAAGAACAGAAAAGATTTGCAGGAATTTTCTTTGCAGTTGATGGACAATATTTTCTCGCTTCACTTCGAACTTTCTAATCATACTTGGAAACACGGCGGTTATCAAGCTTTCAAGATCAATGATCCTAAGCCCAGAGACATTCATAAAGCCAAAGTCAAAGACCGACTTTTGCATCATGCAATTTATCGAAAATTGTATCCATTTTTTGACAAAACTTTCACTCACGATTCATATTCTTGCCGAAACAACAAAGGCACGCACAGAGCTATTGATAAATTCAAAGAGTATTTCCATAAAGTCAGTCAAAACAACACCAAAACTTGCTGGGTTTTGAAATGTGACATAAAAAAGTTTTTTGCTAATATTGATCATGAAATTTTGATAAAAATATTACGAGAATATATTGCGGATGAAAATATTATTGGGCTTTTGGAGAATGTGATTGGCAGTTTTAATACTCCAGCGCAACCTCACCCCAGCCCTCTCCTTATTAAGGAGAGGGAGTTCTCTGGCGTAGGACTTCCATTGGGAAATTTGACTTCGCAATTGTTTGTGAATGTTTATATGAATAAGTTCGATCAATTTGTGAAACACAAACTAAAAATAAAATACTATATCCGCTACGCTGATGATTTTGTGATTTTATCGGAGAATAAAAAAGAATTGGAAAGCTTGATTGAATTGATCAGAAATTTCCTGAAAAATGAATTGAAATTAGAACTTCACCCCAATAAAATTTCCATCGAAACTTTCTCATCTGGTGTTGATTTTTTAGGAATGGTTAACTTTCCATATCACAGAATTTTACGGACAAAAACCAAAAGACGAATGCTCAAAAAAATTCAAAACAAAAAGAATGCTTTGGAAAATGGGATAATTTCGCAGGAATCCTTCAATCAAAGTCTGCAATCGTATTTGGGGGTGCTGAAACATTGTGAGGGATATAAGATTAAGGAAAGGATATTGAATGTTGCAAGATGTGATTTCTATTGACTTAATCTGAATTTGTGCTAAAATCTTAGGGATAAAGCTTTTAGCTTTTTTTAATTTTTATTTCACTTGAGAGGACGTTCGTCTCACTCACTATTAGCTAATGAAGCTACAAATTAAAGCGAATGATTACAAATAATTTGTAAAAAATGCGCTAATATTAGTAATTTCATTTGCAAATAGCGAAGCAATGCGAGCGTTGGTAGAGTGGCAAAAACATGGATAAGGTAAAATTGATAGCCAAAACCAGAGAGGTTTTTGGTAGGAAGACTAAAGCTGGAAAAAAAGAAGGATTGTTTCCGGCAGTAGTTTATGGGAAAAAAGTGACTCCAAAAAGTCTTTGGGTCAATGCAATTGAGTTTGCAAAACTATTGAGAGTTTCCGGAGAAAGCACTATGATTGAACTCGATATCGACGAAAAAGACAAAAGAAATGTTATCATTTATGAAATTCAAAAAGACCCAGTGATGGGCAATATTATTCATACTGATTTTTTCCAAGTAAGAATGGATGAAGAAATTGAAAAAGCAGTGGAAGTTATTTATGTCGGAGAAGCGCCAGCAGTGAAAGAATTGGGTGGAGTGTTGGTCAAAAGTTTGGATGAAATTACTGTTAAGTGTTTGCCAGCTGATTTGCCGTCTGAAATTGAAGTTGACATCACCAGTCTAAAAACTTTCGAAGATCATATTTGTATCAAGGATCTTAAGATTTCTCCAAAAGTTAAGATTGAACTCGAACCGGAGACTGTGGTGGCTCTCGTATCTCCTCCTCGAAGTGAAGAAGAACTAACGGGACTTTCAGAAAAAGTCGAAGCTGATGTGACAAAAGTTGAGGGAGTGATAAAGAAAGAAAAACCAGCTGAGGGAGAAGAAGCTAAAAAAGAAGAAACAAAGAAATAGTTGGTGAAATATAGTAAATATTTTCAGAACTGTCCCGAGATTTCGGGGCAGTTTTCTTTTTTCAAAAAATTTGCTATAATCAATTACAAAGAATATGAAATTCCCTAACAAGAAAATAATATTATTTATTTTTATAATCGTCTTTTCGGCGGTTAATTTTGGCAGTGGAATAAATTTTACTCAAGCGGAAGATGACGCATCTGATATCAAAGATGATATGAACAAGTTGCAAAATAAAATTGAAAAAGAAGAAAAAGAACTGCAACAAAATCAATCAGAGCTTAATGTTACTCAAAAGCAAATAAGTTCTACGACAGACCAGCTCAATCAAACAAAAGAAGAAATTTCTAGAAAAGAAAAAGAAATTGAAAATCTTGAGAATAGAATCACATTAAATAAAAAAGTTATGATGGCTTATGCACAAGAAATGTATTCTGAGGATGCAGAAATTTTTTGGGCATTAGGCTTAAGTGATGTTAAATTTAATGAATATTTTGAAAACTTCGATCAGATGCTTAATGTTAAAGAAAAATTCCTTGCAGTAGCAGAGGAAATAAGAAAAGATAAAGATAAGACGGCTATTGTGAAAGAAGAATTAGCCGAAAAAAAAGAAGAACACGAAGATCTTTTAGTTATAAAACAAGCAGAAAAAAAAGAAATAGTAAGTGATATTGTTGAAACTCAGGCGACAATTGAAGAGTTGCAAAAAAAGCTGGCCGAATTGCAAAGTGATTTATTGAAAGTGACTGGTACTTCATATAGTGCTAAAAACATTCAGGAAGCAGTAGAATATGCTAGTGGAAAAACTGGAGTGCCAAAAGGGGTGCTATACGGATTTTTGAAAATGGAAACAAATCTTGGAGCAAACACTGGTCAATGTACCTATAAGAAAGTAGTGGAAGTAGCTTTGGCGAGATACAAATCACTTCTAAAAAAGAATAAGAAATGGCAATCATCAATAGATTTACTCAACAAAAGAGAGGACCTTTTTTATGATATAGTAAAAGATCTTGGATACAACAAAGACAAAAAAGTGTCATGTTCGCCTAGCGGATATATTGGTCAAGGAGGTGCAATGGGAGTGTCGCAATTCATGTCAGATGTTTGGAAAGGGTATGAATCTCAAATAACATCTAATACTGGGCATAAAAAACCTGATCCTTGGAATATTACTGACGGAGTAATGGCGATGGCTATAAAACTAAGAAAGGCCGGAGCTACTTCAGATAGTTCTTCAACGATAAAGAAAGCCTCGATTAATTATTTAGGGACTTTTAATAATAATTATTATAGTGGAATTGTGTATTGGGCGAAGAATTATAAAAATCTTTTTAAGTAAAAACAAAATTCATTCGAGTTGATTTTATCAGCTACATATAGTATAGTCTATATGTAGCTTTGTTTTAAATAAAAGGGTTTTGTCCCGCACCAAATTCCAATATAGATTAAAGTTTTGATGAGATTTATGTGTGTAGGCGCCTAACGGCTTAGTTTTGTTGTAGTTTAAATAATAAAGGCGAATTTGTGCAGGGATGCTCATTTTTGTAGCTTCTCGCTTTCGCTCAAAGACAAAAATGGCACAATATTTTGAAATAATTGGCGGGAAAAAACTGGTTGGAACAATTGATGTGCGAGGCTCAAAAAACGCTACTACGCCAATTTTGGCTGCGACAATCTTGACTAAAAAAGAATGTATCTTGGAAAACCTTCCCCTCATCGAAGATGTTTTTCGCATGATTGAAATTTTGGAAAGTATGGGAGCAAAAATAAAATGGCTAGAAGAAAGAAAAATTTCAATTAAGAATGAAGTAATAGATCCGCGAAAGTTAGATGTGGAAAAGATAAAAAAATTGCGCTCCTCAATTTTGCTTTTAGGCTCCTTGTCAGCTAGATTTGATGGTTTCAAGCTCTATCATCCGGGCGGTTGCGTGATTGGCAAGAGACCACTCGGCACACATTTTGAAGCTATGCGTAAGATGGGAATTGAAATTTCACAAAATGAAAAATTTTATAGTGTTAATTCTAAAAAAAGGAAAGCTACGAAAGTCGTGCTCCGAGAACTTTCGGTGACGGCCACGGAAAATGCAATGATGCTAGCTTCAGGAATGAGCGGAAAAACAATCATAAAAATTGCGGCTTGTGAGCCACACGTAGAAGATTTGGGTAAATTCCTAATTTCCTTGGGAGCTAAAATTGAAGGTTTGGGAACACACACCTTGAAAATAACAGGCTCAAAAAGTTTACGAGGCGCTAAACATAAAATTATCCCCGATGCTAATGAGGCGGCAACTTTTCTTATTATGGCAGTGGCTACAAATAGCTCGATCATCATCAATAATACTCGCGAAGATCATCTGGATTTAGTTTTGGAAAAACTTCGCGAATTTGGAGCAGATTTCAAAATTTCTAAAAACTCAATTCAGGTTATCCCAGCTAAAAAACTACGAGCTGTTTCCAAGATTGATCCACGAACTTATCCGGGAATTCCATCGGATGTTCAAGCTCCTTTGGGTGTTTTAGCCACTCAGGCTATTGGAGATACTTTGATTTTTGACACTATTTTTGAGGGAAGATTTAATTATATCAATGAATTGGCGCGTATGGGCGCGCGAGCTAAAATTTTAGATCAGCATCAAGCTGTTATAAGCGGTCCGACTAAACTCAAGGGCAAGAAAATTACTAGTTTTGATTTGCGTGCTGGCGCATCACTCATAATTGCCGGACTTTTAGCCGACGAAAAAACAATTATCAATAATATATATCAAGTTGATCGGGGGTATGAAAAAATAGAAGAAAGATTGAAAAAATTAGGGGCGGATATAAAAAGAGTAGAAAGTATAAAGTAGAAATTATTATGGAAATGGTTTTCCTTGGATAATTTGTCAAAAAAAATTGTTCAACCAACTAGAGAATCTATCAAAAATTATTTAGCAGGAAGATATATTAAATTGAAATAAATGGAAAAATATTACGAAGCGATTGAAAAATTTCATAAGAAATTCAAAATGAAAGGCACGAACAATGAAGATATGACTTTTAGGTTGAATTTGATGATTGAAGAATTGGGGGAGCTAGCGGAAGTTGTGACCAAGGGAAAATCGAAAAATGATTTCATAGAAGAGAATGTAGATATTTTCAATCTAATAATAGGAAATCTTATTAGTAAGAATATAACAAAAAAAGAATTCGACGATATTTTCTGGAAAAAACATGAAAAAATAATGCAGAGAAAAAAGAAAAAAATCAATGGTAAATTTAGAGTTTCTGAATTTAGGAAATAATGAAAATATGTTATCCCAGCACCAATTCCAAAAATAGATTTTAGGTGTCGGATGGATTTATTCACGGAAATCGCCTACGGCTTAGTTTGAAAATGATTAAAAGTTTAATACTGCGAATTGGTGCGGGATGCTCGATTTTGTTCCCGCTCATACTTCGCGGACAAAATCGGCATGTTTGTACGAAAAATTGGGATAGATTTAGGAACAGCGAATATTTTGGTTTTTGTTCCAGGAAAGGGGATTGTGGCTAATGAGCCAAGCGTGGTGGCTGTTTCAATTTTGGAAAACAAAGTTTTGGCAGT
This sequence comes from Candidatus Moraniibacteriota bacterium, assembly GCA_003483065.1. Taxonomy (GTDB): domain Bacteria; phylum Patescibacteriota; class Minisyncoccia; order Moranbacterales; family UBA2206; genus UBA2206. The sequence goes on along the minus strand of DMWY01000007.1, from coordinate 124,457 downwards.
GGGCAATGAAGCCAAGGAAATGCTTGGACGCACACCTGACACAATTCAAGCTAGCCGACCAATGAAAGACGGCGTGATTGCTGATTACAAAATTACCGAAGCCATGCTCAAATATTTTATCAATAAAGTTAGTGGAAGATTTCGCTTGATTAAGCCGGAAGTAATGATTTCTATTCCAGTGGGAGTGACTTCGACCGAAAGACGGGCAGTGATTGACGCGGCTATTCGGGCGGGTGCCAAAGCTGCCTATGTCGTAAAAGAGCCAATGCTGGCAGCGATTGGCGCGGGAATTCCGATTGCCAACGCTTCGGGGAATATGATAATTAATATTGGTGGAGGAACTTCTGAGGTGGCAGTTATTTCTTTAGGCGGAGTGGTGAGCGCTACGAGTGCGCGAGTCGGTGGAAATAAATTTGATCAAGCTATCGCTGATTATATAAAAAGAAAATATAGCTTGGCGATTGGAGATCGAACAGCTGAAGAGATAAAGATAAAAATTGGGTCAGCTATACCACAAATGAAAGAAGAATATGCTGATGTGCGCGGGCGAGATTTGACTGGGGGACTGCCAAAATCGATAAAAATTTCTTCGAATGAAATTACAGAGGCTATTCAAGATGAATTGCGTGAAGTTATAAATGCTATTAAAAAAGTTCTACAGGAAACCCCTCCAGAACTTTCAGCAGATATTATGGATAAAGGTATGGTTATTTCTGGCGGTGGTGCGCTTATAAAAAACATTGATCAGCTGATTACTAAAACCATTGGAGTCCCAAGCTATATCGCTGACGACCCATTGTTTTGTGTGATAAAGGGTATCGGTATCGCTTTGGAAAACCTAGAACTTTATAAAAGAACAATAATGCTGAGTAAATGATCGATGCGAATCTACAAACTCTATGCGAATGCTACGAATAATTCGCATCATTCGTATGTAATTCGCATCATTCGCATCGCTTATGAAAATTGGTATCGACGGTTCACGAGCCTTTCTAGCGCAGAGAACTGGTATTGAAGAATATTCTTACCAGGTGATAAAACACTTAATAGAAACGAGGCAGTGTCTTGTCTCTACAACGCAGGTTGTTTTATATCTGAGAAAAAATCAGAAAATTGATTTTGACTTGTCCGCCGATGAGGCGGGATTGCCAAAAAATTGGAAGATTAAAGTTTTAAGATGGCCAAGATTTTGGACACAATTTGGACTTTCCTTGGAAATGTTGCTTCATCCAGTTGATGTTCTTTTTATTCCAGCGCATGTTGCACCGCTAGTTCATCCTAGAAAAACCTTTGTGGTTGTGCATGGCTTAGAATATGAAATAGTCAAAGACGCTTATTCTATCTGGGAAAGATTCTATATGCGCTACTCGATAAAACTATCTTGCTTTTGGGCTAAGAAAATAATTACTGTTTCAAAAAATACCAAGAAAGATTTAGTTGAATTATATAGGATACCGGAAAATAAGATTGAAGTTATTTATAATGGTGTAAATATTGAGAAAGAATCAAAAGACAGTGAGCAATATAAAAAATATAAACCATACTTGCTTTTTATTAGTCGGCTGGAAAAAAGGAAGAATGTAGCAGGAATAATTTCGGCTTTTGAAATTTTGAAGGAAAAATATAAAATAAAACACAGGTTGGTTTTAGCTGGAAGGCCAGGTTTTGGATATCAAGAAATAAAAAGCAAAATGAACGATAGCGAATATAAAGATGAGATAATCGAATTTGGATTTGTTCCAGAAGATGAAAAATTTAACTTAATTAAAAACTCAGAAACTTTTCTTTTTCCGACTTTCTATGAAGGTTTCGGTTTGCCAATTCTAGAAGCTCAAAACTTAGGAGTTCCTGTGGTGACTTCCAACACTTCTTCGCTCATGGAAGTGGGTGGAAGCAGTGTGGCGTATGCAACGCCAACTGAGCCAGAAAGTATTGCCTCGGCGATTTATAGAATAATTAGCGATAATAATTTCAAAAATGCTATAATAGAAAAAGGGTATGAAAATGTCAAAAGATTTAGTTGGACTGAGTGTGCTAATTCGATTATTAAATTGTTAAGTAGTTAAAATAATGGAAGAAAAAAATATCAACAATTTGCGTGTGGCGTTAGTACATGATTTTTTGAATCAATATGGCGGAGCGGAAAAAGTTTTGGAAGTTTTGTGTGAAATGTTCCCGACCGCGCCGATTTATACGCTAATCTATGACAATGAAAGAATGGGTGAAAAATTTCTCAATCGAGAAATTCACACCTCTTTCCTTCAAAAATTGCCAAAATTTTTTCGTCGTCGTTTCAAATATTTTTTGCTATTTTTGCCGACGGCTCCTGAGTCATTTGATCTTAGAAATTTTGATTTAGTCATTTCTTCTTCGGGTGCTTGGTCAAAGGGAATAATAACAAGACTCGACACTATGCATATCGCCTATATTCATTCTCCAATGAGATTTGTTTGGGATTATAATGAAAAATATTTGCGTGATGAAAGAAAAGAAAAATGGGGATTTATAATTCGCCCGATCTTAAGTTATTTTCGCATCTGGGATAAATTAGCGGCTGATCGGCCGGATTATTTAATTGCCAATTCAGAATATACGAGAAGCAGAATAAAAAAATATTATAGGAGAGAGAGTGAGATAATTTATCCACCAGTGAATCATGAAACATATAACATGAAACATGAAACAGCTATGAAGAATGAAAAATATTTTCTGATTGTTTCGAGGTTGTCGGCGTATAAAAAAATAGACAAGGCTATTGAAGCTTTCAACAAATTGGAATTGCCTTTGGTGATTGTTGGCACTGGCAAGGAAGAAAAACGACTTAAAAAAATTGCAAAGAGTAATATAAAATTTTTGGGATTTCAGAAAGATGAAAAATTACCTGATATTTATGAGAATGCTCGCGCTTTTATTTTCCCCGGAGTGGATGATTTTGGAATTGCTCCTGTTGAAGCGATGATGCACGGTATAGCAGTGATTGCCATAAAAGATGGGGGAGTAGTTGAAATTATAGAAGAGGGGAAAAATGGAGAATTTTTTGAAAGCGGAGCGCCGGAAGTCATCGCAGATGGCGTTCGAAGATTTTGTGAAAATGAAAAAAATTATAACAGAGAATATATAATAAGAAGTGTGGAGAAGTTTGGTAAGGAAAGATTTAAAAAGGAGATGGAAGAGTATATTAAAAAAATAATTTCCAATTCCTAATTACCAATTTCCAATAAAATTTTAAATGCCAAAAATTTTTAAATTTAATCTTTAGGCATTTCATTAGAAATTAGATATTGGAAATTAGAAATTTTTATGAGCATTATCGGCCACCAAAAAATAATAAAATATCTAGACAAAAGCATCAAGAAGAATGCTATCTCACATGCTTATATTTTTTCTGGTCCAGCGCATCTTGGCAAATTTAGTTTGGCGTTGGAATTTGCCAAAAAAATTACCGGCGGAATGGATGATAAGAAAATCAATCCTGATATAATTATAATTTCTCCAGAAATAGAAGAAAAAGATGGTAAGATAAAAAAGAAGGATATAAAAATTGAAAAAATTAGAGAATTAGAGCGCGAACTGAGTCTCTCTGCCTATTTTGGAAAGCATAAGGTAGTGATAATTGACGAAGCAGATAGGCTTAGTCGAGCTTCGCAAAATGCACTCTTGAAAACACTAGAAGAACCACCTCAAAAAGCCGTTATGATTTTGATTGTGGAAAATATCAACAATATAATAGCCACCGTTAAATCACGTTGTGTCATCAAGAAATTTAATTTGGTAAAAGACGAAGAGATATCGGCAATAATTTTGGAAAAAAATACTGTCGAGGATTTGAAATTCTGGTCGTTTAATCGTCCCGGACTAGCGATAAATTTGCAAAAAGAAAAAGATGAACTTGAGAGAAGGAAAAAATCTCAAGATAATTTAGGGAAAATAATCAGCACAGACTTGAGCGAAAGTTTTTTATTTTTCGAAAATTTAAGCAAAGATTCTTCACAAATAATAGACGAGCTTAATTTTTGGGTAGTGCTTCTGCGAAAAAATATTTTGGAAGACTTCAGTTTTTTTCAGCTGGATCGAAAAAAATCACTTGCCCTTATTCTCAATATTGAAAAAAGTCTAGAAATTATTAGTCAAACTAATTCAAATCCAAGATTAGTATTGGAGAATTTAGCGTTGGAAATTCACCCTATGGAATAAATTTTTTTTACAAGATTATCCCGACAAGTCGGGATATTCCATAGGGTAAATAAAAAATGATAACCCCAAGAAGTCAACGAATAAATAGAACTAATAACTCGCGCAGGAAATTTTCTTTTCTTCGTTTTTTGTTTTTTCTAATTTCCATGGCCTTTGCGGCTGTTTTGGTTTATGTTTTGTTTTTTTCGCCATTTTTAGAAATAACTTCTATCGAGGTTAATAGCAATGATTATGTTGAAAATAATTTAATTCTGGATAAAATCAATTCTCAAATTTCTGGAAAATATTTTGATACTATTAAGAAAAATAACTTATTATTAGTTAGAACTGGAAAAATAAAAAAAGATATCCAAGCTGAGTTTAGGATAATAAGAGAAATAAGGATAAAAAGAGAATTTCCTTCGAAATTAGTAGTGAATATTGTCGAAAGAAAACCCCAGATGGTTTTTTGTAGTACCGAGAACTGTTTTATGCTGGATGAAAATGGAGAAGCCTATGACAACTATTTTTTAAGTGAAGAAAATGATAAAAATGATTTCATTATTTTGCTTGATGAAAGTTCAAAGAAAATAAATTTAGGCGAAATAGTTTTAGAAAAAAAATATATGGAATATGTCCAGGGAATAAAGGGGGAGTTATCTGCAAGACTTGAAATGGAAGTAGAAAATAATTTTCGGGTTGTAAGTCTGATTTCCAAAGATATTCGTGTGAAAACCAAGGAGGGCCCGGAAATATATTTCAATGAAAATATAAACTTAGAAAAAGAAATCGAAATGCTCAAAGTTGTTTTGGAAAATAAAATTGAAAAAAATCAACGGCAAGATTTGGAATATGTCGATCTTCGCATAGACAACAAAATTTATTATAAATTTCGCGATGGCACCCCTTCGCAAATCGCTAAAGACGCTGTCACGGCTAATTCGACAACACAAACTACCGCACCGACTAGCTTAACTGAGAATAAAGATAAGAAGAAAAAAGATTAAATTAATTATTTAACAATTAGGGCTTGCTCTGGTGTTATATAATAAATAAGTATGGAAGTTCCAACCTGGGTAAAGGGTTGGATATTTTTTAACCAACGATAGGATTCATTGTCAGGCGTTTCTTTGTTATAAATTCCTTCTTGCAGAAAAAGAGTGGAAACAGCATACCAACCAGGTTCAATTGGTCTTTTGGCTTTCCACCAAGGCAGAAAATTGTTTCGAAGATAAAATTCAGGACTAGCCATGCCAAAATAATCCACGCGAATTTTTTCCATTGGCGGAAGACTTGGGTCATAAATTTTGCAAAAAGAGTCTAGTGACTTATCCGGACACCAATTATAACGGTCAACAAAAATCTTGAGTCTTTTCAAATCTTGCCCCCAATCAGCATTCGAATCAGTGACATATCGGTAGCCGTTTCTTGGTCCACCCACTACTTGATTGAAATATGACATGTAATATGGATAGGCACCTACTGTTTCTAGTGTTAATGACAAAAGCATAAGACCAAGGACAACTTTCCAAATAAGGGCGTTGTGTCTGTCTGATTTTTTTAGGAAGTTAGAAATTGTTTTAGCAGTAAGGATGTAGATGAAAGGTAGGATGGGGAAAAGATGACGAAAGCCGATATTGAGTCTACCCGTAACACTGGTAATTGAATATAGAATAATAAAAATAAGCAGGGAGAATCCGACAATATTGGTTCGTAGATAATAAGCAAAAGTGGAAAATATATTCTTGGAAATGCTTTTCAATGTATGAGAAAGAGAAATGCCTAACGCTAAAAGAATGAAAAACAAAGTTGCTAGCGGTTCTTTGAGTAGAAAAACAATCGGGAAATAGGAGAGAAAGCCTTTGGTGTTAATTTCTCCCATGAAATAGGTGACGTTCCCGCCGGATACTCTTTGAAACACGCGTGCTATGCCAAAGAAATATTCTGCCAATGGGCGAAGTACTGGATTAGCATTCATATAAAACAAAACTTGGCGGGAATAGATAGTTTTTATATTGGTGTCATCAGCGTTAAAATAATAATTGATGGTTTCCGGTAGTTTGCTTTCCGGCATCGCATAGGTGTTGAAATAATAGACTCCCCACACTAAAACCAAAGAAAAAAGAAACATCACAATTCCTTTGCCTAAATATTTACCGAGAGTTTGAAGTTTAAATTTAAATTCACCGGCTTCATGATGACTTTTGTTTTTTATCAAGGGATAGAGAATAATAACTAATCCAAAAACAGGAAAAGCAATAACGGCGGAAAACTTGGCGAGTTGCATAAGAGCAAGGAAAAAACCGGACACAAAAACATTTTTCCAAGTTGGTTCTTTTATGAAACGTAAGAAATAGTAAAAAGAAAAGGTCATGAAAGCGGCGATGCCCAAGTCGGTGGTGACGAAATGATTATGGCCGAGAATATTTGGATCTAATGCATAAAGCAATAGCGCAAAAAGCCCAGCCCCTAATCCGGCTAACTCCCTTGTCCATTTGAAAATAAAAAGTCCCAAGAGTAGAGAAATGAGAATGATTGGTAAGCGCGACCAAAAAATTATCCGATTGGGATTATTTCCGGCATTAAAAAGAAAATATTTTCCGGCGTCCCATTGAGCATCATTGGCGTTTTCATTCCAAAAGGGCTGATTAGTGTCAAAATTCAAGTCCATAAAAAGTAGGGGAATAGCTGATAAATCCTTGATGAGAGGTGGATGTTCTGGATTGAGTCGGTAATCATGTTCGGCGAGATAGCTATAGCTGGCTGGGATATGCGCATCTTCATCATAGATTAAGCTGTCATTTTTAGCATTCAAAATTGAAACGATTGTGACAAAACCTAAAATAATGACAATTATTTTTTTGTAATGATTTTCAACAAATTTGTTCATTTACCCTGTTAAATAAGATTTGAGTCCCTAAAAGAGAAGCAAACTTACCATTTTATTTTTTAAATCTATTTATCCACCTCTATTTATATGAGTTAATACTCAAATCTTAATTCTAAACTTTTATAAAAAGTTTAGAATTTATTTAACAGGGTGAATTATTGTAAAATATAAAACTTACTTTGCAACGGATAATTTTTTTCTGCTAATTTTAGAAAGGGATACTGTTTTTGAATTTGCGCTATTGCTTCATCATTTTTTTCAATGAAGATAAAAATGGAATTGTGTGGATTTTTTGGTTGTATTTTTTCTAATTCGTTGGGATAAAAATATCCAATATTTGAATCATTAGAGTGAAAAATATAAACAGGAAGTTTGATAAGGGTGTTATAAGAAGTGATAATATATTTCTCCTGGGACTGAGGCAGGGTATAAATATAATTAGAGATATCAGTAATATTTTTATTAAAAGAGTCAGCCGCAATTGTTTTTTGGGCCCAAAAGATATGATATTTTAGAGAATTAAAAAGTCCAATTACTAAAGAAATAGAAATTAACATCGAAAGAGTGAATTTTTTCCAAAAAATATCATTCTTTTTAATTTTTTTAAAGATTGCTTCAAAACCCAAGGCGCAAAAAATAAAAACTACCGGAAGTGTGCCAATCGAGCGAAGGGCGTGCGGATTACCTTCGGCAGTCATAAATTCAGGAGCGAGTAAAAGAAAGAACCATAGTAGTAGAAAGGCATATTTTTCTAAATTCAAATCATATTTTTTCTTGCGGATTCTGGTATAAAAAGTTTGAAAAAAAACTTTAATGGAAAAAATAAATCCCAAAAGAAAAGCTAGGCCAGTCAGTGGGTCAAGTAGTGGGTAGGGTGGGAAGTTATGGCGCCAGTTTTGATCGCCCCAAAAATTATATTTTACCAAACTTAGTGTAAAACTACGCAGGAATGTTTGAATGGGTTTTCCCTGATTGACTTCAGGCGACATAATAGAGATGGAAGAACTACGGGATTCTAGAAATTCTGGATGCTGATAAAAAGTTAGAAACATTGGAAGAGCTGAGGCGATGGAAAAAAACAAAAAAATTAAAATGGATTTCCAATAATTTTCGAAGAATTTTTTTCTGGCAAGAATGAAAAAGGGAAGCATGGCAACTAAAACAATGGGTGCGACTCGCCAAGCAATGTAGGAGTGTATTCCAATGCCAAAAATAAATCCGCCGATAGCAAAGTCCCACCACTTCTTGGTGCGAAGACCGCGAAACAAAAAATAGAAAGAAAAAACCAAAATAGTCGGCAACATATTGGCGCGAAAAGCAATGCGAGAAAAGTTTATCGCCCAAAAAGAGACAGCAGTGAGAAAGGCGGAAATCAATCCAATTCGTTCACTTTTGAAAAGTTCTTTAGCTAGAAGATATATTCCAAGTATCGTGAGAGTACCAAAAATTATGTTAGGTAATTTCAACGTAAAGATACTGGCACCGAAAAATTTGAAAGAAAAAGCGATTAAATTCATAAAAAGACCTTCACGTCCTTGATTGGCAGGGTAAAACCATCGGTAATCTCCGGTTGCATTGGCTCGCAGAGCATCTTCACCATTAACGGCTTCATCAGGATAAACCCCCGGAGGAGCATTTTCAATATTATAAATCCGCAGGAAAAATCCAAAGGATATTATAAGCGCTAAAAGGACATATATTTTTATTTTCTTCATTCTTTTGTTTATTTTTTATCATTAGAATTATATCACAAAAAAAATAACTTATCCACATATCCAAAAAATGTTTTTGGGTGTATAATTCAATTGTGAGGATATGCGCTAAATCTATAACAAATAAAATATAAAACTATGACTGATGGAATAAAATCTAATCTTGAGCCAATTGAAGAAGGGGATTTGAATCTCAAGGAAAAATTTACTGGCGGGGGAAAGGTGGAAAATGTTTTGGCGAAAAAAAATGAGGAAACATTTCCTACTCCAGAAAAAATAGAAAGAAAAGAGGGTGTGGTGGAAAAAGAGGCGACTTATTCGAAAATTCTTTCTAAAATTCCAGCTACAAATCAAAATGCTCACGTAAATGATGTGGCGACTGACGCTGCTTTGGTTAATGATGGGATTGATGCAGAAAGTAAAATAGAAAATTTGATCAAAATTGCCCAAGCGAAAAGTATCGCGCACGCCGTGAATGTGGCACGCCACATGGAAGATAATTATATATTAGACGAATTTCATGATAGAATGTTAGGAGAAGAACTGCACAATGCTTTGGTGGCCAAGGGGATGATAAAAGAAATCTAGCGAAGATACAAGACACAAGATACAAGATACAAGAAACGAGAGATAAATAAATCACAAATTCCAAAAATAAAAAATCAAACTTTTTAAATATTGGAATTTGGATATTGAATATTATTTGTATCTTGTGGCTTGTTTCTTGATTATTAAAAATAAACATAAAAGATGTCTAATTTAAGTTCAATCTTAATACCACTGATTTATCTTTCCGCACTAACTTCAATTATAAGTGGAGCTATTTTGGTCGCGCAAAGTTTCTTTCGTTTTCGCGCGCAAATTAATCTTTCAATGAATTTGGATTTGGAAATTATTCGAGTTTCTAGAAGTGGTAAGCCCAAAGAAACACTAGAAAAAAGGCAAGATTATTGGAGAGAAGAAATTGGCGCTATGGAGCAACTTCTGACTTCTCTTTCGACATTGAAAGATCGGGCTGGTTTTTGGCGTCAGTTTATGTATGGCAAGCCACATATCTCTTTTGAAATTGCTAACAGTGCCAAGGAAGAAGAAATTATTTTTTTTGTCGCTGTTCCCAAAAAATTTCGTGAAGCTTTAGAAAAGCAGATACATAGTTTTTTCCCTAATGCATCTTTGGAGAAATCCAAGGATTTCAATATCTTTCTGCCAAGCAGCTTCACATCGGCTAGCATCCTAGGCTTGAAACGAGAATATTATTTACCTATAAAAACTTATGAAAATTTGGAAATTGATCCATTAAATGCCATCGCTAATGCGCTTAGCCGCCTTGATGCTGTCGAGGAGGGGGCGGCTATTCAATTAATCTTGAGTCCAGCTGAAGCTGGTTGGCGGTTTAAGGGAATGAGATTAGCGCATAGAATGCAACAAGGCAAAAGACTCAAGGAGGCTAACGCCGGATTTATGTTTAAATTCATTAGAGGTATTTTTGAAAAAACTGTACAAGAAGGTCTTACTCCTAAAAACGATCCAAATAGTCCATTGGACAAAAATATTCAACTTACGCCAGAAGAGCAAGAATTAGTTAAATTAATTGACAGAAAATCCAATAAAGCTGGTTTTGATGTTAATATTCGCTTGGTAGCATCAGCCAAGAGCGAAGGGCGAGCAGATCAAATTTTAGGAGAGATGGAAAATGCTTTTTCACAATATGAAAATGCTGATTTGAATCATTTTCAAATCAAAAATCGTAGCAAAAAAAAGGAAATTGCCTATGATTTTATCTTTCGCAATTTTATCCCCGAGCAAGCAATGCTTTTGAATGTAGAGGAAATTGCTAGCATCTTTCATCTGCCAACTTCTTCAACGGAAGTTCCAAAAATTAAATTTTTGAAATCAAGCGCTGCGCCAGCGCCAGTAGACATTCCCAAAGAGGGAACCGTGATTGGTTTCAATGAATATCGAGGAACGAAAACAGAAATTCGTTTGACGGTCAATGATCGGCGAAGACATTTTTATACTATTGGTCAAACCGGAACTGGTAAGACGACGATTTTGCAAGAAATGGCCAAACAGGATGCAAGATCTGGAAATGGTTTTTGTTTTATCGATCCACATGGGGAAGCTATCGAAGATATTTTGACTTGTATTCCCAAGGAAAGAGCGGAGGATGTGGTTATTTTTGATCCTGCTGATACTGAGAGACCATTTGGTTTGAATATGTTGGAATTTGATCCTACTCATCCAGAACAAAAAACTTTTGTGATCAACGAAATGATTGGAATCTTTGATCAGCTTTATGATTTGAAAGCTACGGGAGGACCAATGTTTGAACAATATATGCGAAACGCTATGTTGCTCATCATGGATGATCCTGATTCTGGCTCGACATTGATGGAAATTTCAAAAGTTCTGGCAGACGAAGAATTTCGGGCGATGAAAATTTCTAAATGTCAAAATCCAATCGTAGTTGATTTTTGGACTAAGGAAGCTGAAAAAGCTGGGGGAGAAGCGGCCTTGGCGAATATGGTGCCATACATCACATCCAAACTCACCACTTTCATTTCCAATGATATGATGCGTCCCATTATCGCTCAACAAAAAAGCACCATCAATTTTCGCGATATAATGGATAACAAAAAAATTCTCTTGGTCAATTTGTCCAAGGGGAAAATTGGAGAAATAAACGCCAGACTTTTGGGAATGGTGATTGTAGGGAAAATTTTGATGTCAGCGCTTTCTCGCGTGGATGTGCCGGATGAACAACGGGTTGATTTCTATTTGTATATGGATGAATTTCAAAATGTCACCACTAATTCAATCTCTCAAATTCTTTCTGAAGCGAGAAAATATAAATTATGTTTGAATATCGCGCATCAATTTATCGCACAACTCAAAGAAGAAATTTCCAAAGCAGTTTTTGGTAATGTTGGTTCGATGGTCATCTATCGGGTTGGCCCGGAAGACGCTGAATTTTTGGAGAAGCAACTAGAGCCAATTTTCACAAAAAATGATTTGGTAAATGTGGATAATTATAATGGTTTTGCTAAGGTGCTTATAAATGGCGTGCTAACCAAACCATTTAACATTCAAGGTTTCCCACCAACTAAAGGGGATCAAGAAATCGCCAATGCGCTCAAAGAACTTTCCCGCTTGAAATATGGTCGAGATAAGGACTTGGTCAATCGAGAAATTATGGAAAGAACCAGAATAAAGTTCTAAAAAAAGTTATCCACAGGGGAGGGGGTTGCAGTGATTGCATAACACTGTTATAATATCACTGTGAGAAAATAATCTCACAGTAAATATTAAAAAACGCCTGCCAAACTTTCTTATCACCCTATTTATTCTCAACTGTCTTAGTTAAGATTAATTAAATTCTTAGTTGAGGCTGAATAATAAAAATGGAAAGTTAGGCAGGCAGGCAAAAAAATGCAACCAATCGAAAAGGAGAAAGTATTCTCCAAAATGCTCAAGGCGGGCAAAAAGAACTATTTCTTTGATGTCAAAAAGGCGTCCAACGGAAATAATTATCTAACCATTGCTGAATCATATCTCGGGAAAGATGGTCAAAAAGTGATCAACCGAATCATTCTGTTTAAAGACCATTTTGCCGAATTTGGAAATAATCTTTTGGAACTCAATCAATATCTACAATAAGACAAAATAAAAAAGCGGACTGTTACGTAATGGTGGTCCGCTTTAATTTTGTATAAAAGTAGTGATAATATTTATTTCATCTCAAAGCTTTTTACTTCATTGCCGTTGGAAAAATATACTAAACTAGATTCTTCGTTGATTTCGAAATCTTGGGCTTGTGAAATTTCTGCGTTATAAAACTGGGAAACAATTTTTCCGTCTAAATCAAATTTAACAATGCGGGAATTTTTTTTGTCGAGAGCATAGAAGTTCGAGCTGTCTCTTTTGGTGTAGAGTTTGTCGACATAAATTGGCGTGGCGGTTTCTTCGATGGAGAAAATTTGTTTTTTGCCTTGGAATAATTTCAAAATATTTCCATCTTGAGCAAGATATAGATTTTCTCCAATGGCTATGTCAGAAATTTTGTTTAGGTCGATAGTGTCTTTTAGCCAGTTTGTTTTTTCACCAAAGCCCTCATTGGCTCGCGGATAGCGATAAATTTGGTTGGAATTTTTGTCGAGAAGATAGAGATAGGTGAGATATGTTTTGGCCAGTGCAATATCTGATCCGGCGGGAATTTCTATGGCGTTATCTTGAAATTTTTTGGAAATTGGACTCCAGGAAATTATTCTGTTGTTTTGACTCATTAGAAAAATCAAATTCAAATCATCCATATTGGAGACAATTTTGAGTGGAGCAAATTCAGCTGGGAATGGATAATTTTGATTATCCTCGGCGCTAGTCAGGCTGTTTTCATAGACAAAAAACATTTTTCCGTTTAAGTTTATAATTTTGAAAAGATTGTTTTTGGAAAAAACTATTTGCAATTTTTCAATGCGTGAAACATTCTTGTCTTGTTCAAGCGCTAAGGGAGCGCTAGGCGCCGTTTCTTGAGAAGCTGAATCGTCAACATTTTCTTTATTTTGAATTTTAGCTATGAAATAGGGGATGATTAGAAGCAATAAAATTGCCAGCCCAGCATAGAGTTTTTGTGAATAATCTAATTTTAAAAACAATTTTTTTATATTTCCAAACCGCGGGATGAAAATTTTCAAAAAAGTATTTTGCTGAGCAGGAACTGTTTTTCTTGCAGCAGAAGCGGTTTGTTTTTGGGGGATAAACTTTTTCACTCCCGCGATTGTTTTTTGACCGGTAAAAACAAGAAAGGAAAAAATATCCAAAGAAATTTCCTTGAGAGTGGCAAAAAATTCTTTGGTCAAAAGGAATATCTTTTCTTTGTCAATTTTAATAATTGGTTTTCTTGGTTTCTCCGGTGTTACTGGAGTAGAAATTGGCGTTGGAGAAATATTGCCAGTTTCTTCCGGAATATTTTCTTCCTCTCGCAGAGAATTTAAAGCATCTTCTGATGAGGTAGCTTTTTTTGATGGTAATTTAATCGAAGCTATTTTTCGGCCTAAAGTGGCTATTTTCTTGGAACAAAAGCTAAAAAATTCAGATATTTTCATCTCGATAATTTCTGAAATATTTTCTAGAAAAGGATTTTTTTCCTGAAAAGAAAAATTTTCCTTAATGTAGATATGTCCAGTTTTTTTGTCGATAAATTCATCCGATTCTTTTTTGAGATCCTCCTTGATTTCGTCAGCTAGAGATTTCTTCTCTTCGTTTTCGGAGATTTCTTTTTTTGGTTTTTTTGAAGGGGCTTTAGAAAAAGCTGTTTGACTAAAAGCGTTGAAGTCATTTTTTTCAGCAGTTTCCATTGAGATCTCTGCGGGGGATTTTTTTTCTTCCATTCTTGCCACAAGCACGGCAGCTTTTTCCAATTCATTTCCGAGAGCTGTTCGCAAAAATCGCATAAATTCTTCTGGAGAAAATTTCAAGGCGCTTCTTTTTATCTCCTCAAAAGAAAAAATTTCAAAAATTGCATCAGTAGTCACGATGAGTGCATCATCTTTTTCTAATCTTCCGCTTAGGACATCGATGAAAGTTTTAAATGGGCTTGGATTTTCTGGAATAATCGCACCTTCACTAATGTCAGTCAGGGATTTTCCGCGAAGTAGCAAAGCTTTGGCGCTTCCAGCCTGAGAAAGATGGATATTGTTTTTTTCGATAACCAAGAGAATAGCATTTATTTTTCCTAGCCAGTTGACATTGCCATGTTCGGCTAACTTGGCCAGCGCTAAGTTAGCTTTATTGAGCGCGGCTTCAAAACTTTCAATTGCCCCGCGCTTAGCTTTGGAATAATATTCTTTTTTGATGACAGAAATTAGATAATTTACAACGTAAGATGAATCGCTAGACTCTTCATTTATCTCTAAAATTCCAGCCAGGATGCCCAAATTTTCTTGCGTGATATTTTCTGGTCTTTCTACGAAAATTTCCAAGAGTGTTTTGGCGCTGGTTTTTTGGCAAACTAAAACATCCTCAAAAGAGGCTTCTAAACTCGAAATTTTTTTGTCGACTTTCTTTTTCGCCATAGCAGACTTTTTTCAATATAAGTATAGCAAAAAATTGAAAAATAGTAAAAGTTTGTTTTTTTGCCCATATCTTGATTAAACATCAGATTGTTGCTAGATTATAAAAGTGGCCTCATCGTCTAGCGGCTAGGACATCAGGTTCTCATCCTGGAAACAGGGGTTCGATTCCCCTTGAGGCTACTTGGATATCATCTTGACACTCTTCAATTTTTCTATACAATATAAATTAGCAGTCGGATGATGCGAGTGCTAATTACTTTGCTAATTATTAATTTTTCGGTTTTAATCTAATTTTTTAGATTAAAGCAGGAATCAAAAATATGAAATTGAAACCGTTACACGACAACGTAGTCGTGAAGCCAATGAGCGCGGAAGAAACTACTGCTTCAGGGATTGTTTTGCCTGATAATGCCAACAAAGAAAAACCGGAAAAGGGAGAAGTGTTGGCAGTGGGTCCAGGGAAAATTATGGAAAATGGACAACTAAAATCAATGAATGTGAGAGTTGGAGACAAAGTGATGTTCAAAAAATATTCTCCAGATGAGATAAAAATTGATGAAGAAAAATATTTGTTGATTAGTGAAGGAGATATACTTGGTATATTAGAATAATTTTTTGAGATGGCTATCCCGCACCAATTCCAATAAAGATTTTCTTGAAAGTGAAATTTGTGTGCGTGGTCGCCTACGGCTTAGTTTATAATTAACATAAAATTTAAAAGCGAATTGGTGCAGGGATGCTCATTTTTGTTCCTGCTCGCTCGTCCCACACCAATTTAAGTTAAAATAAATTAATTTAGAATAACAAGGGCTGTTTCATGACAATTTTAAAATTGGTGTGGGACAAGCTCACGGACAAAAATGGCAAAGCAAATTGAGATAGGGGTTGATGCCAGAAAAAAGATAAAATTAGGCATCGATAAAGTAGCTAATACGGTCAAAACTACTCTTGGGCCGAGAGGCAGAAATGTCATTTTGGACGAAGGTTTTGGTTCGCCAACCATTACTAACGATGGAGTTTCTATTGCTAAAGAAATAGAACTGGAAGACAAATTTGAAAATATTGGGGCTGGACTGATCAAAGAAGTTGCGAGCAAAACTAATGATGTGGCAGGGGACGGCACCACCACTTCAACTGTTATGACGCAAGCGTTGGCGCATGAAGGATTGAAATTTGTGGAAACCGGCATGAGTCCGATTGAAATTCGTCGCGGAATGGAAATGGCCAAGAATGATGTGGTGGAAATACTTTCCAAAAATTCCAAAAAAGTTAGCTCCAAAGAAGAAATTTCTCAGGTGGCGACAATTGCGGCGGAATCCAAAGAAATGGGCGAGATGATTGCGGAAGTGATGGAAGAAGTGGGAAAAGACGGTGTGATCACTGTGGAAGAATCACAAACTTTCGGATTTTCCAAAGAAATTGTGGAGGGAATGAATTTTGACAAAGGTTATGTTTCACCATATATGATCACTGACGTCGAAACACAAAAAGCGGAACTCAAAGATCCCTATATTTTAATCACTGACAAAAAGATTTCCGCCATTGCTGAAATTTTGCCAATTTTGGAAAAAATTGCCCAAGGCGGAAAAAAAGAATTGGTGATTATTGCGGATGATGTTGATGGCGAAGCCTTGGCAACACTGGTGGTCAATAAATTGCGAGGGATAATAAATGTTTTGGCGATCAAGGCGCCAGAATATGGCGACGGACGAAAAGCGATGCTTGAAGATATTGCGATTTTGACTGGTGGACAAGTTATCACCGAAGAAAAAGGCTTGGATCTCAAAAAAACAGAAATTTCTATGCTTGGCCAAGCGCAAAAAGTGGTGGCAACCAAAGATGACGCGACTGTTGTTGGTGGCAAAGGGAAAAAAGAAGAAATTGAAACGCGCGTGGCGCAGATCAAAAAGCAAGCAGAAAATTCTGAAAATGATTATGACAAAGAGAAATTGCAAAAGCGAATTGCCAAAATTTCTGGTGGCGTAGCGGTGATCAGGGTTGGCGCCGCCACGGAAACCGAGCTGACTTATATCAAACATAAAATGGAAGATGCGCTGTCAGCTACTCGCGCGGCAGTGGAAGAGGGAATTGTGGCCGGTGGAGGCGTGGCTTTGGCGAAAGCTTCCAAGGAACTTGGGGCGAAAGATCACACAGATAAAAGTTATGATTATAAAGCTGGTTATGAAACGCTTATTCGCTCACTGGGCGAACCATTGAAACAAATCGTTGCTAATGCTGGAAAAAAAGATCCAGGAGTAGTTTTGGATAAAGTCATTGAAAGTGCAGGAATTAATTTTGGTTATGATGCGATGGAAGATAAATATGTGGAAGATATGCTCAAAGCCGGAATTATCGATCCTTTGAAAGTGACGCGAACAGCTCTTGAAAATGCTGTCTCGGTCTCAGCCATGCTTCTCACAACCGAAGCTGTTGTCACAGATTTGCCCGAGAAAAAAGATGAGCATATGCACGGCGGAATGCCTGGAATGGGCGGAATGGGTGGGATGATGTAGAAAATATCCTATATTTCTGAAAATACGCAAAAAATCAAGCTTACTAAAGAGCTTGATTTTTTTTGTGTTTTTGTGCTAGGGTGATATCTAAGGAGGGCCAATAAAATTGGCTTTTGTTGTTTGAAAAATGAATAAAAAGTAGGAAATTTTGAATTAAAAATAATTCACTAGAAATATAAACCAAAAAACCGAAATCAAATGAAAGGAAAATGATTGCTATGCCAAAACCAGAGAAAATTATCGACATCACTAAAGAAGTTCTAAAGCCGAAAAAAGTTGCGTTATTGGTTGATTCGGAAGAAAGTATTCTGAAGATTCGAGAAGGGGTAATGCTTCTTTGGAAGGAAAGATCTAAAAAAATTGTTAGTTGGGTTGTTTTGCACACCTGTGATATTTGCAAAGACCCAAAGGGTCTTGATGATATACTCCAGGAGTATACCCAGATGGACATTGATGTTGTGACTGTTGTTTCAGATTGTGATTACGTGGAAATTATCATTTCGAATCTGAGACATAAATGCGGAAATAAAAAAATATGCGTTGTGCCAGTTGTGTTGGGGCAATCAAATCAAACCAAGATATTTAAAGATATTATCTCTGGTAATTTGCCAGAGCTTAAAATCAGTGAATATGAAAAAGCCAAAAGATTGGCTCCATATGAAATTATTGAATTTTTTTCGAACAAAATTTGAAACAATTTAAAAATGTGGGAGGAGGTGAGAAACTGTTTTAAGTTGGAAGAAAAATTGAACGTATGGGCATTATATTTTTAACGGCAAGAGAAAAAGGAGGAGCGCATGAAAACAAAACCCAAAAAACTGAGAAAAATCGCGGTGATTGCCGGCTCGAAAACAGACATTCCAGCAATTCGCGAAGGAATTAACCTGTTGCGGATCGCGAAAAGGCAAAAAAAGATCGTATGGGAAATTTTTGATGTATGTAGTGCTCATCGCAATCCGAAAGAACTGAAGAAATTCCTTCGGGAATACAAAAAGAAAAAAATCGATGTGCTCATTGCCGCTGCAGGTAAATTGGCAGCTCTCCTCGGAGACGCCGACGCTATCGGGCGCAATGAACTGAAAAATTCCGTTACTCATATTGTCGCCGTTCCTCTCAAGGGGAAAATTGAAGAAGCAAGTATGGCGGCTTATCTTAGTGCCAAACAAGTGCCGAACTCCCAGTTTATTTTCCAGGAAGAATTTTTCCAAGATCCGACGACCGCATTTCAATATGCGATATTGGGTGAACTGCCAGAAATCGTGTTGGAAGAACAAAAGCCGGCGGAAAGATTTAGTCCTGAAGAAGTGTATGAAATTTCCCGGATTAAATATCCGGGTGTAGCGAGCTACGATGATGTTATCCGGAATTTGGAAAGTTACGGTTTCTTCCATGTATATACAGGAAAAACCAGAGAAACATTTATCAATCCCGAATTTCCCAATCTGCTCTATATTCTCGCCACTGACAGAATCAGTATCTATGATATTGTTTTGAACGCACGCGTGAGACACAAGGGAGCAGTGCTTACCGCCATGACAATTTTCTGGTTGACCAAAGTTTTCGCGAATATTCCCAATCATCTAATGGCTTATGGTCGGAATATTCTGGGATTTCTTCCGGAAGAAATTCAGAAGGGTGTGGCTTTTGGAGAAAATAGCACGCAGGATTTATTTGACTATTTAATGATGAATATGATTGTGGTCGAAAAAACCCAAGTGCAAAAGATCGAAGCAATTGTTCGTGGAAATCTGACCGGTTCCGGGTTCAAAGATTACAGAAAAACCGGCAAGGTCTGTGGCATTGAACTTCCGCGCGGACTTGTTGACGGCAGTGAGCTTCCGGAAATTATTTTCACGCCATCAACCAAAGCTGATTATGGCTTGCATGATGAAAATATTTCCTTAGGGGATGCAGTCAGAATTATCGGTGAAGAAAACGCAACGACTATCAAAAACATGTCATTGCATCTTTTCTCTCGTGCTCGTGAGCTGGCCAAAAAAGCCGGCATCATCATTGCTGATACAAAGTTTGAATTCGGCATTGATGCAGAGGGGAATATCATCTTAATCGATGAAGTGCTTACGCCCGATTCCAGCCGTTTTTGGCCGGAAGAGGGCGTGCAAAAAGCTATGGAAGAAGGAGAAACTCCTCCGAGTCTGGATAAACAACCCGTTAGGGACGCCGGAGAAGCGGCTGGAGTTAAAAAAGATCCTTCATGGATTCCCCCGGATGAGCTTCTGAATCAAACTTCCTTAAATTACCAGAAGATAATCCAGCTGATGGCGGGAAAATCACTGGAAGAATTATGGACAGAAGAAATGGGGATTTAATTGAGATTCCCCATTAAAATATCAACCTTAGCCTTTAGGCGTCATCATTATACATGGTGACGTCTTATTTTTTTTCTTGCTAAAGATGCTATTTTTTGATAGGCTTATTTTAGTTGTTATTTGAATAAAAATATTATTATGGATGCAATTGAGATTTTGAAAAAATATAAGAAAAGATTTGATCCGTGTTTGGAAAAATACTTCAAACAGAAGATAAAAAAAGCCAAAGAGGTTGATTTTTTTGCGAGTCAGGCAATCAAAATGATTGCAGATTTCACGCTGGCGGGCGGAAAAAGAATTCGGCCGGCTTTGGTCTATTATGGCTATTTGGCTAGTGGCGGAAAGGAAGACCAGAAAATTTTGGAAGTTTCGATGAGCTTGGAGATAATTCATAGTTTTCTTTTGATTCATGATGACATCATTGATCGCGATGAAAAAAGGCATGGTATCACAACGGTGCACGAGAAATACAAAAAAATCGGGCAAAGGATAATTTCCAAATCCAAAGAAGACAGCGCGCATTTTGGAAATTCAATGGCGATAATTACGGGTGACATTGCTTATGCGATGGCTAATGAAATAATTTTCAATTCAAAATTTTCTCCAGAAATAATTATTAAAGCGTTGGATAAGATGCAAAACATTGTATATATCACTTGCGCCGGAGAAATGTTAGATGTGGTGATGGAAAATCGGGGACGATCCAATGAAAAAGAAATTCTCCATATGTTTGAAGGAAAAACTTCCCGCTATACTTTTGAAGGCCCGCTTCATTTTGGCAGTATCTTAAGTGGCAACTCAGACAAAAAAAGTTTGGACAAATTTAGCGCCTATTCTTTGCCACTGGGAAAAGCTTTTCAAATCAGGGATGATATCTTGGGAATTTTTGGTGACGAAAAGAAAACTGGCAAACCAGTCGGATCAGATGTGTCAGAAGGAAAGCAAACACTGCTTCTTCTTAAGGCTTTGCAAAAAGGAACGCGCCAGCAGAAAAAAATTCTGGAAAAATATTTAGGCAAAAAAGATCTTACCAAAAATGAATTGGAAGAATTTAGACAAATAATTAGAGAAACTGGATCATTGGAATATAGTCAAAACTTAGCCGAAAATTTTGTGGCACAGTCACTGGAAGCACTCAAGAAAATTGAATTTAAAAATGATGAAGCGAAGTTTTTTATGCAAGGATTAGCTGAATATATAATCAAAAGAGAGGTCTAGTCAGAGTAGTTGCCCTCTCTTCTTTTTTAAGCTATTATTTTAATTATGGAAAACAACTCGAAATTCATTCCGCATCACATTGCCATTATCCCTGACGGAAATCGGCGTTGGGCCAAGGCCAAAGGCCTTGATCCTTGGGAAGGACATGATGCAGGAGCGACAAATCTCGAAAAATTAATTCAATTTGCACTCAAGAAAGAAATAAACTGTCTTTCTCTTTGGGGTTCCTCAATGGACAATCTTTTGAAGCGTCCGATTGCAGAAAAAAAAGCACTTCTGGATATTTATAAAAGATATTTCCAAAGACTTTTGGAGGGAAAAGAAATTCATGAAAATGAAGTGCAGGTAAATGTGATTGGTCATTGGGAAGAACAATTCCCAGAATCGCTAAAAAACATAATCAAGGAAGCAATTGAAAAAACCAAACATTATAAAAAAAGAATGTTAAATTTTATGCTGGCCTACAGTGGCACTGATGATATGCTCCAAGCTGTGGAAAAAATTATTGCCAAATCGGAAAAAGGGGCAAAGATTACGCCAGAAATTTTGAAAGCTAATTTGATGACAAGTGAACTTCCGCCGGTGGACTTTATGATTCGAACAGGTGGAGAACCACATAATTCCAATGGATTTTTGATGTGGGATTCATCTGATGCGCAACTTTATTTTTCCCCGGAGAATTTCCCTGATTTTAATGAGGATAAATTTGAAGAAGCGCTGGAAGAATACGCGAGAAGAGAAAGAAGATTTGGGGAATAGAAATTATTCCAGAGCTTGGATGTATAAATTCTATAATCATCTGTTTAATTTCCAATATCTAATACCTAATTTCCAATAAAAATCCAAATGTTCAATGCCAATTTTAATAATTTATTAATTGGAAATTTTATTAGGAATTAGAAATTAGTAATTAGGAATTTAAAATATTCTAAATTTTAAATATTTCAAATCATAGTAAAGACTATATTTGCAAATAAAATTGTTTTTTATGGAAACTGTATTTACCGATCAAAACTTTGAGGGGGAAGTATTGAAAAGCGATAAACCGACGCTGGTTGATTTTTGGGCACCATGGTGTGGGCCATGTCAAATGATGGGACCAATTGTGGAAGAATTAGCCAAGGAAATGGCAGACAAAGCTAAAGTTGGAAAATTGAATGTGGATGAAAATTCGCAAGTGGCGCAAACTTTTGGAATCATGTCTATCCCAACTATTATGATTTTCAAGGGTGGTAAAATGGTCAAACAGTTGGTGGGTGTGCAATCAAAAGAAGCTTTGAAGGAGGAATTGGAAAAAGCTTAAATCAAAAATAATTTTAGCATTTTAGCATATTAACAAAATGCTGAAATGCTATTATGTTAAAATGTTAATATGAATCATGTGTATGATCTAGCAATCATCGGCGCCGGCCCAGCCGGTCTCAGTGCTTCAATTTATGCTTCACGATATAAGTTAGAGCATCTTATTTTTGGCGCTTCTCAAGGGGGACAGATGAATGAAATTTATGACTTGGAAAATTGGCCAGGAGAAAGAAAAATCTCAGGGCATGATTTAATTTCCAAATTTGTGGAACACGCTGAGAGTTTTGGTGCAAAAATAAATCGAGAATCAGTAGCTGGAATTTCCAAATTAGAGGACGGAACTTTCCAAATAAATTGTGCAAAAAATATTTATAAAACTCGAGCAATCATTCTGGCTATGGGCGCGCATTACCGCAAGATGAATATTCCTGGAGAAAAAGAATTTACCGGACGTGGAGTTTCCTATTGTGCCACGTGTGATGCAATGTTTTTTCGAGAAAAAACTGTGTGTGTAATTGGTGGTGGAAACAGCGCAGCGGTAGTGACTTTGGAACTGACTGATTTTGCCAAAAAGGTCTATCTTATCACCAAGGAAGAAAAAATGTCAGCTGAGCCGGCTTGGCTGGAAAAAATTGCGCAAAATTCCAAAATAGAACTGGTCAAAGGCACGGGCGTAATTGAAATTAAAGGTGAAGCAAAAGTGGAAAAAGTAGTTTTGGATAAGGTGTATAATAATCAAAATAATTTGGAAGTGGACGGCGTGTTTATCGAAGTCGGCACTGAACCAGGAGTTGAACTGGCGCAAAAAATTGGCGTGATGACGGATGAACAAAATTACATCAAAGTAAAAGAAGATATGAGTACTAATGTGCCGGGAGTTTTTGCCGCCGGCGACATAACCACCGGATCTAGCAAATTCCGTCAAATTATCACAGCGAGTTCTGAGGGCGCAATTTCTGCTAATAGTGCATATAAGATGTTGAAGTTAAAGTAGATAATTTTTTAAAAATAAGACTATGAATTTTTTTAAAAATCCAATGGAGGAGATGAGTTCTGAAAAAAAGATTAATGAGGCATCAAAGAAAAAAAAGACATCCTTGATTGCCGGTGCAATGGCTGCTGGAGCAATTTTTGCTTCAGCTGATAAGGCCCTAGCAGAAGGAAAGTATGTTCCAGATGAGCGCGTAGCTAACCGAAAGGAATATGTGATTCCTGGAGTTGTTGATTCAGAAAAAGTTTCTGGAGCAATCGAAGCGGGAGTGGTAGAAGGTGCTATTAAAAATGATGGAAAGATTTATCAGGAAGAAAAAACAATCCGAGATTCTGAGAATGAGAAAAAAACAGACATGAGTAATATGCGTCGAGGTGGCGGAATAGTTATTGATGATAAGAGTTATGAAATAGAGAAATAACATGCATAAATCAATCCAACTTTCTCAAAAACTTGGCGGGAAAATTGAAATTAGAAGCAAAGTGAAACTTACGAAAAAAACTTTGCCGATTTTGTATACGCCGGGGGTGGCGGAAGTTTCGCGGGCGATTGCCAAAGACAAAAAACTTTCCAAAATTTATACCATGCGGAAAAATACGGTGGCGGTGATTTCGGATGGATCAGCGGTTTTGGGGCTGGGCAATATTGGACCAGAAGCAGGACTACCAGTGATGGAGGGGAAGGCTTTGCTTTTCAAAGAATTGGGCGGAGTGGATGCCATTCCAATTGTACTTAATACTCAAGATACGCAGGAATTAATCAAAACCATAAAATATCTAGCTCCAACTTTCGGCGGAATAAATTTGGAAGATATTTCAGCACCAAGATGTTTTGAAATTGAAGAACGATTGAAAAAAGAATTAGACATTCCGGTTTTTCACGACGATCAACATGGCACGGCGATTGTGGTCTTGGCGGGACTAATTAATGCTCTCAAAGTTGTCAAAAAAGATTTAGCAAAAGTTAAAATTGTTATTTCTGGCACGGGAGCGGCCGGTGTGGCAATCGCTAAACTTTTAATCAAGGCCGGCGCCAAACATATTATTATGCTCGACCGGATGGGGATAATCTACAAGGAAAGAAGTGGAGGACTAAATGGTCCAAAAATGGAAATTGCTCATATCACAAATCCACATAATTTAAAAGGTAATGTGCGAGATGCTTTGACTGGAGCGGATGTTTTTATCGGAGTTTCTGCGCCGAACATTCTTACCGAGGAGGATATTTCTCAAATGAACAAAGATTCAATTGTTTTTGCGATGGCCAATCCAATTCCAGAAATTATGCCAGAGCGAGCCAAGGCGGGTGGAGCGCGTGTTGTGGCAACTGGGAGGAGTGATTATGCCAATCAAATCAATAATGTTTTGGCTTTTCCGGGGATTTTTCGCGGAGCGTTGGATAATAATGTCAAGATTATTACTGATGAACATAAAATAAAATCAGCTTATGCAATTGCCAGTTTGATAAAAAAACCAACTAGTGGTAAAATAATACCAGAAGCGTTGGATAAAAAAGTCGCTAAAAAAGTTGCCAGCGTTTTTAAAATAAAATAGCGATGCTAATTTACGAATGCATGCGAATGCCACGAATAAGTTCGCATCATTCGCATGAAATTCGCATTGTTCGTATCGCTTATGAAAATATACAAACAAAAAATTGAGTTAGAAACTTCCACTCAAATTGAATTTATCGACGTTACTCAAAAAGTCGAAGATGTGATTTCGGCATCTGGTATCCGAGAAGGACAAGTTTTGATTTTTTCTCAACATACTACTTCTGGTATTGTGATCAATCACAACGAGTCAATGCTTATCCAGGATTTTATGCGCACCTTATATCGCATTGTGCCAGTGTCTGATCGCTATTCACATGATCTTTTCGAACTTAATCGCGCTACCTCTTCAGACGGACGTTCGAACGGACATTCTCACTGCAAGGCAATTCTTTTGGGCGCTAGTCAAACAGTGCCAATTGAAAAAGGCAAAATGGATCTTTCAGAAAAACAAAGTATTTTTTTTGTAGAAATGGATGGTTCAAGAAAAAGAGACTACATCGTGCAGGTTATAGGGTTATAAAAACTCAAAATGAATAATCTAATCAATAATTTAATCAAAAACGGATACCTTAAGACCGATCTGATTATTGATGCTTTCTCAGAAATAAATAGGTTGGAATTTTTGCCGGAAGAATTGGAAAAAGAATTTATGGCCGATATCGCTTTGCCAATTGGTCATGGCCAGACAATTTCTCAACCAAGAACAGTGGCGATAATGCTTGAACTGCTGGATCCTCAGCGCGGACAAAGAATTTTGGACGTAGGTTCTGGCTCCGGTTGGATCACTGCACTTCTTTGTTATATTGTAGGACGAGAGGGTCATGTCACGGCACTAGAAAGGATAGAGGAACTTGCAATGTGGGGAAAAGGAAATGTAGCAAAATATAAAAATTATGTTGAAAATTTTGACAAGGGGATTGCCGAGTTCCATGTGCTGGATGGCAAAAAAGGTTTTCCCGATAATGCGCCGTATGACAGAATAATCGTTAGTGCTTCAGCCAAAGTTGTTCCAGAGGATTTGAAAAAACAATTGAAAATTGGTGGTAAGATGGTCATTCCAATTAAAAATAGCTTGGTTTATCTAGAAAAAAGAGACGAAGATAATTTTTATAAAGAAGAATACCCGGGATATAACTTCGTACCTCTAATTTAACCGGATGTATTTTTTTTGTTTTATTATTATAAAAAAGTTTTTCAATATTTAATTTCCAATTTCTAATGTCTAATTTCTAATAAAATGTTAAATTTAAAAATTCAACATTAGACATTTCATTGGAAATTAGAAATTGGGGATTAGATATTTGAAGTTTTAATAAAAAAAGTTAAATTATAATGAAAAAAAAGATTATAATAATTTCATTAGTCCTTCCGCTACTTCTTAGTGGGTTTTTTTATTTTAGATACCTTGTCTATTATTCGCATGGGAAATTTTCTGACACAAAAACTTTGGAAATTACCAAGGGCGATGGAAATAAGGAAGTGGCCACAAAATTAAAAGAAGCGAATTTAATTTCCGGAGAAATCTATTTCTATTATTATATAAAATCGCAAAAACTTTCTGATAAGATAATGCCAGACATCTATGAATTTTCCGGCAACATGACAATTCCAGAAATTGTTCAAACTATAATCAATAGCGAAGAAAAGTTTATCAAAATTACTTTTCCGGAAGGTTTTACCGCGCGTCAAATGGGGGAAAAATTAACTGCCAATAATTTACCAGGTAAAGAATTTTTGTCGATTGTGGATAATCCAGGAGAACTGAAAAAACGCTATAGCTATTTGACTCCAGAAAAGATCAAAACCTTAGAAGGCTTTCTTTTTCCGGATACTTATTTTTTCAAAAAAGATACTCCGGCCAAAGATATCGTCGCAAGACTGCTGGACACTTTTGATCAAAAATTGACTGAGCAAATGAGACAGGATATTCTAAAGCAAGATAAATCCATCAGTGAAATTATTATCATGGCCAGTATTGTCGAAAAAGAAGTACAAACGGCAGAGGATATGAAAACGGCCAGTGGAATTTTTTGGAAAAGAATTGCAAATGGCCAAAGATTGGAGAGTGACGCGCCACTTTCGTATATTTTGCAAGATACTAATGATCAGCACAGTGGCAAAGATTTAGAGCTTGATTCTCCCTATAATACCTATCGAAACATCGGACTTCCACCAACCCCAATTTCTAATCCAGGAATAAACGCTATAACTGCAGCTATTTATCCAACCGCTTCAAAGTATAATTTTTTTCTCACTGTCACAATTAATGGAAAAAAAGAAGTTATTTTTTCTGCGACTTTTGCGGAACATGTAGCCAATCGACACAAATATGGTTTGTGATTTTAGTTTTAAAATTATTTAATAAGCTATAAAAGTCCATAAAAGCGGGCTTTTTTGTTGGGTTGATTTAAAAATAAATAAATGATACAATATCACTATAAACTAAAATTATGAACGAAGAAAATATTCCACTGGCTGATCGAATTCGTCCGGAAAATCTCGAGGATTTTTTTGGGCAAGAAAAATTGATCGGAGATAAATCTTTTCTCTCAAATGCAATTGGAAATGATAGCGTGCCGTCAATGATTCTTTGGGGACCTCCGGGATCAGGAAAAACAACACTCTCACATATTATTGCCAAAAATACCGGCTCGGAATTTATTACACTGAGCGCCACCTCTAGCGGAAAAAAAGATTTGGTGGAAGTTGTGGCCAAGGCGAGAAACAATCAACTCAAAAATAAAAAGACTATTTTGTTCATTGATGAGATTCATCGTTGGAACAAAAGCCAACAAGATGCCCTTTTGCCGAGCGTAGAGAAGGGTGTGATAACACTTATTGGTGCTACCACAGAAAATCCTAGCTTTGAAGTCAACAGCGCTTTGCTTTCACGCACGCGTGTGTTTGTTTTGGAAAAATTATCGCAGGAGAGTTTGGAAAAAATAATTTCTCGGGCAGTTAAGATTATAAAAACTAAGATAGGCAAGGAGTCAATCGCTTTTTTGGCACGCATGGCCAACGGTGACGCTCGCACGGCGCTCAATGTTTTGGATATTTTGTTTAGTCAAAAAAACAAAGAAATTTCAGTGGAAAAAATCAAAGAAGTTTTTCAAAAGACACATTTGCTCTATGATAAAAATGGCGAAGAGCATTATAATATTATTTCTGCTTTGCACAAATCAATGCGAGGAGGGGATGCTAACGCGGCTGTTTATTGGATGGCACGCATGCTTGAAGGTGGGGAAGACCCAATCTATATCGCGCGTCGTTTGGTGCGTTTTGCCTCAGAGGATGTGGGCTTGGCCAACAACACCGCTTTGATTTTAGCCAATGCAGTTTTTGACGCTTGCCACAAACTAGGCGCGCCGGAATGCAATGTGCACTTGGCACAATGCGTTATCTATCTATCCAAAAGCAAAAAAGACATCACCGCCTATGAAGCTTATACTAAAGCTAAAAGTGATGTGGAAAAATTTGGCAATCTGCCGGTGCCGTTTCACATTCGAAACACTCCGACAAAACTAATGAAAGATTTAGGTTATGCCAAAAATTATAAATACACTCCAAAAGAAGATAGTTCAACGCAGGAATACTTTCCAAAAGAGTTGGAGGGAAGGAAGTATTTTTAAACCTACAAAATTACAAAATTATACAAAAATACAAAAGTACAAAAAGGATATGATTCTTGAAAAAAGCTTTTACAGTCAAAATACTCTGAAAGTCGCCCAAGAGTTGCTGGGTTGTTTTTTGGTTCGAAAAAAAGGCAAAAAGATAATTAGGACAATGATCACAGAAACCGAAGCCTATCGCGGATTTGATGACACAGCGTCGCATGCATCTCGCGGAAAAACCAAGAGGAATGAGTTGATGTTTGGAGAGGCCGGACACGCGTACACCTATTTAGTCTATGGCATGCACTGGATGCTAAATATTGTCACGGAAGAAAAAGATTTCCCGGCTGCGGTGCTCATTCGCGGAGCAAATATTTTGGATGAAAAAGGGGAGATAGTCAGAAAACTGGATGGCCCAGCCAAGCTCACAAAATTTTTTGGAATAAATGGAGAATTAAATGGAATAGACATCACACAACAAGAAATTCTCTGGGTGGAAAAAGGAAATATCTCAAAAAGAAAAATTCTAAAATCGAAAAGAGTGGGTGTTGACTATGCCAAACACTCGAAAGAATGGAAGTGGAATTTTAAGTTAATAAATAATTAGATTATATTTTCTTACCCTTTTCTTACCCTTAGCGTCAAGTTAGACGCTAAGGGTCTTTTTGAATTTCCGCCTTCTATCCAATAGCTTGGAAACAATTAATTAATTGATTTGGTGTTTGAAAATTAATACCCATGTGCAATCTTTCAGAATTGTAGTAATTCAAATAGACTGGCAATGTTCTGTTAAATATTTTAACATTAGTTGGAACAATTCGTAAACATTCTTCTTGTAGAGTTCGATTAAATCTCTCTACGTAAGAATTATCATTTGGTTTTCTAACCCTAGAATGTCTGTGCAGAATCTTAATTCGTTTACTGAAGTATTGAGAAAACTCACTTCCATTATCGGATTGAATACAATTAAATTTAAAATCTGCTAAGGCCTGAGCTTTTTTCAAAAACTGCACACTTTTCCCTGCACTAATCTTTTCTGTTGCTAGAGCATAACACCAGCGAGAATAAACATCAATTAGCGTGTAAACATAAATTCTCTTTCTTTTGCTAACCATTAGATGAATTGTATCCACCATTACTAAATCCCCAGGTTTTAAGGCTTCAGGACGATCTATAGCTTTATATATTTTCTTCCAAGGACTGCGTTTCTTAATTAATCCAGCATAATCCAATTTTCTCTTAACACTATTTAAGCTTATATCAATCCCATCATTTTTTAGATGTTGATGAATAACCTCACTACACCGATTATATTTCTTTTTATACTCAATAATTTTATCCACCGTTTCTTCAGAAAGCTCTTTGGGATGATGATGCGGACGAGATGATTCAGTTGGAATGTAGTTAACTCCACCCGATGGGGATTTCTTTACCCATTTGCTAACTGCACCCTTACTATATCCAAAATATCTAGCTACAGAACTAACTGATTTACCTGACAAAACCATATTAACTGCCTTGGCTCGAAGTTTTGGCATCTGAGGATTGATTGTATACATATTGGAAACGTTATTTATTAACTGGCTATTTTATACCAGAAAACGTTTCCAAGCTATTGGGCTATTACGCTTACTTTCTAGCTTGAACTGCAACTTTTCCTTCGATAAAAACCTCGTAAGGAGTTAAATAATCAAGTCTTTTTCTTGGGCGGTGGTTGATAAGCGTAACTGCATTATCCACCGTCTTTTGTTTTAGTGTAGCAAACATACTTTTTTTAGGGAAGAATTGTCTTAGAAGCCCATTGGTATTTTCATTAGTACCTCTTTCCCAACTATGATATGGGTAAGCGAAATATATTTCCATTTTAGTGTCTCTCTTAATAAACTCATATTGAGAAAATTCTAACCCATTATCATAAGTGATTGTATGCTTTTTATCTTCAGGAATATTGTTAAAACTTTTTACAGTTTTTTCCTTAATCACCTCTGCTCGTTTCTGTTTAAAAAGATCTCCTAATAAGTATCCACTTTTCCTGTCTACATGAGTTAATATCCCAGTATGTCTTTCTCCGCCGACAATAGTATCTCCCTCCCAATCTCCCAATCTTTCTCTTTTCTCTACAACAGCATCACGCTTATCAATGCGCATCTTTTTAGCCTCTTCACGAGCCTTTTCTCGTGCTTTAGTGCCATGACGTCGACGATATTTTCCTTTCTTCTGACGGAGATATTTTTTCCATTCGGGTTTTTCTTCATAGATAAATTGATAGATAGTTTCATAACAAATGATTATTCCACTTTCTTTTCTTCCTCGTCCGGCAATCTGTTCTGGCGACCAGTACAATTTTAATTTTTCTTTTACGTAATTATGAATAGTTGTATTGTTTAATAATTTCTTAGATTTACTCTTAGCAGACTTTCTTCTTCTGAATGACAACGAGTGAGCATGGCGTGCTTCATATTTTCCATTCTCACTATTGCGATTTAATTCTCGGCTAATGGTAGATTCATTCACATCCATCCACTGTGCAATATGTTTATGAACTTGCATTGTTTCCAATAGAGTTTCTAGCTGAAATCTCTGCTTTAAGGTAAGCTGTTGATAGGACATCTTGTTTAGGGTTAATAATTAGTTATTTGACGTAACTATTTAACTTTACTACGAGATGTCTTTTATTTAAAAGGAAATTGCACTTCAGAATAGAATTTAAGACGAATTTCTTGACAAAACCCCCAAAACCTGCTATACTCATATATCGTACATAAGATCATCAATAAGTGAAATTTCCTTTAGATAAGCCTTTTGGCTTTCGCAATTCCATGTGCAAGTTCCAAAGCAAAAACACCCTCCTTAGTTTTTGCCGGTAGGTAAAACGTATTTTTTTGGAATAATTTTCAGAAAGATACAATCTTGTACGTGGAATTGTGGAAGACAAAAAAAGTTTATTTAAAAAATAAATACCCTTTAAAAAAGGAGTGGTTATGAAAAATACAAAAAGAGTGGATTGGGTTGGTTTATTAAAAATGATAAGAGGTAAATATTCCTTAAATCAAATGGAGTTGGCAGAAAAAATCGGAATCTCGAAGCAAACGGTTTCTCATTATGAGACTGGAAAATATAAACCAAAAACAGGAACTGCCGATCTTATTAAGAAGGCATTCCCTGAACTTCCTTGGGATGAAATTTCCAGCGGAAAGGAGATTTATTATTCAAAGGACGAACATTTAGTGGAAATGATTAGTCGATTGTTTAAATTGAATGTGGATGAGCTGAATCTAATCAAGGAAAATATTGATTTTTTATTAAAACAAAGAACTCGGCCGGAAAAAAAATAAGACCAGACTTGGAGGAGTCTGGCAAAAATTGGAGTCGCTAGCACCTAGGACTCCTTTTTTTAATGGCTTTTTCTTTACTTTTTCTTTCCGCAAGAAAAAGTAACAAAAAGAACTCTCAGCCGAGCTCACGCGCCAATAAATTCTTCGTTCGCTGGCTAAATTTACTAAACTCCACTAAAAGGACACAAATGAGTAAATTTTTAACGCCAGCTCACTTGAATTTATAATGGCACGTTTCGCAAGGCTGAATTTAAGAAAAAAATAATTTTGCATTTTTGTCCCATCCTTGCGAAATAGAAAGAAATAAATTGAAATTTTTTCGCGTTAAGAAATTTATTCTGTTTGAGGTCCGACGCAT
Organism: Candidatus Moraniibacteriota bacterium; assembly: GCA_003483065.1. Classification (GTDB taxonomy): domain Bacteria; phylum Patescibacteriota; class Minisyncoccia; order Moranbacterales; family UBA2206; genus UBA2206. Next base: position 92,398 of record DMWY01000007.1, on the reverse strand, counting down.
TTGGTCGGGCCGAGTTATAAATTTTAGCGAAAAAGTTGAAAATTTATCTTTCTATGAGCTCGGATGGCCTTTTTCTTTTTTGCCACTTTTCTTTTGGGAAAAGAAAAATGGCGAGGAGTTTCTCGGCTTGAGAAAAAAAGTAAGATATATAATAAGTATTAAATTACGTAATTAATTTGTTGATTTCTTCCAAAATATCTTCGGATATTTTTTCTATCGTTTCGAGTTCTTCGGGGGTGAATTTTTCGAGGACAAAATCATGAACACCAAGGCGACAAACTAGAGCGCCTTCTTTCTCTTGACCGATACCAATTCGAAAACGACGGAATTTTTGGGTGCCGAGTTGGTCGATGATATTTTGGACGCCGTTGTGGCCGGCGGAAGATGAATCGGTGGCGATTTTATATTTCCCCAGTGGAATGTCGATGTCGTCGTGGATGACGAGGATGTCATCAGAAGAAAGTTTGTAGAAATCCAAAATTGTTTTGACGGATGAGCCGGAAAGATTCATGTATGTTTGGGGTTTGACGAGGAGCACATCGTCATTGCGAGGAGCTGTAGGCGACGTGGCAATCTCGTTTGATATTTCGAGATTGCTTCGCTGTGCTCGCAATGACAAATCTAAATTATTTTTGGAAATTTCGGCGTTGAATTTTTTGTTAAATTCAAAATCAGGGAATTCCCATTGGCTTTGTAATTTATCCACCAACATAAACCCAGCGTTGTGACGAGTGAGTTCATATTTTTTTTCTGGATTGCCGAGGCCAATAATAATCTTCATAAAGCATTTTAACATTTTAACATCTTAGCATTTTAACAAATATCGATATGTATTTTGCTAAAATGTTAGTATGCTAAAATGTTTTTTGATTATTCGCTGTCTTCATTATAATCCTTAAAGCTCACTTCCGCCAGAGAGAATCGAGGGATGAGATCTTGACCTATAATCAAAACCAAATCAGCGCTCACATTACCAAGTGAATTTTTGTCTTTAGTTTCTAGAACCCCACCATTCTTAGCGGGCAATTTTTTCATTAGTTCGTTTTGGGTGAAAGGTTTGTTTTTTCCGGTCAAATCATAAACCAAAGTTTCGTCATTCACATTTTTTTCTGAATCAGAAAGAATGACAACATTTTTATATCCAAAACTATTTTTCAATAGTTTGTTAATTTGATTTATGACGACGCTATTTCCACTTCTATTGATCACAACCACTGAAGCATTTTCTTTGGCAATTTCTTCTCGCGTTCTAGTGATTTCATTAGTATCAAAAATATTTTGCGCCAAATCTTGGACTTCGCTCCAATTGCCAACGCGAGGGATAAGCGCCGAAATTCCCGCCATATGTGAACCCCGAAGCAAGCTGTCGCTTTTCCAAGCATCGAGCACAACATTGTTAATATTGTTAGTGTCTAAATTTTTGATCAACGTGAGAAAATCTCCAAATTCCGAACTAGAAATATTAGTTTTGACATTTTCTCCTAAAGTGTTTAAAAACTGATTGATCGCTACGGCGTTGAGTAGCGTGCCTGTAGAAAAAATTTTGTTTTTGACAGCTTGCATAACTTGCTGTTGTCTTTTAGCTCGGCCAAAATCACTTTCTGGATCGTTGTGACGCATTCTGGCATATTTCAAAGCTGTGGCACCGTCCAAATGATGGAAACCTTTAGAAAGTTCAAAAGTTTCATAACTATAATTTGGTCCTGGGTAGCGCGTATCAAGAATATCTCTTTCATTAGTTATATTTATTCCGCCGATAGCATCAACGGCCTTTTGAAAACCATCAAAATTAATTACCGCCCAATAATCAATGTCGAGTGAGGTAATATTCCTAATTACTTTTTTAATTGGTTCCATAGAGCTTTTATTATCATCTGAAAAATTTCGCAAACCATATTCATAAACGGAATTTATTTTCCCTTGATAGTTCATCTCGGGAATTTCCACATACAAATCGCGCGGGATAGAAAGCAAAGCAACCTTACCAGTTTTAGTGTTAAAACTTGCAATCATAATAGTGTCAGTTAGATTGTTGCCGGGTTTGCCTTTGCCGGCAATGCCTAAAAGCAAAATATTAATTCTGTCATCACTCATTCCCTTGAGTTTGATTTTACTGGGAGCCACGATATCTTTGAAGGTACTAAGAAAAGAAGCATCTTTTTCATTTTTCACGCTTATCTTATTTTCCGTGTTGGCTATTTTCCAAATAAAAAAGGCTCCATGAACAACGCCAATAGTTATTATGAGGAAAGCTAAGGTCAAAATAAGTTTTATAAAAATATTTTTTCTTGTCATTATTTTAATAATAAACTGGCAAAGAGGATTAGTCAATCTTTGGCTAATTTAAGCCTAAAGTTGCCCTTGCCAAAAGGGCTTTTATCTGTTAAGATAAAGCAATGAAAGAGGAAAATACAGACTATTCCTATCAGGGAGTAGGGGAATTCATATTGGAGATAATAAAGATCGTGGCACTGGCTTTTATCGTGATTGTGCCAATACGAGTTTTTTTGTTTCAGCCATTTTTTGTTCAAGGTGCTTCAATGGAGCCTAATTTTGAAGATGGGCAATATTTGATTATTAATGAATTTGGTTTTAAGGAAACCGATTTGAAAATTTTCAATATCGATTCGTTCAAAGATCTTGATCGTCAACACCCAATAGTTTTTCGTTACCCGCTTGATTCGAAGAAATTTTTCATCAAACGCGTCATTGGCTTACCGGGAGAAAAAGTGCAGATAAAAAACAATGAGATTACTATTTTTAACTCCGAGCATTCAGACGGATTTATTCTAGATGAAAAAGCCTACATTCCACTTGGCACTCCAACTAAAGGAGACATCGCGATAACACTAAAAGACAATCAATATTTTGTTCTAGGCGACAATCGACAATTCAGCAGTGATTCTAGGGTTTGGGGGCCGGTGCCAAAAAATGATATCATCGGTGAAGTGTTAGTGCGTGCTTGGCCACTAGACAAAATTTCAGTATATTAATATATTTGAAAAAAGTGAAGAAGAAAATAGAAATTAGTTTAAGAGAAAAGAAAAATAGAAAAAATAAAGACCCATTTTCTGTTTTCTAATTTCCTGAGCTATTTTTCAATTTCAAATTAACTTATTTTTATTTAAAATCATGGATAGTAAAAAAAATGCCAAGAAAATTATAAAAAGAGCAAAGCCGGAAAAAAGTAAGGAAGAGCCCTTAGTTCTTCAGACTTTGCGTGGAATGAAAGATATTTTGCCGAGTGATCAGCCATACTGGGAGCAGGTGCGACGGATATCAGAAAGATTGTCACGAGATTATGGTTTTTTGCGATTGGATACTCCAATTGTAGAATTTTCCAATTTGTTCACTCGAAGTATTGGTGAAGGCACGGATATTGTGGAAAAAGAAATGTATACTTTCATCACCCGTGGAGGTGACAAGGTGGCGCTTCGTCCAGAACTCACGGCTGGTAATTGTCGCAGTTTCATTCAAAACGGAATGAATGTTTTGTCAAAACCAGTCAAGATTTTTTCTACTGGCCCAGTTTATCGTTATGACCGACCGCAAGAAGGACGATACCGTGAACATTTTCAAGTTAATTTTGACGCCTTTGGCGAACAAGATCCAATTTTGGATGCGCAAATGATTCAGATTGCTCATCGCATCATTCAAACTCTAGGGATAAAATCGGTGCAGATGCAAGTTAATTCTATTGGTTGTCAGGTTTGTCGCAAAGACTACAAAGAACTCCTGGTTAATTATCTGGAATCCAAAAAATCAAAACTTTGCCAGGATTGCAAAAGAAGAATGGATACTAATCCTTTGCGAGTTTTGGATTGCAAAGAAGACAAATGTTCACAAGTGGCAGCATTAGCCCCGCAATCAGTTGATCATCTTTGTGAGGAATGTAGAACGCATTTCAAAACTCTTTTGGAATATTTGGATGAATTGGATTTGCCCTACATCATCAACCCGCATTTAGTGCGTGGTTTGGACTACTATACAAAAACTGTTTTTGAAATTTGGTCTAGTGCTGAAGAAGGCAAGAAATTGTCTTTGGGTGGTGGAGGCAGATATGACAAATTGATCAAAATGATGGGCGGAGAAGACACTCCGGCTATTGGTTTTGCTTTTGGAGTAGAAAGAGTAATTGCGGAAATGAAAAGAGTGCAAGCGAAGCCATACAAAATTCCTAGGCCGAAAGTGTTTCTCGCTCAACTGGGAAATCTGGCTAAAAAGAAAAGCTTGAGACTATTTTCTGAATTGGAAAAAAATGGCATTCTTACGGCAGAAAGTTTTGGACGGGGAAGTTTGAAATCACAACTTAGAATCGCTAATAAGTTAGGCGTAGAATTCACTTTGATTTTGGGTCAAAAGGAATCATTGGACGGCACGGTAATTGTGAAAAATATGACAACCGGAGCGCAAGAAACAGTTAGTATGGATAAATTGGTTGATCTCATCAAGAAAAAATTAAAAGCGGATAATGTGGTGGTGTATCATAATTAGTTTTGACATTTTAGAAAAATAGTGTAAACTATTAATTCAAACGGAATAAGCGGATTATTTAGCCCCGCACTAATTCTGATGGAGTTTATCGTTATAGAAAGACTTTATTGTGAATTCGCCTGCGGCTTGGCTTTTAATAAATATTAATTTGATCTGTGAATTAGTGCGGGACGCTCAATTTTGTTCCTGCTCATTTCATTCGCAGACAAAATTGGCGAAAGGAGGTAACTTATGATTGAAGTAAAAAAGAAAGACCGTGAGTCATCAGAAAGTCTAATTCGCAGATTTAGCCGTCGTGTTCAGCAAAGCGGTGTTTTGGTAAAAGCCAGAAGATCGCGTTTTCGCGCAGATGAAAAAACTAAACGAGAAAAAATTTCTGGCGCGATATATAAGGAAAAAGTCAGAAAAGTTGTCAGTCGTCTCAAAAAAATGGGAAAATTTGACGAATCAACTTTCAAAAATGTCAAAAAGAAGTTAATAAAATAAACAAATTAACACATGTTATGACAAATTAAACACAAAAATACAGATTTAATTTGTGTTTTGGTGTGGGATATGTATAAATTTGTGTAAATCTGTGTATGTCATTGAAACAAAAAATTATTGACGACCTAAAAAATGCTATGAAGGCGGGGGAGACAGCCAAGCGCGACACACTTCGAATGCTTGATTCAATGATCAAGAACACTGAAATTGAAAAAAAGAAAAGGGAAGAAGGATTGAGCGATGAAGAAATTCAAGAAGTAATTGCACGCGCTATAAAGCAGAGAAGGGATAGCGCTACTCAATATGTTAGTGGTGGCCGAGAGGATTTAGCGCAAAAAGAAAATACTGAGATAGAAATTCTTTCTGTTTATATGCCAGCGCAACTAAGTGATGAAGAAGCAAGAACAGAAGTTTTGAAAATAATCGCGGAAGTTGGCGCAGTTTCCAAGTCGGAAATTGGCAAGGTGATGGGAAAAGCGATGACTGTTCTTAAGGGAAAAGTCGATGGTAATTTAGTCAAAAAAATTGCCGAGGAAGAATTGAAATAATTTTTTGAAGCGCCCCCATGAGTGGGCGCTTCTTTTTATGCTAGGATTTATATTGGATTAATTTTATTATTACTATTTTGTCATTCCGGACTTGATCCGGAATCTCATATGTATTCTAGGAGATGCTGAAACAAGTTCAGTATGACAATGCAGATTGGTATGAGTTAAATTTGTGTTGCATATGAAAATTGAAATTGATTTTAATGATAGTGAAAAAAGCGGAATCAAAAAAGCATTTCTTTTTGACGTTGCGAAAAAAACATTAGCGCATCAAAATTTCCAATATCTAAAAAATAAAAATATTTCCCTCAGCTTTGCAACAGTTCCAGAAGGAGAAATTGTCAAGATGAATGCGATTTATCGCAGGAAAAAAACAGCTACTGACGTACTTTCTTTTTGCGAATATAAAAATCAGAAAGAAATAGAGGAGGCTGTGGATAAAAATATATATCTCGGAGAGATAATTGTGTGCTATACTTATATTGTGAAATATGCCAAAGCGGAAAAGAAAAATGCCAAGCAAGAATTAGCCGAAATAATTTCTCACGGCGTGCTTCATTTGTTGGGTCTTCGTCATTCGCAAAAAATGTTTAAGATTCAAAAAGAAGTTAGTAATAATTTTTAGTTAATTTCACTATGACCAGAATAAAAGAATTTTTCAAAAGTTTTAGTCACGCTTTTCGCGGTTTGAAATATGCAGTTAGGAATGAAAAAAACTTCCAAAATGAATTAGCAGTGGCAATCATTGCCATCGGTTTTATGTTCTACTATCGCGTGACTAGACTGGAAATGATTGTGATTACTACAATGATTATGGCGGTACTCATTATGGAAATGTTAAATACAATTATAGAAAGAATCATCGATATTTTGAAACCAGGAGTTCATCCGTATGCAAGGCTGATAAAAGACTTGATGGCGGCCAGCGTTCTTTTGACTTCTATCCTTGCTCTCATTATCGGTCTGGCGATATTTATCCCGCATATTTTTTAAAATAAAAATAAATCTAACCGAGGAGTTTTGCGGCTAGTTTTGTTTTATTGTATAATAAGTGTATAATCAAGATAATATATAATATAATCAATTAGTCTTTTTATCATGTCGAGAAAGAATATAATTTGTGGAATTGATGTCGGCTCTTCTAGTATTAGAACAGTCATCACTCAAATAATTTCTCCGGAAGAAAAACCCAGAATTATTGGCGTGGGTACGGCCGATTCTTTGGGTGTGCGAAAAGGCGTCATAGTCAACATTGAAGAAACTTTGCAAGCGGTGAATGAATCTTTGGAAAAAGCGGAAAGAACCGCTGGGATAACAATTGATCGAGCGATTGTGAGCATCGGTGGCAATCACATTTCTTCGCAATATTCCAAAGGTGTGATCGCAGTTGGCCGAGCGGACGGAGAAGTGACACAAGATGACATTGAAAGGGTCATTGGCGCGGCGCAAGCAATTTCTATTCCACCAAATCGCGAAATAATTCATATCATTCCGAAAAATTATTCCTTGGATGATCAAAAAAACATCAAAGATCCGCTGGGAATGAATGGAGTTCGCTTAGAAGCGGATACTTTGATCATTGAAGGCGCAACACCGTACATCAAAAATTTGTCTAAATGTTTCGATCAAGCCAAGATAGAAGTGGAAAATTTTGTGTTGGCACCCTTAGCTTCAGCTAAGGCAACGCTCACTAAAAGACAAAAAGAATTGGGCGTGGTGCTTGTTGACATTGGTGGCGGAACAACTTCAGTAGCTGTTTTCGAAGAGGATGATTTGATTGCCAGTGTGATTATTCCTGTCGGTGGAAATCATATTACTAATGACATCGCTATTGGTCTTCGCACTTCTATTGATGTGGCAGAAAGAGTGAAAATTGAATTTGGCAGTGCTATTCCACGCGAAATTGGCAAAAAGGAAGATATAAATTTAGCTGAAATTGATTCTAGCGAAGAAGGTATCGTTTCTCGTCATCATGTGGCAGAGATAATTGAAGCGCGACTAGAAGAAATTTTCACCTTAGTCAACAAAGAATTAAAATTAATTGGCAAAGAAAAATTGCTTCCAGCCGGAGCAGTGCTCACTGGCGGAACTTCCAAGCTCCCCGGAGCAGTCGATTTGGCCAAAGAAGTCTTGGGACTGCCAGCGCAAACCGGTTTTCCATCTCCGCTGGGAGGTCTTGTAGACAAAGTTGATGACCCATCATTCACCACAGTTATTGGTCTTGTCCTCTGGGGAATTGAAGCTAATGAATCTGGCGGGATGCTAAAATCTTCTGGCCGATTTATGGGTAATATCACAAATGGTCTTGGTGGTAAAGCAGGGAATATCAAAAGATGGGTGGAAAAGTTTTTGCCGTAAAAGTATAATTGACGCATTTTTCTGAAACAGGTATAATGCAGACAAGCTTATAAAAGGCGAAAAACAAATAAAAATACAAGGGGAATAGATTATTTGACACACACTAATTTGATGTGCTATATTTAGCTACTGATAAAATAACTAAATTTATAAACATATGGCAGAAATAAAACCGCCCGTAGAAACTTTTGCAAGAATAAAAGTAGTTGGAGTGGGAGGCTCTGGCGGACACGCAATTAGCCGAATGATTGAGGCAAAACTGAAAGGTGTGGAATTTGTGGCAATCAATACTGATGCGCAAGATTTGCATCATAACAAAGCTTCAGAAAAAGTGCATATTGGAAAAAACTTGACCAAAGGTTTGGGTGCGGGAATGAATCCGGACATAGGACGACAAGCGGCCGAAGAAAATCGCGATGAAATTCAAGAAGTTCTGAAAGGAGCAGATATGATTTTTGTCACTTGCGGATTGGGCGGAGGAACTGGTTCAGGCGCGGCGCCAATTGTGGCGGAGACTGCCAAAGAACTTGGAATTTTGACTGTAGCAGTTATCACCAAACCATTTAGTTTCGAAGGTGCGCAAAGACGAGCCATTGCTGAAGAAGCTTTGGAAAATTTGCGAGAACGAGTAGACACACTTATCACTATCCCTAATGACAAGCTTTTGCAAATTATCGACAAGAAAACTACCCTCATCAATTCTTTCAAAATTGTGGATGATGTTCTCCGCCAAGGCGTGCAAGGAATTTCTGATTTGATTACTAAACCCGGAATCGTCAATGTTGACTTCGCTGACGTGAAAGCGATTATGTCCAACAGTGGCTCAGCTCTTATGGGAATTGGAATAGGTGATGGAGAAAATCGAGCAGCTGAAGCAGCCAAGGCGGCAATTAGTAGCCCACTCTTGGAACTTTCTATTGATGGCGCCAAGGGAGTTTTGTTTAATGTCAGTGGTTCAACTGACCTTACTATGCTAGAAATCAACGAAGCGGCCAATATCATCACCGAATCAATTGATCCAAATGCCAAAGTTATCTTTGGAGCAGTGGTGGATGAAACAATGAAAAAAGGTGAAGTGCAAATCACAGTAGTAGCAACTGGCTTTGATGCGGATAAAGTCAAGGAATCTCCATTGGAAAAAATGTCGCGCATTACCATTGAGAAAGTTAGGAAAGAAGAAGAGGAGCCAGTCTCAGAAGAAAAGCCACGCATTACTTTTCCAGAAAGTTTTGAATCCAGAATGATAATTGAAGAAAAAATTCCACCAAAGCCTCAAAGAAATATCTTGCAAACGCAAAAGAACAAAGAGTTGGAAGACGAAGATGATGAATTGGAAATTCCTGCTTTCATTCGCCGAAAGATGGGAAAATAGCCCCATACAAAATTCAATAAAATTCTTACAAAATAATCCTGAGTGCTCGGGATTATTTTTTTTGGGGTTTACCCTGTTGAATAATTTTGCTTTAGCAAAATAAAAAATGTACTCATTTTTTATTCAACAGGGTAAAGTTATCCACAGGTAAAAGAAGCATATTGTTGAATAAAAAAAAGTAGTATATAATAGAATTAGTAAATTATAAAACTTAAAAAACAAAAATGGATAACAAAAAAATAAAAATAGCCATAATTGTCGCAGTTGTAGTGATTGTTATAATTTCTATTGCGATAGTTTTGTTGGGAAGCAATAAAAACAAAACTCCTAATCAGTCAGAAGTGATTACTCCCACTAAAGTATCCGCACGAAAAGAAGTCAAGGAGGATAACATTCAAACTGTAGTTGGCAAGATTCTTTCTATCGATGCAAATGTTGAAAATATCGAAGTGGGTCTTAACGATGGCAGAAAACTAAATCTTTATATGCAATCAGGAGAATTTTCTGTTATAAAACAAGGAAAGAAAAAAGATGGAACTTTTGTCAATGAAACAATAGGACTTCTGGATGTGCCAAAAAATCAGGATGTGGAAATTCAATATAATGCGAAAAATGATGAACTGATAATGATCGTAGTTAATAAATTTTAATATAAAAATTCTAAAAATAAATCTATGAAAAAAAAGGTCATTATTCTATCAATTTTTGCTTCAGTATTTTTTTTGAATGTTTCTTTTGTTGGAGCGGTTTCTTGTGCTCCGGGAGACCTATGTTCCGATAATCAGACTGATAGTTGCAAATATTGCAGTGAATCTAATAAATATAATGGCGGAGCTGGATATGTAAAAGGAGGTATATTGAAGGGCATTTGTAGTATTACTAATGGTTCGTCTTGCACAATGGATGCTGCTTGCTGGACAAGCAGTGGTGTTTTTAGTAGCACAGTTGGATCAGAAAGTGCTACGGCAGTAGATTGCTGCAGTTCGAGCAATTGTACTGGAGGCAAGATTTGCGAAAAAGGCAAATGTGTTGATGCTGGATTAGGAATAACACCAACAACGCCGATAGCTTCAGTAGTGAAGCCAACCGCTATTATGGAAGATCCTACGGCAACTTCAGTTACGGGAAAAGGAACTGCGACAAATGGTGCAAAAATTACAAAAATTAGAATATATAAAGACACAAGTGGTTGCGGAAGTGATCCGAGAGTTCATTTGGATGGTTGCACTGGCACAAGTCTTTTTGAAGGTGTGCCTAAAACAAACAGTGGAAACATCTGGTCTGCAAAAGTTGATTTTGCTGGCACTGTCACAAAAGAAACTAAATATTCAGTGAAAGTTCAAGATGATAAGGGTGTTTGGTCGGGCTGTGTTAGTAAAATATTTGCCACCACTACGGGAGCCGACCCAGAAAGCGGTTTTGGCACGGGAGGTGATACCTCTAAAGGCACTGATCTTTTTACTTGTTCTGGTTCGGTGCCTTATGGAGGTGAAAAATGTCCAAATTCGAAAACGAATACATCGACAGTGCAAAACAGTTGGACAAACGTAGGAACATCAGTTTCAAGTTGTGGAAGCACAGCTAGATGCGAATATTATACTACCGGAGTCACTAACAACCCAGTTATTTCACCTATTACTCCAGACCCAACAGCGCCTTCTTGCACTGCCACAGGTACTGGCAACACGCCTATTACTTCCGGTGATTCTTTTACGGTTAAATTAACAGCAAAAAATGCGAATAGTATTGGATGGTTGTGTTCTAATTTTGATTGTACTGGCTCTACTTGTAATTATGTGAAGGATTATACAGTTAAAAACACTCTTACTACTGATAAGTTAGATTCAGCTGGATCAATTAGCACGACGATGGCTTATATTAACAATGATAGCTCGATAAAAGTCAGGCGTTGTACATTTTATGTTTCAAATAGTGCTGGCAAAACGGGTGAATGTAGCAATAGTGTCGCAGTTAGGCCAAAGGAATCTGCTGAGAGCGCGACTAATTGTGGTGATGCTAATGATTTGGCTTTTAGCAGTGAAGCAACATATGCGGATAACAAACTGGGAGGAGAAAGTCTTTGCAAGGATAATGTTCCTATCATTTCCCCTGGTCCTACTCCTTGGGCTGAAACAACAAATAATGAATATTCCAAAGAAACAACCTGGAAGTGTGGAGGCGGGATTGATGTCAATGATTGCAAGGCATATTTAGAAAAAACAACTGAGGAGGTGAATGATGGTGATGGAACTGTTGTTGATGCGGATGTTTCTGGAGGAGAAATAGGTATTTCTCTTGTGGACTTATGCGGAACAGCATCAGGCAATAAACAAAAAGAAGTTTATGGCAGTGGTCTTGGAGGGAAATCTTTAGCCGGACTAATTCTTTGCTCCGATAAAGCCAATCCAGAAGTTGGTCCTAGCAGTGCTTTGCCAACAGCATATCCAGCTATGGGGAGTGGTGAGGTTTCATGGTGGTGTGTAGATAAAAATGACTCGACGAAAAGAATAAAATGTGCTATGGAGGTGAATGGTAATGGAAGTCCTCAATCTGAAGTTGCAACTATGGGAAATGTAGTTTGCAATGAGGGATCTGTCGGTTCTTGTTCTGTGGCAAGTGGATCAAGTGCAAGTATAGGAGATTTTTCAAGAAATGATTGTAAGATTGCTTGCGAAAAACAACTTACTTCTGCAGGATGCTTTATATCACTAGCAGGAGTAGCAACAACAGCAACAGCGCCTTGCTATTGTAAGGCTGGAGGAGAGGTAGCTTCTCCAGTGAATGGTGGTATATTATTTTTTGGTGGAAATTGTTCTTATACTCCCTCAGTATTAATAAATTCTTCCAATAATACGGATACTTCTACAGCTATTTCTGAAAATGATACAAATAGTAATAGCTTTCCTGATGTTTCCAATACCAATACAAACATTTCTGATGCAACAAAAAATGAAATTATTCAATCTAAAAGTAGTCAATTTTGTGGTACATATGCCAGAGAATGGGGGATAAATGAACAATGGCCAACCTCATGGAAAGACTTAAATGCTTCTGGAGGTCTCTGCAAAGTTGATAATAGAAATACTGATACTAGTAAGAATGTCATCTATCTTATTAAGGAGTATCCTATAAATCCCCCAACTAGTAAAAATCCTGCAATATGGAGTTGTTGGCAAAATGATTCATCAACGATAATCCCTTGTATAGCAACAAGAAAAGGTGACGCTACTACCGATATAGCTAGAGCTAAGGAGGATACTCAAGGAGAATGTGGAACAGCTAGTAGTTATTACGACGGAAAAGCAAGGGAATCTGAATTTACAGGGCGAACATTTTGCAACCGAGGAGTACCAGAATTTTATAATGAAGAACCAGTGGTTAGTATAACTGATTATAATGACACATCACAATTTCCTTTTCCAACGGAAGAAAGGGGTCGTACAAAATGGACTTGTCTTGGAACACAAAAAAATTCTGGACTTTGTGATGCTACTATAATAAAACATGGAGACAGTGTTTGGAGGACGGTTGCTACAACTGCTACTAAGGTGGCGGTTGCTGTTGCTGCTGTTTATGGTTTTCCATTAATATTTAGTGCTGAAATTTCTGCACAAATTGATGCTATGATGAATGCTTATGGGTGGGCTAATTTTGCTGGAAGCACTGCCAATACTCTTCAAACTGGGAATATCGATCTGAATACTGGAGCTGCAGTAATAAATGAGGGACTGAAGTATTAGATATATGATATAAATAATTGTAATAAAATATAAAAAATATGAATTATTATTTATTAGCCTTAAAAAAATACGCAGTATTTAGCGGTAGAGCAAGTAGAAAAGAATACTGGATGTTTTTTCTGTTTAATGTTATTTTTTCTATCCTAGCAATAATATTGGATAATATTTTTAGCATAACCATAAAAGGTATTGGTTATGGTCCTATATATATTTTGTTTATGTTAGCTATGATTATCCCAGCTTTGGCTGTTTCAGTGAGAAGATTACATGACACAGGAAGAAGTGGCTGGATGTATCTGCTAGTTTTTATTCCTATTATTGGTACTATTTGGTTTTTAGTACTAATGCTTACTGATAGTGATCTTGGAGAAAATGCATATGGGCAAAATCCAAAGGGTATATAACTAGTGCTTAATAAAAATTTATCCACAACTTCCCAAAAACAGTTCCAAATTTTCGGAACTGTTTTTTTGTGGGATATTGTGGTATAATAAAAGTAGTAAATTTTAATTCACTCCATGGAATACGGACTTATAAAATAACTAAAAAAAATCAGAGAATTACGACCCAGTATTTTCTGAAGTTTATTATATAATTATTCCACGGGGTAAAAAAAATAAATGAAAAACAAAACTATCCAAATTATCATCATCATTGGAGCAATTGTTCTGGCAGTTATTTTAATGCTAGCTATAGTAAGCAAAAAAACCAAAAATCCTCCGGTTCTTAATGAAAATAAGATTAGTGAAAATAATGAGCAAGATAGAAAACAATTAGAAATTCAGAAAAAAATAGAAACCGAAAATATTAAATTAGGTGTCAGAGCTGTTGTAGATTCTATCGGTAAAGAAACTTTGAATGTCACTACGCTGGACGGAAAAGAATTGGAGCTTAAGATTCTTCCGGATAAAATTCTTGATTCTGTAAAAAGCACAGATGGGCCAGTAGAAATTGATAGTAAAGGCAATGCTGTGAAAAAGGGCACTGTTTTTATGAAAAAAAATGGAGATACTTTGGAAGAAATTAAAGATTTCAAATTAGAAAAAATTTCTCAAGGTCAAGAAATTGGCATTGTCTATATGACTCTTAGCAAAGAAGCAGTTCAAATAACAGTAGAATAATTAAGTTAATAAATATTTTTAAAATAAAAAAAATGAAAAATAAAAATCTTTTCTTGATTATGTGTATAGGACTAGCTATTTGTGTTTTTAGTCCGACAAATTTTGCCAAAGCTGGTCCATTGACTTGCGGGGGAGACAAAACCGAAGCTGATTGCACAGCAGTTGGAGGAACCGTTGTGACTACCGGAGGATGCACTAGTTGCAGTATCTCTGGAAATAGTTGTCCAACCGGCATGATTAAATATTTGGATTGGAATTATTATGCTTCAAATACTTGCGGTAGCATTGAAACCGTTTCAAGAACAGGTAATTGCGGAACACAAACTGTGACTTCAGAATCTTGTACGACAAAGGCTAGTGGATGGCGTAATTCAAAAAACTCTGACAGTTGCTATTATATGAAAGTGCATGATGAAAAATCATTTTCTCCATCTTCTGATCCATGTCCTAGCACATGTGGCGATGATGATTCTTATTGCAGGTCCTATTTATATGCCGCATCATGCAAACTAAGGCAGGTTTGTGATTGCTCAAATGGAAGTATTGAATATAATTCAAGACTTTATCGGGAAAGTGAAACTTGTTATTCTACAAAAAGTAAAGTAGCCTGTATTGGCTCAGGAACACCTTCTTCTGCAATTAGTTGTACTGGCTCCGTTCCTGCAAATGGAGTAAAGTGCTCAAATGATGATACGGGACTAACAGCTAATTTAGCTTGGTCAAGTGTAGGAACTTCCTCTAGTGGTTGTACAATAGACAGAAAATGCGAATACTATACGCCAGCTAATGCAACAAGTGGGAATACATCATCCAATAAAATAAGCACAAATATAATTCTTCCGACGCCAACCATTAATTTGTGCGGACCAATAGTTTTACTTCAACCAATCATAGTGTCTGATGGATTGATAACAGGATATTATGATTCTACTGCGAGTTCATTTAATGTTGCCACGGGATTTTGTTCTAGCGATAGCGTTCTCGTTGATGACACTACGGGTCTTGTTCGAACAAACTTGCCTGTTTTTCCTACTACTCAAGGAGGATTAGTAAGGTGGACTTGTGCTTCAAAAAGTGATTCAACAAAAATTAAATGCGCAGTATTTAGGAATCGCAATAGTCAATAAAAAAGTTATCCACAGCCTCAAGAAAAACAGCCAAAAATAGGCTGTTTTTTGGTACTTGGCAGATTTTTCGCTTGTGGTATAATGATATTACTATATACAATATATAGGGTAAAAGTTAAATTTATCAATAAAAATCATGATTTGTCCATTTTGCAATCACAATGATACTAAGGTCGTAGATTCGCGTGATACCAATGACGGGAAAATAACGCGTCGAAGAAGAGAATGTTTGAAATGCAATGCGCGTTTCAGCACCTATGAAGAAGTGGAGCTCCTTCGCTTGGCAGTTGTGAAAAGAGACGGTTCAAAAGTTGATTATGATAAAAATAAAATTGAAGTGGGTGTGCGTCGAGCACTCACTAAAAGACCGGTGTCAGAAGAAAAGGTTGCAAAACTTTTAGGAGACATTGAATATGAAATTGGGTCAAATGAAAAGCCGGAAATTACCACGCGCGAAATTGGAAAAATAGTTCTCAAAAAACTCCGAGAATTAGATGAAGTGGCCTATGTCCGATTTGCCAGCGTTTATAAATCATTTGGAAGTGTAGAGAGTTTCAAAAAAGAGTTAGATTCGTTTGATAAGTAAATTTACGAAATTACGAATTAAGCGAAAATACTAATTCGTAAATTAAGATGTAATTAATTTTTTTTAACATAATCCTATGGGAAGCAAAACAAAAATCAAAAAAGGGGCAAGGGGAATAAAGGGGGAAAAGGGGAAAGAGAAAAAAGCTAGAGTAAAAAGCAAAATCAGAAAAGTTGTCAAAAGAAGTGGGGAAGTAGTGCCGTTTAATCAGAAAAAGATAACGGAAGCTGTTTACAAAGCTTTTTGTGAAACTAGAGAAGCTGGCAAAAAGGAAGCCAAGCAAGTTTCGGATAAATTAGTCCAACTACTCAACAAAAATTTCAAACCAGGTTACATTCCGCAAATTGAAGAAATTCAAGATTTAGTGGAAAAAGTTTTGATGATTTTAGATTTCGATGAAACGGCCAAAGCCTACATCATCTATCGTGATAAGCGAGGCAAACTTCGCGACACGGAAAGTTCACTTTCCGAAGCAGTGGATTTGATTGAAAGTTATATCAAAGAAATCGACTGGCAAGTCAAGGAAAATGCTAATATGGCTTATTCTTTGCAAGGGTTGAATAATTATGTTTCTTCAATCGTTTCTAGTAAATATTGGATGGACCGAGTTTATCCAAAATCGATCAAACGCGCCCATGAAGAAGGAGATTTTCATATTCACGATTTAGACAAAATCGCGGCTTATTGTTGCGGTTGGGATTTGCAAGATCTTCTGACAAAGGGTTTTACCGGAGTTTCTGGAAAAATTTCTTGCAAACCACCAAAACATTTCAAAGCAGCTTTGGGACAAATGGTGAATTTTTTCTATACCACGCAAGGTGAAACCGCGGGAGCACAAGCTTTTTCCAATTTTGACACATTGATGGCGCCGTTTATTCGTTATGATAATTTAGATTATCCAGCAGTTAAGCAAGCAATGCAAGAATTTATTTTCAATCTCAATGTTCCAACTCGCGTTGGTTTTCAAACTCCCTTTACCAATCTTACGATGGATATGACTTGTCATCCAACCTACAAGGATCAAAATGTTATTATCGGTGGAGTGCCACAAAAAGAAAAATATGATGAGTTTCAAGAAGAAATGAATTTGATCAATCGAACTTTTGCCGAAGTAATGACCGAGGGAGATGCCAGCGGAAGAATTTTCACTTTCCCGATTCCAACTTATAACATCGACAAGAATTTCGATTGGAATGACAAGCGCTTTGATCCAATTTGGGAGATGACAGCCAAGTATGGCATTCCATATTTTGCCAATTTTGTGAATTCCGATATGAATCCGGAAGATGCTAGAAGTATGTGTTGTCGACTCAGACTTGATAATCGCGAATTGCACAAAAGAATGGGCGGACTTTTTGGTGCGGCGCCACTCACTGGATCAGTTGGTGTGGTGACGATAAATCTTCCCCGCATAGGATATCTTGCTAAGGACAAAAAAGATTATTTCAAAAGATTGGACGAGCTTATGGACATTGCCAAAGAAAGTTTGGAAACAAAGAGAAAAATAGTGGAAGCTTTTACTTTAAAAGGGCTCTATCCATATTCTAAATTTTATCTGGAAAATATTTTCAAACGCCGTGGTTCATATTGGGGCAATCATTTTTCCACAATCGGTTTGGTTGGAATGAATGAATCATTGGTAAATTTCATGGGAGAAAAAACATCCAGCAAGAAAGGTTTGAAATTTGCCGAAGAAATCTTGACTCATATGCGAGAAAAAATGATCAAATATCAGGAAGAAACCGGCAATCTATATAATTTGGAAGCTACTCCTGCGGAAGGCACATCATATCGCTTAGCACTCAAAGATCAAAAACGTTTTCCAAAAATGATTTTTGCTAATAATGGTGCAGTAGAAAAAGGAGCTCAGCCTTACTACACCAATTCTTCACAATTGCCAGTGGGACACACGGATGATATTTTTGAAGCACTGGATTTGCAAGACAGCTTACAAACTAAATATACTGGCGGGACGGTGTTACATGGATTTTTAGGAGAAAGAATTTATGACATTGAAACGACCAAAAATTTAGTCAGAACTATTGCTAGTAAATATCATCTGCCATATTTCACTCTTTCTCCGACTTTCAGTGTTTGTCCACATCATGGCTATATTGAAGGGGAACACAAGACTTGTCCAAAATGCGTAATTGAACAAAAATGTGAAGTCTATTCTCGAATCGTGGGCTATATCCGACCAGTGGAACAATGGAACGCTGGTAAAAGTGAAGAGTATAAAGATCGCAAGGAGTTTGTAGTAGTAAAGAAATAAAATAAATTTAAATAAAATTAATTATTAAAACAAAAAAAATATGAAAAAACAAATATGTCATGATTGCAAAAAAGAATTGGAAAACAATGATGAAGTTGCAAAATATGAAACAAATAGCGGAGAATTTTTCAAATGCCGAAAATGTCATGAAGCTGATTCAGTACTGCGAAATTTTCAAGAAACGGAAGTCTATTCTCGTATAGTAGGCTATATCCGTCCTGTGTCGCAATGGAATGCCGGCAAAGCTGAGGAATATAAGGATAGAAAAGAGTACAAACCAGCAACCTGCTGTTAATCAAAAAAAGATAGTGGGGCAATCCCGAGTACTCGGGATTGCCCTATTTAAAACTATGGTCATCGGTGGCTTTCAAAAATTGACACTTATTGATTATCCGGGCAAATTAGCCACGACGGTTTTTACTAGTGGCTGTTCTTTTCGTTGTCCTTTTTGCCATAATCCAGAATTAGTCGTAGGTACGACAAATTTTGCTTCTTCGCAAAATAATTCAGAAAAAGAATTTTTTGAATTTTTGAAAAAAAGGAAAGATAAACTACAAGGCGTGTGTATTACGGGAGGAGAACCAACCATTCAACTGGATATTATTGAATTTATAAAAAAGGTTAAGAGGTTGGGATTTTTGATAAAACTCGATACTAATGGTAGTCGGTCGGATGTGCTCAAGAAAATTATTGATTTGAAATTAGTGGATTATATTGCAATGGATATCAAAAATCAGCCAAAGAATTATCTAAAAACCGTCGGTATTGCAGAGACGCAAAATTTTGCGTCTGTACTGGATCGAGTGAAATTAAGTGTTGATTTGATAATGAACAGTAGGATTCCCTATGAATTTCGCACCACAGTCGTTCCGGGGATTCATACTCAGAAAGATTTTTTGGAAATTGCCAAATGGATCAAGGGCGCGCGTGTTTATTGGCTTCAAAAATATGAGGAAACTAAAATTTTGGATCAAAATTTGAAAAAGAAAACAAAGAATAAAACGATTGACTTGGAAAAAATCAAAGAAAAAATTGAGAAAAACTTTACTCAAATGGGTATTAGATAATTTTTATAAATTGTTATATAATTAATCTATGGTAGAGAAAAGTAAATCAACCGGCATATTAGTTTTTATCATCAATGCGCTTTTGCTCGTCATTGGTTTTTTGATAATTAAAAACAAGGACAATGATAGATTGCTAGCACAAAAAGAAGCGCTTTTGAGCACTGGCTCAATTGATCCAAAAATTTTAGAAACACAAAATGCAATTTTTCAGGATAGAGAGACAAAGCTAAATAGTCAAAACAATTCTCCCAAACAAACAAAGCAAGTGGATAATGTGACGGCCAAAACTACGACGACTAGCACTCCATCGCCAGCCAAAAAGACTACTACAAAAACCAAAACATCATAAAAAATATTATGAAAAAATTTTTGAAATTTATTTTTATACTCCTGATCCCTGTGCTTTTTGCGACAAATTTTTATTTTGTCAAAGCGGATGACGATAATGAAACTGAGGAAAGGAATGAGGAAGGAGACGAAGAAGATGATGAGGATTACAAACCACAAACTACAACAAAAACTATTATTACTCAGCCTTCAGTTTCCACTAAAGTTGAAACCACGACAAAAACTACAATCCATAAGGATAGTGACGGTGATGGGATTTTGGATGAAACTGATCCTCATCCGGCAATTTCAGAAATTTATATCGTAGAAGACAATAACAAAAACGGCATAGTGGATAAATTCGAATAAATGAATTCAATTTTTTCGCAGGAATTTAGGGCGCTTGGCACGGAGATAAAAATATTTTTGGTTATTGATAAGGAAAAAAATATTGAAGATGCTAAGGATATTCTGGAAGAGATAAAAAAAATATATCAAGACAAAGAAAAAATTTTCAGTCGGTTTATTGAAAAAAGTGAACTTTCAAAATTAAATGAAAATCTTGGAATTTTCAAAACTGCCTCGGAAGACATCCTGTTTTTAGCACAAAAATCATTGGAATACTACAAGGAAAGTGGAGGTTATTTCGACCCGCGGATACTGGAAATCTTGGAAAATGTAGGCTATGAAAAAGATTTTAGGATTAACACTTTTTCCCAAAAGGAAATTGAAAAAGACAAAATTTTTCCAAAAAATAAATTAACGGATGACTTGAAAATAAAAGACGACCAAGTTTTTTTTGGACAAAGAATGGATTTTTCCGGAATCGCCAAGGGTTATATCACTGATTTGATTTCGCAGTATCTCGAAAACTCCGGCTGGCAAAATTTCTTGGTTGATTCTGGCGGAGACATTTTTGCCAAAGGGAAAAATGAAAGTAAAGAAAGTTGGGGGATAGAGGTCGAAGGGATTTCGCAGGATAAGATTATTCTAAATTTAGAAAATTCAGCTGTGGCGACTTCGGGTATAACCAGAAAAAAATGGGAAACTAGTGGCGAAAAATATCATCACTTAATTAATCCTTTGCGTCCATATGATTTTTCTTTTGATTTGAAATCAGTGACGGTGAAAGCTGAAATTTGCGAAAGAGCCGATGTTTTAGCTAAGGTGCTATATCTCATGGGGCAAAAAAGAGGAATGGAATATGCTAATCAGAAAAAAATCCCAGCAATTTTTTTGGACTATCGAGGGAATGTATATTTATCAGAAAAAATGAAACAAATAATTTGATTTACGAAAATACGAATTAAACGAAATTACTAATCCTTATTATCTTTATTCGCCCGCCTGCCGGCGAGGCAGGTAATTTAGCTAGATTCGTACTTTAGTAAACTATAAAAAATGAAAAAACAAATATTTATATTAGCAATAATTTTATTTTTTTTCATATTTAATTTTAATTTTTCGAAAGCAGAAGAAAAAAAAGTTGACTACGGAAACGATGTTATTACGGACAGCGACCTGGACGGGCTCACCGATGAAGGGGAAAAACAAATTTATACTACTGAGCCAAAAAATCCCGACACTGATAAGGACGGGATAATAGATGGAGCAGAAGTTATGACTGGAAATGACCCGCTAGACAGTGCTTCACCATCAATCGCAGAGGTCTACAGCGCAAATTTAGCAGAAATCGAAGTTCCTTGGGGGTGGTATCTCACGCGTGCCAGCGCGCTAATTGGATTTTTTCTTTTGTATCTTTCGATATTTTTTGGAATTGCTATTCGAAACCCACTACTTCGAAAAATAATTTCACCCATTTATTCTTTGGACATTCACGGTTGGATTTCAGTGCAAGCTCTGCTGTTTGCTTTGCTTCATGGAGTGAGTTTGCTTTTTGACAAATTTCTCGCCTTTAATTTGGCTAATATTTTCGTGCCATTTTTTCCTCTTTCAGAGAGCGCAACTAAAGTTGGCGTAGAACCAATTTATCTTGCAATGGGAATCATCTCTCTCTATTTGATGTTGATATTAATAGTCAGCTCATATCTTCGAAAATTTATCAATTTTCGTGTCTGGCGACTCATCCATTTTTTCAATTTAGTTTTGTGGATTTTTGTGATTCTCCATGCACTTCAACTTGGAACGGATATGAAAAATTTGATTGTGCGAAATATTTTTATTTATGCCAATGCATTTTTAATGCTTCTCTTTGTGGTTAATATAATTTCTAGAATTTTCAACTCAATCAAGCAAAGAATCAATACAGCCTAGTTTAAATACTACCGTATTCTAGTATACGGTAGTAAAATAAAAACTAATTTTTATGAGAATTTATGTTAAAGTCATTCCTCGTTCTTCCAAAAATGAGGTAGTTAAAATTTCAGAGGGGGAATATAAAGTTAAAATAACTGCACCACCAGTTGATGGCGAGGCCAACAAAATGCTGATTGAAATTTTGGCAGAACATTTTGATGTGCCAAAAAGTCTAGTGTCGATTATCGGTGGCAAATCTACGCGAAAAAAACTGGTGGAAATAATTTGAAAAAATTTTACAATAAAAAAAGTGCATATTGCTTTGGGAGTCAATATGCACTCGGGGTAGATTCCACTGTCTTAGTAGTAAGATAAGATAACTTTCTATCTTTCCCAAAATATTATTACTAAGCTTGTAAACCGTAAAGAGGATACTGCGTAAAGAAGGATATCCTCACGGCGAACTCCCTATTGTATGATTTGCCCATTCATACAACCGCCTCGCTAAAACTGTCATAAGCACCTTCTTGCTCCAAGGGGAATACTACAAAGATGACAGTTTGTCGTTCCTACTCAACTAGACGTAGGCGGGTTTGTTTTATTTTTTGTCATTTTTTGATTTAATGGAATAGTGGGAGAACTATCCCATCTAAAATTAGGCAAAACCGCTATGAAAGTTCATAACGCACCTCCTTTTTTATTCAATAGCTTAATTGCTAATGAACCGAATATCCTAACATAAAAAATACTTAAAGTCAAGCATGACCAAATACCGTATATTTTTCATTTTTTCCTTATCTTTTATCGGAGGCATAGCAATTGCTTCTTTTTATTATCCGCAGATATTAAGTGCTAGTTTATTTTATTTTTCTTTTGTTTTCACGCTTTCTATTGTGGCAGTATTTTGGGAAAATAAAAAAGTCGTTCTTTTTGGTTTTGCTTTGGGATTTTTTGTTTGTGGTTTTTGGCTCGCAAATTTGAGATTGGAAAAAATAAAAAATCTGAATGCAGACAAGCAGAATTTTTCGGGCATAGTTATGATTTCCAAAGAGCCAGTGATGAAAGAAAAAATTCAGCAACTTATTCTTGTTTCGGCTGACAACAAGAGGGAAAAATTTTTGCTTAACGCTAGTATTTATGAAAAATACAATTATGGCGATAGGCTAAAAATAAATTGCGTTCTTGAAAGGCCGAAAAATTTTGATGAAAACTTTGACTATCAAATGTATTTGGCGAAAGACGGGATTTTTTATGAATGCAAAAATCCGAAAATAGAAAAGTTAGAAAAAAATAATGGCAACAGATTTCTGGCAGTTTTGATATCAATTAAAAATAACTTCAATGAAAAGATAAATCAATTAATTCCCGCACCAGAGTCCGGACTTCTCTCGGGTCTTCTTTTGGGTGGAAGCAACCAATTGTCAAAAGAGGTGAAAGATAATTTTTCACGCACGGGGATGACGCACGTTGTGGCGGTGTCTGGATATAATGTGACAATTATTGCTGAATATTTGATGCTTCTGGGAATATTTTTGGGACTGTGGCGACGGCAAGCTTTTTGGTTTGCAGTGACTGGGATAATTCTTTTTGTGATTCTCACGGGACTTAGTGCTTCGGCTGTGCGGGCGGGGCTGATGGGCGTGCTTCTCATTTGGGCCATGAAAAATGGTCGATTAGGGAATACTCAGAATGCTATCTTGTTTTCTGCTTGCGTTATGCTCTTGGCTAATCCGCTCCTTCTTCGCTGGGACATCGGCTTTCAACTTTCTTTTCTAGCGACAATCGGCATAGTTTATCTCTATCCATTTTTCGAAAATTATTTTTTGCATCTTGTAGAGACGAGGCACTGCCTCGTCTCTTCAGTTGCAGAAATTCTTTTCCTTTCACTTTCCGCGCAGATTTTTGTTTTGCCAATTATTATGTTCAATTTTGGAACACTTTCGCTTATTTCACTTTTGGCGAATATCCTAATTTTGCCTATTATCCCACTCACAATGCTTTTGGGTTTTGTGGCAATTATGTTTAGTTTTGTTTTCGAACCAATCGCAATCATTTTTTCTTGGCTGACTTATCTACCTTTGAAATATGAAACAGTCACTATAAATTATCTGGCTAGTTTGAAATATGCTTCAATTGAAATGAAAATTGCGTGGTGGGGAGTGGTGATTTGGTATATAATTTTAGTAGGAATTGTTGTAATTTTAAAAAAGAAAATTAAAAATTAATGCATATTTTGGAAGAGGTAAAAATATTTGACAAAAAGGATAATACGTGCTTAAATAGTAGGCCTATCTATTTTCATATTTCATGCAAAAACCAAACAATCAATCTGAATGATAAAAAGGGGGGGGATTATGGAAAACAAGAAACTGGCAATATTAGTGTCGATCCTTAATAAATTGTGGAAATTTTCATGGCCGATTATCAGGAGGGCCCACTGGGAACATTGGGTCATTCTTGTTTTGAGTATGTTTATTTTCATACAAAACTTTAATTGGATTTTCTCAGGAGGCGAAATATCCAAAGAAAAAAAAGAAGTGAAAGTAGAAAGGGTATGTGGCCTTGATTCTGTCGCGAGTTTGCCGTGCAGGGGTCAGCTAAATGTTGATTTTGACATTTTGGCTGATATTGACAAAGCCCGGTTACTCCTGGAGGGAAATGAGGCTGGCTTTACTCTTGGGCGAAAGGAACTTTACAAATTTAAAGACTGTAAGGTTCAAAAAAAAGTACCAATAAAAAAGAGAAAGGGGAAATTTAAGATCGTTACAGTAAAGGGTAAATGCAAACAGACCTGGACAGTTCCATACTTAAAAGACTACAATGTTCTCCTGGCAGTGGAAAATGTGAATGAGCGTATTATCAAACTCATTCGTATTCCCGCTAAGGGTAAGGGCCTAGTCAAAGGATTTGGAATAGATAGGGGAAATCCTAACGGAGTGAACACTGAATTTGAAGTGACTCACCCGGAGGGATTTATAGTCCTTGGTCTTCGTCGGGTTGTTCAATTTGATGGAAAGTATAAGGAGGTTGTTTATACTCCTTACACCAAAGAGTTAGATATCCCAGCAATCCGTCAACGCGGCCTAGAATATCTTCAGGATAAAATTCTAGCTGCGAAGAATGAACTGGCCTCTCTTGGGGTTAGGTCACACGCTTTTTCAGGTGAGAATGTTTCTGAGGTTGTCCCAACGGAGGTGTCCTTATGCTTAAGCATTATCGAGCATATTGATCCCGCAAGATTTCTACGAGGGGAATCTTCAGAAAGTCTGACGAATGAAGTTCTAACGATCGTTGGGGCTAATGGGAATCTTGCTTATCGCTATTCAATTTCCAAATCGAAAGCAAGAGGACTTTTTCAATTTATCCCCAAAACCTATAGGAACTTAAAGGGGATCTATCAGGAAGCTCGTTTGACTCCTGATTTTATTGAGGGGATGGAAAATCACTTCAATGGAGCAAAAGCGTCGCTCCTTCTTTTTGATAGTGATCTTGCCTATCTTAGCCCAAAATATCGGGAGAAGTTAAGGAATTCCCCCGAAGATATGGGGAAATACTTGGCAGCTGCTTACAACTGTGGTTCTCCGCGGGCCGCCAAATCAATAAATTCAGGAGGAGCATTACCCGAGGAAACTCGTGTATATCTTCTCAAATTTGGGGAGATTTGGAACCTCCTAAATCGATAACGTTCGACAAAAGAGACTGACTGGTCAAAATGACAGTCAGTCTCTTTTCATTTATTCTCAGTGGTGAAAAGTGCTTTTGTAATATATAATTTTAGCAGGAGTAATTTATTTTTTGAGAAAAAAGAATGTTTCACAAAAAACACATTTATTTTTCCCTAATATTTCTACTAATAATCAGCTTAATTTTAGCTGGTGTTATTTGGCATTCTCAAAATCAAAAACTCAAGATTATTTTTTTCAATGTTGGACAGGGCGATGCCATCATGATTTCACAAGGGCAAAATCAGATTTTGATTGACGGTGGGCCGAGCGGACAAAAGGAAATGGAAAAATTGGGAAAATATATTCCATTTTGGGACAGAAAAATTGAGATAGTTATCGCGACTCATCCAGATCAAGATCATATTGGTGGACTCATTGATGTGATGAAAAATTATAAGATTGGCAAAGTGATTGATAATAGCGCCGAGAGTGATTCTCAAGTTTATAAAAATTATTTAGAAATAATTGAAAATAAAAATATCGAAAGATTGAAAGGCAAAGAGGGGATGAATATAAAAATCAAAGATGCTAATCTAGAAATTATCTATCCTGGTTTGATTTTGGATCCGCCAGCTGGCGGACCAAAAGATACAAATTCTGATAGTATCGTGGCAAAACTAATATATGGCCAAAATTCTTTTCTTTTTACTGGGGATTTTCCGCTAGAAAAAGAAAGCGCTTTATTGATCGATAAATTTGACTTAATCTCAAAAGTACTGAAAGTTTCCCATCATGGTTCAAAAAATGCCACCAGTCAAGAGTTTTTGAGTAAAGTTAGTCCATTTGATGCGATTATTTCTGTCGGCAAAAACAACAGTTATGGTCATCCGGCAGGAGAACTTTTGGAGCGTCTCAGAGCCAAAAAAATAAATATTTTGCGAACAGATGAAAAAGGCGACATTGAATATATTTGCAAAAATCTCTTTTCTTGCCAAATGGCTAATTAAATGATAAGTTATATATATTAGTAATTAAGTTAAATTATAAATCTATGCCAGTAGCAAGACAACGTCACACAAAAGCCCGAAGAGACAGAGCTAGAGTTCACTACAAGCTTAAATCAAAGGATTTGATTGCTTGTCCTAACTGCAAAGCCAAAATAGAAGGACATATCGCTTGTCCAAAATGTGGATATTACAAAGGCAAGGAAGTGATAAACACAATGAAAAAGGTTAATAAAAAGAAAAAATAAAAATGGCTAATCGTCATCTTTCGAGATCAATTGCGATGCAATGTCTCTATGAGTGGGATTTCAACAAAAAAGACAATTCCAAAATAGAGGAGATAATTTCAAAAAATATCAAAGAGTTCGGCCCTGGTATGGACGAAACTGATTTTTTGCATTCTTTGGTGGAAAATATAATAAAGAATGTGGACAAAATTGACCCACTGATTGAAAAATGCGCTCCGGAATGGCCACTTGATCAAGTGACGATAGTTGATCGCAATATTTTGCGTTTGGGAATTTACGAACTTCTATTTGGCAGTTATGAAGAAGTGCCACCAAAAGTAGCGATTAATGAATCTATTGAACTGGCTAAATCTTTTGGCGGAGAATCTTCCGGACGGTTTGTCAATGGTGTGCTTGGTACAATATACCGCGAACTCGGTGAACCCTTGAAAGATGACAGTACGAAGAAAAAAATAACCAATAAAAAAGAAGAAAAAATAAGCGAGAATAATAAATAAGTATTTTAATAATCAATAACCAAGAAACAAGATACAAATAAATTTCAATAATCAATTTCTAAAATTATATTTTTTTGATTATTGATTGTCGGAATTTGAATTTTGTTTGATAATTGCCTCTTGTATCTTGATTATTATAAACAGATGATTGAAGAATTAGCCAAAAAAATTGGTGTTAAATTTAATGATATTGATCTTTTGAAACAAGCGATGACACATCGATCGTATCTTAATGAGCATCGAGGTCATAAATTGGAACATAACGAGCGTTTGGAATTTTTGGGAGACGCGGTTTTGGAAATTGTTGTGACAGAATATTTATATAAAAATTATTCCAATCAAGAAGGGGAGCTCACTAACTGGCGAGCAGCCTTGGTTAATGGAGAAATGCTGGCAAGGATTTCCAAAAGATTAGGCATCGAAGAATATCTCCTAATGAGTCGCGGAGAAACTAAAGACACTGGACGCGCGCGCCAATATCTTCTGGCCAATGCTTTTGAAGCAATTACGGGCGCAATTTATTTGGATCAAAAAGAAAAAGGCTACAGCGCATGCCAAGAATTTATCATGAAAAATGTAGTGTGCGAATTGCCAAATATCATTGAGAACAAATTATATATGGATCCGAAATCTCGTTTTCAAGAAGAATCACAGGATAAGGCAGGTGTCACTCCGTCATATCGCGTAATCTCCGAATCCGGTCCAGATCACGACAAAAAATTTGTAGTCGGAGTATATTTGGCTGATGAAATGATTGCCAAAGGCGAAGGACAATCCAAACAAGAAGCCCAAAGAAACGCCGCCGAAAAAGGCCTTGAAGTAAAAGGCTGGTAAAAAAATAAAAAAAACAGTGTATCTAAAAAAACTCGAAATTTCAGGTTTTAAATCCTTTGCGTCGAAAACTACCCTCGACTTTTTAATTGACTCCAAAAATGGAACAAATCAAGGTATTACGGCGATTGTTGGTCCAAATGGTTCGGGTAAATCAAATATCGCTGATGCTCTTCGCTGGGTGATGGGGGAGCAGTCAATGAAAAATTTACGCGGAAAAAAATCTGAAGATATTATTTTTGCAGGAAGTGGAAAAAAAGCTAGACTTGGCAGTGCTTATGTCACGCTATATTTGGATAATAGTGACAAGAGAATTCCACTGGAATTTGAAGAAGTTTCAGTGACAAGAAAAATTTTTCGTTCTGGAGAAAGCGAATATTTGATCAATGGTTCACGAGTTCGCTTGCAAGATATTGTGGATATACTAGCTAAAGCGGGAGTGGGCAAAGAAAGTTATGCTGTAGTTAATCAAGGTATGGCCGACTCAGTACTCAACGCTACGCCATTTGAGCGAAGATCAGTCATCGAAGATGCGGCTGGCGTGAAACAATATCAAATCAAAAAAGAAAGATCTTTGCGTAAGCTTGATTCTACGCGTCAAAATTTACAAAGAGCTAATGAACTGATGGAAGAGATAAAACCGCACTTGCGAATGCTAAAAAGACAGGCGGATAAGGCAGCAGAAAGCGAGGGAGTATCGATAGAACTCTCAAATAAACAAACCAGATTGTTTTCCTATTTGTGGCATAATTTTCAGCGCGAAAGAAATAGATTAAACGAAGAAAAAGAAGAATCTGGCAGAATTCTCATCAATATGCAACGAGAAGTAGACAAACTTACGGATGAAATTGGCAATGAGTCGAAGGAGGAAAAAAATGAAATAAATGAAGCAAAACATCTTGAGTTGGAAAATAAACAAAGAGAACAAAGAAATAAACTGAATCAATTAGAAAGAGAACTTATCATAACCGAAGGACGAATTGAGATTGAAAAAGAAAAGCAAAAAAATGTTGAAATGATCAGAGAAACAGAAATTAGTTTGCCCAAAGAGCAATTAGTTGACAGGGCGTATATAAAAGAAAAACTGGAAGAAATAAAAAAGGAACAGGAAAAACTGATTGAAAAAATTGAGAACGCCGAAAAAATGGAGGATTTACAAGATATAAAAGAATTTGCCAGAGTTATCGCCCAGCGACTATATGATTTGAAAATAGAAATTGAAAAAGGGAAAAAGGCACAGAACGACACAGAATTAAAGACACAAAAAAACACAGAAGAAAACAGAACGACACAGAAAAAACAGGACTATGCAGAAAAATCTTTAGTGTTAATTGAACTGCAAGAAAGAATAATTAAGATTAGAGAGGATATCAAAAAGGCGCAAGAAGAATTGTTGCTGGCTGAAAAGGAAATGCAACAGGAAATTCTGTTGGATCGCGAAAAACGCAGGAAATTTTTTGAAATCGAAGGAAAATTAAGAACGAAACAAGACGAACTGAATAAACTCAAGGATAAATTTAATGATTCTAAAATTGCTCTAGCGAGAGTGGAAGTGCGCGAAGAAGATTTGAAAAATCAGATAAAAATTGAGCTGAGAAAAGAAGTGGAGGAATTAGTTCCTGTCGAAGGAGAAATAAATCGAGAAGCTCTAGAAAATGAAATATATAAATTAAAAATAAAAATGGAACAAATCGGAGGAATTGACCCGATGGTTATTGATGAATATAATGAAACCCAAAAACGTTTTGAATTTCTGGAAGGTGAATCAAAAGATTTAGAAGACGCGATTGTGTCTCTTCGAGAAGTGATAAAGGAGATGGATCAAAAAATTGAAGTGAAATTTGCGACTACCTATGAGGAAATAAACAAAGAATTTTCAAAATATTTCAGAATAATTTTCGGTGGAGGAACTGCTCATTTAACTAAGCTCAAAATTCAAACTTCTAGACGAAAAGCCAAAGAGGATTTAGTAGAAGGAGAGACTGAAAATAAGAATGAAAAAGAGGAGGCAAAAGAAGAAGAGAACATTCAGGAAGAAAGAAGCGAAATCGGAATTGATATTTCAGCTTGCCCTCCTGGCAAGAGAATTGCCAATCTCTCAATGCTTTCTGGTGGTGAAAGATCACTCACATCCTTAGCGCTTTTATTTGCGATAATTTCTCATAATCCGCCACCTTTTGCAATTCTAGACGAAGTTGAGGCAGCCTTAGATGAAGCTAATTCGCGTCGTTTTAGTCGAATTTTGCAAGAGCTTTCCGACAGAACTCAATTTGTCACAATTACTCACAATCGCGAAACTATGCGTCAGGCATCGCTTCTGTATGGCGTCACCATGGGCGAAGAAGGCATCTCAAAACTTCTCTCAGTTAAGTTGGATCAAATCGGGCAAGGGGGGAAGATCATAGCTAAATAGTTAAGGGTTATTGACAACTAGGAATAATTCCTATATCCTATATAAGTAATTGATTTGACCTGAGTATAACTTGGTTTATGCTTATTTTATTATTATGTTAACTATACGATTAGCCAGAGTTGGAAAAACGAATAAAGCTCAATATAAGATAGTTTTGCAAGATAAAACAGTTGCCCCCGGAGGGCGTCATGTTGAGATTTTGGGTGCTTATGATCCGCATTCAAAGCAAGCTGTACTGAAAGAGAAGAGAATCAAGGAATGGATTTCTAAGGGTGCTCAGCTTTCTGATACGGTGCATAATCTATTGGTGAGAAAAAAAGTTATAACGGACAAGAAAAGAACAGTTAAGTTGCCAGAAGTGAAAGTTGCAGAAGTCGCAGAAGTTCCAGCAACTGAAGCTAAGCCAGAAGAAGTTAAAGCTGAAGAACCTAAAGCAGAAGAAGTCAAACCAGAAGAGGTGAAGGCTGAAGAGGTGAAAAAAGAGGAAGTTTCCGCCTAAGGCGGATCAGCCTATGGCTGAAAAAGTAGAATAATTGTAAGTTTATAGATATAATTTTCCGCAGACCATAGGCATTCACGTAAGTCCTATGTAGGAAATAAAAATAGTTTATTTTTATTTTGGTCGACTGCGGAAAGTAGTCGTTTTTTAATGTAAATTTATGCAAACAAGATTACAAAAAGAAGAATTAGTGAAATCTCTCGCACAGAAACTAAAAGATTCAAAAGCGGTGGTTTTTTCTGATTTCAAAGGACTGGCTGTTAAGGATATGACAGTGCTTCGAAACGAGCTCCGTGAGAAAGGTATTGATTTCAAAGTGCTCAAAAAAACTTTGATTTCTATCGCGCTTAAGGACGCTGGAATCGAAATGGATTTGAAAAAAATGGAAGGACAAATTGCCATCGCTGTTTCGCAAGGGGACGAAGTGGAAGCTGCTAAGATCATCGCCAAGATGGCTAAGGTCAATGAAAATTTGAAAATTGCTGGAGGAATTTTGGGTAAAAAAATTCTTTCTACAGAAGAAGTAATGGCACTTTCCAAATTGCCAAGCAAGGACGAACTTTTGGCGAAACTAGTTGGAACATTGAACGCTCCTGTTTCAGGATTTGTAAATGTCCTAGCTGGAAATTTGCGAGGTTTAGTGCAAGTTTTGAAAGCAGTAAGTGAGAATAAGTAAATTAATTAGTTAACTAAAAAATATGACAGAAGAAAAAAAAGAAGAAGTAGTTGTTCCAGAAAAATTTAAGACACTTGTTAGCGAAATTGAAAAAATGAGTGTTTTAGATCTTTCAGAGCTCGTGAAGGTTTTAGAAGAAAAATTTGGCGTATCAGCTGCTGCTCCAATGATGATGGGAGCTGCTCCAGCTGCTGCCGGAGAAGCTGCTGCGGCTGAAGAAAAGAGTGAATTTGATGTTGAAGTGACCGCTTCAGGAGCTTCAAAAATAAACGTAATTAAGGCTGTTCGTGAAATAACTGGCCTTGGACTTAAGGATGCCAAGGATTTGGTAGACGCTGCTCCAAAGGTTATCAAAGAAAAAGTAACAAAAGCCGAAGCAGAAGATATGAAAAAGAAACTAGAAACTGCTGGTGCAACTGTAACTCTAAAATAAGCCATTTCGAATTTATTCGAAAAATTAAAACCCCGCCAAACGGCGGGGTTTTTAGTTGGATATAATGTTTTTTTATGCTAAGATTTAAGCAAATGGAAGAGAAAAAGAAAAAAAATTCAAAAAACAAGGCTTTTCTTACTAAAGAAATAAAGAAACTTTCAAAAAAGGTTAGTTTTTTTCTTGAAAAATTTTCCAAAAAAGAAGGCGTTTCTCAATCAAAGAGGGGAATGATTTCTAGGTTTTTTTTATATATTTTTTTATTTACAATTCTTATCTTTTTATTTTCTTTTATCTATATCTATTTCTTTGCTACTCCAAAAGCCAAGGAACTGCCAAATAGAGTTTCAAAGGGCACAACAATTATTTATGACCGAACAGGAGAACATATCCTTTATGAAATTTATGGTGAAAAAAATAAGAAAAATTTGCCACACGATCAAATTCCTGATGCCATTCGTGTTGCAACAATTGTTTCAGAAGATGCTTCTTTCTACGATCATATAGGAATTGATATCCCTTCAATTTTGCGGGCATTGGAAGTTAACATAAAAAACAAACAATTTCAACAGGGTGGATCAACAATTACCCAACAATTACCCAACAATTAGCCAGGAATGTTTTTTTGGATCGGGATAAAAATCTAAAAAGAAAAATTCTAGAATCGATTATCGCCATAAAGCTGGAGCGAAAATTCAGTAAAGACGAGATCCTGGACTTCTATCTGAATCAAATTCCGTATGGTTCGAATGCTTATGGCATTGAATCCGCCGCACAAACTTTTTTTGGAAAGCGGGCGATTGATTTGGCTTTGGATGAAGCAGCTCTTCTGGCATCGCTTCCCAAAGCAACAACCTTCTATTCTCCTTATGGAAACAATCAGACAGCCTTAATTTCTCAGCAAAAAAATATTCTTAGACAATTAGTGACTCTTGGGTTGGCTGACGAAAAAATGATTAAAGAAGCGTTGGGGATTGATACTTTGAAAAAAATTATACCCCCTAAGAAAAATATCCAAGCGCCTCATTTTGTTTTTTATGTTAAGGAATTTTTAGAAAAAGAATATGGAAATTTAGATTTGGAAACGGAAGGTTTGAAAATTTATACTACGCTTGATTATGATATGCAAAGAAGAGCTGAGGAATCAGTGCGTCAAGGCGTGGAAAACAACAAGAAATATGGGGCAAACAACGCTTCATTAGTTGCAATTTCTCCTAAAACAGGGGAGCTCCTCGCGATGGTGGGAAGCAAAGATTATTTTGATTCTTTAATTGACGGGCAAGTGAATATCGCGACCAGTCCTCGCCAACCAGGGTCGTCATTTAAGCCGTTTGCTTATGCCAAGGCTTTTGAAAAAGGTTATCAACCGGAAACATTAATTTGGGATGCGCCGACAAATTTTGGTCCAGATGGGTCGGGCAAAAATTATATACCAAATAATTATAATGGAAATTTTAGCGGACTTGTTTCTATGCGTCAGGCCTTGTCATCGTCGCTTAATATTCCCGCAGTCAAAACTCTGTATCTAGCCGGAATAAATGAAACGATAGATTTGGCTGAGAGTTTGGGGATTTCCACATTGGAAAATAGGAGTCGCTTTGGACTCTCGCTTGTTTTGGGTGGTGGAGAAGTGAAGTTGCTTGAAATGACTTCGGCTTTTTCAGTTTTTGCCAATGACGGAGAAAAAAACCAACTCAAAGTTATTCAAAAAATTACTGATCAGAAAGGGAATATTAAAAAAGAATATTCCAATGAAAGTAAGAATGTTTTGGAGAAGGAAGTCGCTAGAAAAATAAATTCTATTCTTTCGGACAATTCTGCTAGATCGGCTGTTTTTGGCAGTAACACCCCTTTGGCGTTTAAGGATTATGCGGTGGCGGCAAAAACCGGGACAACTCAAGAATTTCGCGATGCTTGGACGGTTGGATATACGCCTAATATTTCTGTTGGAGTTTGGGTTGGTAATAATGACAACACCCCTATGAAATATGGTTCGGATGGGATTTTTGTGGCCGCTCCTATCTGGCGAAATTTCTTGAATAAAGAATTACCTAATTTGCCCAAGGAAAATTTTGGTTCGTATGAAAAAATTGTTTCTTCAAAGTCTATGATTACGGGAAATGTTTCCGGAGAAATTAAGTATTATAAAATAGCTTCTGGCAAAAAAATTTCCGAAGATAAATCAAAAAAATACAAAGCTTCGGAAGTGCGCCAACAAATCGAACCGGAAAAACATTCAATACTTTTTTATGTGAATAAAGATTTTCCCCTTGGTCCGGAACTTCCGAACTACAATGACCCAATGTTTGTTCGTTGGGAAAAAGGGATAAATCAAGATTTTGAAGAGGGGATTTTTGATTTTAATCCTATAAATTAAAAAAATCATCTTTGGTGGATGATTTTTTTTCTTAGCTATTCAACTCAAAGCCATGCGAATTGCCAAAGTGAATGAAGCCTTGAAAATCTAGAATAGTTTTTTCAATTGTGCAGTCGGTAAAATGTGCGCCGGTAATTGTCGCGCCAGTGAAATTGGCTTTCCTCAGGATGCATTTTTCAAAGCCGGCTTTTTCTAGTTTGGAGTTTCTAAAGCTAACGCCAGTTAAATCACAAAGAAAAAATATACTGCCCGACAAATCAGTTTCTTCGAATTTGCAAGAGGCAAGAGAGAATTTTTTGGCTGACAAATCATTCTTCCCTGGGCGTTTCTCAAAAACACAATTTTGCATCATAGCACCAGAAAAATCACAATCGCTGAATTTCACCGCTAAGAAATTTAGGTTGCTTAGTTTGCTTTCAGGAAATGAACAATTGGCAAAGCCAGTGCTTTCACAATCGATGGAAGAAAGATCACAAGCCGTAAAGACGCAATTATTAAAAGCGGTGAATTTTAGATTGATTTTCGGAAAGGCGCATCCAGAAAACTGACAATCCAAAAAATGCTCCCCGCGAATTTCTTTTTCCGCAAAAATTTTATTTTTGTAATGCATAAAAGCTGGCGTTAATTCTTTTGAATTCTGTTTATTTTTTTTTCCAAATCATCCGTGCGATTTATCGCGTCATATATTTCTTCTATTTCTTTCTTATCAACATTATCTGAATTTGTCGCGCAGATGCGTGCCATCTGCAAGTTTTCCTTCAAGCTTTCCATAGTTTTCGTCATCGCTTCAAAAACAACTTCTGGCGGAATATTTTTCTTGCCACGATACTTCAAGACCCACCACCAAAAAATCAAGCGGGTTTTTATCAACGGCCAAAAATTATATCTCATTTTTTCAAACATAATTTAATTATACTACTAAAAAAAATGTTGCCTGCCCGCAATGCCTTGTTGCAAAGAATAAGTTGTGGTTTTATAAAATAATTAATATGTTTGTAATTTCTCAACTTAAATTATAGATACATTGCAAGGCAAGCGGGCTGAACATATTACTGAATAAAAAATTATTTCTTAAATCTCTAAAAGGTGCTTGACCCCTTTTCTCTTCAATAGCAATTCTTTATTTCTATCCATATTCTTGATTTTATATCCATTTATTTTTTTGTTGGGCTATAGGAGACCATAAGATAAGTGATAATTATAGCAAAACAAATCAGAACAGTTTCTTTATTGGATATTGCAACGATGAGTAAATCATTTAGAAGTTTTGAAATTCCTTCAAAAAAATTTAAGTTAAATATCCACCCAACGATTTTGGAAAAAATATAAATACCAAAAATAAACACTGCACCAACGGATATCCCTATTGGCAATGAAACAAGGAAACCTTTTATTATATCGAAAATATTTTTCATATGCTTATTATATTTTTTCGCTAACGTCTCTATTTACTTAATTTAAAACTTTTGCATTTATCATCCATTCCCAGCTTTATATTCTTCAATCTTTGAACTTGAAAAAACCCAAGAAATATTCCAATTATCGCAAGCCAGAGTAAGCCAAGTAGTCCAAATAACCAATATGATTTTTTTCCAGAAAATTTATATGAATAATATCCCATCAGTATAACCATTCCCAAGATTGCTGGAAATTGGAGAATAAACATAATCATTGCCATATCTTGATCCTGAACTGTTTCTGCTCCTTTAGAAATAAGTTTAATGAAAAAGAATAACCAAAAGAGTTTAATAAAATTACTCCATTGTTTTTTCACCACAGCCGTATCTGCTGTATCAGAATTATTTTGATGATTATTTTCTTCCGAGCCTTCCTTAAGCCATTTAATAAAAAAAGTTATTATTAATCCAATTGGGACGACAATGACTAAGCCTCCAAAAATTACAGCGAATATTTCTGAAATATTATCTTCAAGCATATCTGCAAAACTAAATAAAACAAGCAATAAAATAGCTACCAAGATTATAGTGGAATATAAAAAAGTTTTTCCAAAACTAAATTTCTTGGCGGGTGCTTTTCTAGATTTTTTATCCTGCGTAGCTTCTTCGCTTGTATTATTGATGGCATTTTCCTTAAACCATTCTCCGCAATATCTACATTTTTTAGCGATATCTTGAATTTCTTCTGAACAAAATAGGCATTTTTTCATTTTATTAATATTTTTTAAAATTAATCAATCTTTTGTATAGCTAATATTTCACCTTCTAGCAAAAAATCATCAGAATACTCATCATACACAAGTAAGTCTTCACTATCCTTTTCAATGCTGGCATTTTTTTCAAACAATGGCTTTGAGGCATTGGCTAACTTTATTATTACAAAAAAATTATCTTTCCATCCTTTTTCATTTTCTCCACTCCCTAAATATTCAATGTGTCCTTTGCTAATTTCAAATATTCCATGATAGCCATATCCATTTAATTTAATAAAATACTTTTCATCTTGTTTATATATATCATGCACCCAACCTTCAATAAAAAAATTCTTATCAATGTTTTCCTGTAAGTCTTTGGAAAAAAGATATTTATTATCATCAAAAATAACTGCATTATATTTTCCAGACAGTTCTTTTTTTAGGGCAATTTCTTTTATTTCTGTTTCACTCGGAGTATTTTGAATATCTTTGTTATTGCTTGAATCTGAAAAAAGAATGTATCCAATAAAAATAACCACAACAAAGCCACCAATAAATTTAAGTGTCTTAATGCCTAGCTCTTTTAATATTTCTATCTTTCCCCCTTTTTTTCTTTGCTGAATTTCTTTTTCAGTTTCTACAATATCACCTTCAAATATTGAATCGAGATTAACATCATCTCTGTTTTTTTCATCAGTCATAATTTTAAAATTAAATAATAAGATTTATTTTTTAGGTAATCTACCTCCACTTTGCAGGCAGGCGTTGAGCAAGAGATAGGCGGTGAAATCTTTGGTTTTTTCGTAGTAGTCCGTACCTTTGGAGTGGCAGATACCCGCGCTGGATTTTTTGACGGGTGGATTTTTGACTAGCCAATAACCGCCGACTACTATTAATAAAACAACAACAATGCCAATCCAAGTCTTTTTACTAAATTTCATTTTTTTGAATGTTTTTTGATTATCTTGTCCTAATTCTACACTCTCCGACCGTAATAAATCCGTATTACGCTCAACTTTGGCTAATTCAGACGATTCTTGGAGATCACCAACAATGGAATACATCCCATTTTTATATTCAATAACATTTCTTCCAATTATAGTTTCTATCTTATAGCGATATTGCCTTAGATGATTTTCCGTATATTCCTTGGCATGATCCAGATAATCTCCAATCTCGGTCAAAGTTGCATGTTTATTTTCACACAAAAAAACGAGCATGCGATATGAATTGCCCGTCAAAACAAGCTCTTTGCCGTTTTCGTCAAAAACTTTCCTGCTCTCGGTGTTTAATTGGAAATATTGGTGTTGATAAATCATCTGAAAATTTCTTATTTTATGGCTTAATCTTAGCAGAAAAGTCACTAAAGGTAAAATTGAAGTTTTCTTTTTTTAAAATAAATTATCAATTCTTATCTTTTATTTTCCCCTTAACCTTTTTCTCCAATAATTTAATATTTTCCAAATACGCTTTTTCGACTGGAGAGAGAGTTTTAGCCTGAAATTTTCTGTATTCGTTTTCTGCTTTTTTAATCGCCTCAACATGACTCACCGAGCCGGCTTCTGTAAGAACTTTTTTATCAAAAACACTAATCAATTTATCGAGAC
The DNA here is from genome assembly GCA_003483065.1 of Candidatus Moraniibacteriota bacterium. Lineage (GTDB taxonomy): Bacteria > Patescibacteriota > Minisyncoccia > Moranbacterales > UBA2206 > UBA2206. Next base: position 54,245 of record DMWY01000007.1, on the reverse strand, counting down.
GGACAATCCAATCCTTCATATAAGTCGGCTCGTGATCCATTGCCCTAACTTCAGCCAAATCAAAAAAGGCGGAAACGATATTATTCAACACTTTTAACTCTTTTTCATCAAGGTAATTCTTTGCAATAACAATATCTTTTTTACTTACACCGCCATCTGAAAAACTCAACAACCCCATAAAAGGCTTACCAGCATTAGCTCTCTTAACTATGACCTCGGCAGCTGTGTGTCCATGTGCGGCATAATGAAGTTTATTTTGCACGATTTTGAAAAATTTTATAGATTCTAACGCTCTAGGATTGTAATCGAGGCTTGTGGCGTACAAATCAAGCACCTGACGATACAGGACTTTTTCACTACTGCGAATATCGCGAATGCGATCAAGAAGTTCATGCCAATATTTCCCTCCGCCACTTTCCTTTAGGCGCTCATCATCCATCACAAAACCTTTCACAATATATTCCCGTAATTTTTGCGTAGCCCAAATGCGAAATTGCGTGCCACGCAATGAGTTTATTCTATATCCAATAGAAATTATTGCGTCCAAATTATAGTGTTTGACAAGATAATCTTTGCCGTCAGAAGCAGTTGTCGAGTATTCCTCGGTAACTGAATTTTCGTTTAATTCGCCATCTCTAAAGATATTTTTCATGTGCAAACTTACATTATCCACGCTGCAATCAAAAAGCTCAGCCATCTGCTTTTGTGAAAGCCAAACAGTTTCATCTTTCATCTGCACTTCAATCTTGGTTTCACCATCGGCGCCTGCGTAGATAATTATTTCACCAGAATCATTGTTATTTTTTGTATTTTTTGTATTTTTTTTCATATGGAATTAAGTGATTTTATATAATGCTATAATATCACTAAGCAAAGTTTTATTCAAGTTTTTTAGGCAAAAGGGGACTAACTAAAAACAAAAAATAGCTAATAAAAGCTATTTTTTAAGTAAGCAATTTTTCGCTTAAATTTTGCACAAAGTTGGGGAGGAAGGATTCGAACCTTCGCGTGGGGGCTTCAAAGGCCCCTGCCTTACCACTTGGCTACTCCCCACCCGCCTCTTCGGCGGATTGCCGATGAGGGTTTAACATAAAATAATGTTTCAATTTATCCCGTAATACTTCTCTGCCATATCCGCTTTTAAAAAACAACTCTGCTTTCTCAGCATCTTCTCTGTAAATGTATGCTTCATAAAATATTAAATCAAATGGCGCGTTTATTCTTGTATATGCACCACCCCTTTTTTCATTATGCTCTTTGAAACGGCGTCGTAAATCATTCGTTATTCCAGCATATAATCTTTTATTTTTTATACCTCTTAATACATAAGTATAAAACATGGTTTTTATTTTTGTTATTTTCGCTTTTTCGGTGAAAGTAGCCGATGAGGCTACTCTTCCACGACTTTCCCGCCCATAATTTCCAATGCATCAGTGAGGAGGGAGTTTTGTTCGGATTTTTTGGGTGGTTGTTCTTCTTGGGTTTTTGGGATTAGGTTCTTGTCGATCACAATTTCAATCCGAATAGTCGATTTTAATATCTTACTAAACACTTGCTCAACTGTCAATTTATTGTTGGCGTCGTTTAATCTTTCTCGATAAAAGTCATAGGGTGTGGCGAGGGTAAGAATGTTCTTTTTTGCCTGGGTTGGCTGGCAATTGCATAGCAAGGCAGAGAGGGAATGGTTGAAGGGGCGGATATCAATAAGTAGTTTTTTCCAATTAGCACGCACTTTTTCCATGTCCAAATCTTGGCCATTATCCACAAATTTTTCTTCCACTATTACTGGTTGAATTTCTTCTTTTATTATTTTTGTTTTAGTAATTATGTTTTTACTGTCTGAATTAGTTTCCCCCTCATCCGCCCTTCGGGCACCTTCCCCCGAAGGGGGAAGGGGGATTTCTGGTTTTTCAATTTCATATTCAACTTTTTCTACTGGAAATTTATGAGTGGCTTTGATGACGGCAATTTCTAGGGGAAGTTGGGGGAGGATGAAACTTGAAATTTTGCTTTGGGCTTCCATGAATAAATTTATAGCAGAAATGATTTGGGGTAGTTCGGCCGTTTCGCAAAGTTTCACCATTTTTTCCAAACGCTCAGTAGTCATTTCGGCGGAAAAATATTTCTTGAGACTCGGATCAATCTTCACAATCATCATCTGGCGAAGATAGTTAACTAGGGATTTGTTGAAAATTTCCAAATCATAACCATTTTCCAAAAGCTCATTGATTTTTGCAATCGCGCCTGAGGAATTTTTTTTCACAATCATCTCAGCCATTTCTTCAGCGGTTTTTTTGTCAGCGGTGCCTAGAATTTCTTCTACTTCTTTGACGGTAATATTTTTGTCTTCCAATGAAATAATTTGTCCAAGAAGTGATTCGGCGTCTCTCATGCCTCCTTCGGCGGAAATGGCAATCATCTCAAGTGCTTCTTTCTCAATTTTGACTTTTTCTGTCTTGGTAATCAGTGTTAATTTTTCGATAATATTTCCAATTGGCAAGCGAGTAAAATCAAATCTTTGGCAACGAGAAATGATAGTCTGAGGAACTTTGTGAATTTCCGTGGTAGCCAGAATGAAAACTACGTGAGCTGGTGGTTCTTCGAGGGTTTTCAAAAGTGCGTTGAAAGCGCCGGTGGAAAGCATATGAACTTCGTCGATGATATAGACTTTGAATTTCAATGAGGCATTGGAGAGCGCTACAGTTTCACGAAGTTCTCGGATGTTGTCCACGCCAGTGTTGGAAGCAGCGTCAATTTCAATTATGTCTAAGGATTTTTTTTCAGTGATAATTTTGCAGGACGGACATTTTTCGCAAGTAATGGCGTCTTTCAAATCTTCGCAATTAATTGTTTTGGCTAAAATTCTTGCGATAGAAGTTTTGCCAGTCCCGCGTGGACCGGTGAAAAGATAAGCATGACCAATGCGACTATTTGTTATCGAATTAGAAAGCGTGCGCACGATATGCGCTTGCCCGATAATTTCGGAAAAATTTTTCGGTCGATATTTTCGATAAAGTGTTTCAGACATAATACATTCGTCGCGGACTCACGCGGAATGAACGCGGACTCACGCGGAATTTAATAAATTTGGAGCGCCAAATGGCACCCCTATGAAATATTATAGCACTCCGAAATGCTACTGGCAATAAACGAAAAAATCGGTTGAGCACCGATTTTTTTTGATTAGTATGAAAAGAGAACTATTTCTTAAAAACCAAGAATTTATAGCCTAAAAAGTTCCAAACGAGCCCAATAATTGATCCGGCAGCCGCACCAATTAGCCCCCATTGATCTGAGCCCATTCCAGCGAAAGGATGAATATAGTTGAAAACGAAAGAAGCTACAGCTACGTTTATGATAAAGCCAACAATGCTCACCACAAAGAATTGGCCAAATTCTGATTTTTTTTGTTTGTTTTCATCAAAAGTCCAATATTTATTCCAAAAATAACTATTGATATTGGCAATGGTAAATGAGATGGCTTTATAGAGAGAATAAGTAGTGACGATTAGAACGCCAAAACCCAAGAAAATATCGGTGGAACTAATGGCAAAATATTTTTTAAGGTATATTGTTAGAATTGTGAGAACTCCAAAATCAACCAAAACATTTAAAACTCCAGTGACACCAAATTTTGCAATTTGCCAAATGACAGGAATTTTTTTGCCGATTATGTGAGCGATAGCCAAACCAAGAGGTGTGCCAATGAGAAAGAAGGGGAGAATGGCCATTTTCAGTCGAATGTAGAGGTCAGGTTTGGCTACAGCCAGCACTGGCATAAAAAGAAGACCAATTATAAGGCCACATAGCATTCCGAGCCAAAAATCTTTTTTTGGCATAGCTTGTATATTTGTTTTCATAAAAATCAAGAGTTTGAATTCAAATTATTATTTAATTCTTTTTTTAGTTCTTCAAGATCTGGCGCCCATTCATCGATTAGGGAAGCGCTAGTGTTTGTTGGGGCGTCATTTTTTTCAACATCATCTGCTTTTTCCTCGAATTTATTTTCTTCCTTCAAGACTTCATAAATACTTTTTTGTGAAAAATTTGACTCCTCTTTTTTCTTGCTGGCAGTTTTTTGCAAAACATTCTCAATGGAACCCCAATCGGAGTCAATATTTTTTGGTAGCACTAAAGTAACCTCATCTCCTGGTTCGACTTTGAAATAGGTGATAGAAGCCAAAAGAATTTTATAGGCTTTGCCTTCAGCTGCCACAAAATAGTCGCCATCCGCATCAAGATTGGCCACTCCGATAACTCTTTTTCTGTCTGTTGGACCGATTTGTTTATATATGAAAGACCCGTCTGGAGTAATGGTGAGTTTCAACATATCTCCTTCGACAAGTTTTGATTTTGAAGCATAGTTGGCTGGAACCGGATATTGTTTGCCGTCAGTGCCGATCATAATTTGCCCGTCAAAAGTGCCTTCGATTACTCTGCCACCCTCGGCATCTTCGTCGCTAATTTTTTTTCTGCGACCAACTTTCTTTTTTCCTTCAAGTTGGAGTAGCATTGATTTGGCGCCTTGCAAAGTTTTTTCGGCGCTATAAATCATTTCACGAAGAGCCTGAACTTTTTCATTTGTTTTTTCGTCTTTTTCTTCCATTTTAATTATTTCCACTAAATTTTGAGTGGATATTTATTTTTATATTTGTATTACATTTAAATTATACAATTATATCAACATATGTGCAAATCAAAAAACTGTGGATAATTCTTTCCGAAAGAATAAGGCTTGTTTTTTTGTAATAGTAGTACATTTTTATTGGAAATATATGTATACTAAAAAGGGAAAGACAAAAAGATTTATCTCCCACGTTTATATGTGGATTATCGCAATTTTCGGAGTTGCCTTAGCTTTTATTTTTGTTCCAGCCGGAATTTTGCTTTACAAAAAAAATATCAATATCTCTTTTCTAGCTATTATTTTAACCATCTTTCTTTTTATTTTTCTGGTTTATTATATTCCTAGCGCCATTTGGGAAAGGAAAAAATTTAGACTCTATTCTGCTTCGGAAATGAGAAGGATGATTCAACTGGGAGTTTATGGAAAATGCGTTCATCCAACTTGTACAACACTAGCCTTTTTAGGCTGGATATTTTTCTTTATCTTTCCAGATCTGCGAATTTTTCTTTCCGCTGTTTGGTTTAGTATGATACTTATCTTTTGGATGAAAGTTGAGAAATCTTTTTTCCTTGGCAGAAGATCAAAATTTGAGACACAAGAAGATTCTGGTCCGGGGTAGATTTAAATATTAATAGATACCATCTTTATTCATATCTTAGCGCTTCAATTGGGCTAAGGTTGGCAGCGCGACGGGCTGGATAGAAGCCGAAAATAATTCCTACTCCGGCGCTCACTCCAAAAGCCAGGAAAATTGAAGACAAAGAAATACTAGTTGTGAGTGCGCTGATAAAATGAGTGACAGCTAATGAAGCTAGCCAACCTAAAAAAATTCCGATAGCTCCACCAAGAAAAGTGAGCACGATCGCCTCAGACAAAAATTGCAAATTGATATAAATTTTTCTAATGCCGATAGCTTTTCGCAAACCAATTTCACGTGTTCTTTCGGTGACAGTAGTGAGCATCATATTCATGATGCCGATGCCACCAACCAACAGAGAAATTCCAGCAATAGAAGAAAGCAAAATTGTGAAAGTGCCAGTGATGTTAGTGGCTGTCGCGATGATGTCATTTTGATTCATAATAGTGAAATCGGCACTGGAAGAATCAGAAATTTTATGGCGCGCTAAAAGCAAATCGGTAATTTGTTGTTGAACATCAGTCATAGAATTTTGATCAGTAGCAGCGATGCTAATATTACTTAAATTTGCATTGCCAGATATATAATGCTGGGCAGTGTTTAAGGGTATATAGATGATATCATCTTGGTTGCCAAAACCACTACCGCCTTTGGTGATGGTCATTCCAATTACTTGAAAATCCATCTTGTTGATTCTAATAGTTTGTCCGATTGGGTTGGCGTCTGTTCCAAAAAGATCATCGCGCACTGTTGTTCCAATGACAGCCACTTTGGCGGAAGTTTTCATTTGTTGATCGCTAAAAAATGATCCGGAATCTATTGTCACATTACGGACAGTCAAATAATCGGCGGTTGTGCCGAGAATTTGGGTGTTCGTGTTGTTGCCCTTGGCCGTCACTTGGCTACGCTTTTGAATAGCAGGAGCGACAGCCTGGATGTTTTCAATTTCACTTTTGATCGCATTGGCATCTTCCACGGTGAGCGATTGCGCACTGCCTCCTCCTTGACTCACGCCACCCACTCTTTGTGCTCCCGGATTAACTAAAATTAAGTTTGAACCAATAGCCTCAATATTTTTAGAGATGGAATTTTGTGCGCCTTGCCCAATGGCTACCAGTGCAATTACAGAGGCAATGCCAATGATAATGCCGAGCATTGTGAGACCGGAACGCACTTTGTTTCCAGCAAGTGACCAAATTGTTTCTTTGAATAAATCAGCGAATTTCATATTTATTTATCTTAAAAAGTAAAATTAATACTTCTATCATGGGGATTATTGACAACATCTTTTTCAACCATACCGTCGCGAATGTGAATTATTCTATTAGCGTAATCAGCTACATCCATTTCGTGAGTGATGAGAATTATCGTGTGGCCTTTTTGATTGAGTTCTTGCAAAGCGTCCATAACTAGGTGGCTAGTTTTAGTGTCTAAATTCCCAGTTGGTTCATCGGCTAAAATAATGGAAGGATTATTGATTAGTGCTCTCGCAATAGCCACTCGTTGCATTTGTCCGCCAGAAAGTTGGTTGGAAAGATTTTGAAATAATTTTTCTTCCATGCCGGCATATTTCAAACATTCACGGGCGCGTTTTTCTCTTTCAGTGCTAGAGAGGTCAGAATAGAGGAGTGGCAACATAACATTTCGCAGAACCGTTGTTCTTGGCAGAAGATTGAAAGATTGAAAGATGAAACCAATTTTATTTCTTCGCAAATCAGAAAGTTCATCATCTTCTAATGCAGAAACCTCATGTCCATCTAGAGAATATTCTCCATTAGTAGGGGTGTCTAGTGCGCCAAGAATATGCATTAAAGTTGATTTTCCAGAACCAGATGGGCCGATAATAGAAACAAACTCACCTTTTTTAATGCTAAAGGAAACATCTCTTAGCGCATAGGTTTTCGTGTCACCACTACCGTATATTTTTGTAAGATTTTTACATTCAATCATTTGAAATACACGAATTGAACTAATATTTACACGAAGTAAAACTGGGTTTGTTTATTCGTTAATTTTAGTGTCAGCATTCGTTGTTTTAGTGTTTAATTTTAGTCTCCATGAAAACCTCCACCACCAAGTCCTGGGACGCGTAGACTGCTTCCACCAGATCCGGATGTTGTTGAAGCAGCACCTGATTTTATAGTTTGAGTAATTACTTTGTCTCCTTCCTTAACCCCGCTCATTATTTGCGTGTCAGTATTATTCGACAAACCAATTTCTACGGAAATTTGCTCTGGAGTTCCGTTAGTCAAAAATTGCACGTAGGAACGGCCATTTTGGGTTTTGATAGCGCCGTTTGGCACTATGAGCACATCTTGCTTGGCGTCAGTTATTATAGAGGCGGAAACGCTCATGGCTGGTTTGATTCTTTCGTCCAACGAATCAAAACCAATTGTGACATTGTAGGTGACAACGCCAGAAGTCAATGTTCCAAGCGAATCCATTTTTTCTACTTTTCCAGTGAGAGATAATCCCTCAATGCCATTGAAAGTCATGGTGGCTTTTTGTCCAATGCTCACATTGGAAATATCTACTTCATTAACTTGCACTTGAGCTTTGAGCGTAGCTAAATCTCCCAACACAATTGGTGCCTGAGAATTACTACTGGAAGAAAGCCGACTAAGATCATCACCATTTTTGACGTTTATAGCATTGACTGTACCAGAAATTGAAGCAAGCACGTTTCTTTTGGTATAATTATTTTTCTCAATTTGATAATTTTCCAAAGCTGATTTGATATTTTCTTCAGAAACAGCAACAGAAATTTCCGCTGCTTCTAATTTCTTTTTTGCAATATATTCATCATCATCCGAATCAGCATCTTCAAAAGTTTCTTTAGCTTCTTTTTTGTTAGCTTTGGCTGTTTCTAGCGAAGCTAATGATTGTAAATATGAAACATGGGCTTTTTTTGCATTTACGCTTAAATCTTCATTTTCTATGCTAAAAAGAAATTGTCCTTTTTCCACCTTATCTCCGACAGCCACAGAAAGATTGGTGACTGTGCCGGTAATAGTCGGATCGATATTAGCACTGTCATCGACAATAATATTTCCAGAACCAGAAACAAAAACAGATAGCATTCCTTTTTCGACCACAGCAGTTTTGTATTGAACTCCTGCGGTTTTAGTTTTTGACGCACTATACCAATAATAGCTTCCCCCAGTTATTATGATAATCCCAACAACCCCAATTATTTTTTTCTTAGTAGTAATAAATTTCATATTGTTTATTCCATTATGTCATTAGGATTAAAAACTCGAATAAGACTAGCACTTACTGTGCCATTCTCAGCTGGACTACCCATCACTACAATTTCATCGCCTGTTTTCAAATCACTTCGGCTCAAATCATCGCGACGAGACTTAATAAGTGTCTTATCTGTTATTAGGATAGTGTTTTCTTTGTTATCGTGATCAAGTACGATTATAGTGCTGTCGGAAATAGAAAGTATGGCACCGGCAATACCGTGAGCATTGCGAAAATCCCGACCTTCAGTTTCGCGCATAAACTCAGGAGGCATTTTGCCGAAAAATCCTGGTTTTTTTTCGTTTCGCATATCGGGATGTTGTCCTATAAAATTGCGTTCATAATTATCGGCAAACTTATTTGAAAAATGAGCCTTCTTAAGGCCAACTGCTATGCCTGAAGAAAAAACCAAAAACAAAAGTAGAATTTCTCCGACAATAAGCAGGGTTATTTTTAGTGCGTTAGATCTCTTAATATCAATTTTTTGACTGTCCATATTTTTATAAATAATATTTATATGATTTATTAGATTGATTATTATAAATTTCAAAAATGAAATATATTGACATCAGTAAGGTGAAAATCGGAATCAACATTATCGCAAAAGTCATTGCTGGCAGGGTTTCCAGAAGGGAGAATAGAAATTCTTGGTAGTGAACAGCAACGATAGTGGCATCGGAAAAAATCAAAGAAACAATACTCCAAAATTCTGAAAAGAGAAGGGATTCTTTGAAGATAATAAAAAGATAAACAGTGGCTGAAGCGCTCGCAAAAGCTCCAAATGTCGAAGTTGTAATTTTTGTCCAAAATATTCTTTTTTGCATTTTTTCAATTCTTGCTAAAATCAAACCCGCAAGTTTTTCGCTGGGGTTAATTTCGGAGACGTTTTTGAATAAACCGACAAGTTTTTTGCTCATAGTTTCTATACGATTTAAGAGTTAGAAAAGGTGCAAAATTATTGAGTTAGAATTTTTTTAAGGATAGTTAATGCTCGCAAATGGCGACTTTTTATAGTGTTATAGGGAATAGCAAGAATTTCTGATATTTCTTGTAGGGAAAAATCTTCCTTGTAGCGCAACATCAAAAGCGCATGATAATCAGTCGGCAATTGGGCTAATTTTGTTTCAAAAACTTTTTCTCGCTCGGCTTTTTCCAAGACTTCTAAAGGCAAAATATCTTCCGTTTTGATGTTTTCCAAAACATTGTCACCCTCTTCATTGAGAAAGCTAGAGAATGGGATAGTCTTTTTCTTTTTGAAAAAATCATAAACAGTATTTTTGGCAATAGCAAAAAGCCAAGTTTTGAAATTTTTCTCCGTGTCAAAACTTTTCAAATTTTTCCAAGCCTTGATGAATGTTTCTTGCGTCAGATCATCTAGCACGTCCGAATCGGCTGTGAAAGTGCGCAAGAAATTATAAATGGATTTCAAGTATTTTTTCAAAAGTTTTTCGTAGGCTTCGTCATCACCCGCAAAAAAAGCTTGGATTAGATTTTTGTCTTCTTCGTGCATAGTTTCACTTTACCATACAAGAAGTCGCTAGCCAACGCGTGATTTCTTTATTCATTTTGACAGAATAATCGTTTAGTGCTAATATACGAATTAGTTGCGATTGACTTTTCGCTGTTAAATCAGCGTTTTTTAATTTCTACGAATTACGAATCTTATACAAATATACTAATTTACGAATGAAATTTATATTTTTGATTTTATTTGTACATTTGTATATTTGTACTTAATTTGTAATTTGTAGAGAAACTCTCTTAATTAATCTCATAAAACTAACCTATGCAAATCAGAAACATCGCCATTATCGCGCACGTTGACCATGGCAAAACAACTCTAACTGATGCAATTATGCGCCAAACCGGAATGGTGAGCGATGAAAATGTGTCGATGGATAATAACGCGCTAGAACAAGAACGCGGAATTACCATTTACGCCAAAAACACTTCGGTTATATATAAGGATACGAAAATAAACATCGTGGACACTCCAGGGCATGCTGATTTCGGCTCGGAAGTGGAACGAGTGCTTCGCTCAATCGACAGTGTTGTTTTAGTGGTGGATGCGCAAGAGGGTCCGATGCCACAAACTCGCTTTGTGCTCAAGAAATCTTTGGAGCTAGGGCTAAAGCCAATTGTAGTGCTAAACAAAATTGATAAACCAGCAGCTAATCCTGATTTGGCGCAAGAACAAGTCTATGAACTTTTTATGGATCTTGGAGCGACTGACGAACAATTGGATTTTGAAACAATTTATGCGATTGGCCGAGAAGGAATTGCTAAGGCACATTTGGATGATGAATCAAAAAACTTGGAACCGCTTTTGGATGTGATTTTAGAAAAAGTTCAACCGGCCAAAGCTGACAAATCTGCTGAGCTTCGGATGCAACCTTTCAATTTGGGATACGATAATTTTTTGGGACGACTAGCAGTAGGAAGAATTCATGAAGGCACAATCAAGATGGGCAAGGAATATCTCTTGAAAAAAATGGATGGCACAATTGAAAAATCTCGTATCACCAAGCTTTACACTTTCAAAGGCGTCGCCAAGGAGGAAGTTCAAGAAGCTTATGCTGGTGACATCGCAATGGTAGCAGGATTTCCAAAGATTGATATCGGAGAAACTATTTGTGAAAATGAAACTCAAGAAGCTTTGCCGGCAATTTCCATTGATGAACCGACAATTTCTTTGCGTTTTATGGTCAACGATTCTCCATTTGCCGGACGCGAAGGAAAATTTGTGACTAACAAACAGATTCGAGAAAGATTGGAAAAAGAATTGGAAGTAAACGTGGGACTCAAAATTGATTTTTCATCCGCTGAGTTTTATACAGTTTTTGGTCGCGGAGAACTTCATGTGGCAATCCTTTTGGAAAATATGCGACGCGAAGGATATGAAATTCAAGTTTCTCAACCGCAAGTTATCATAAAAGATGTTGATGGTGTGAAATCAGAACCATTTGAAGAAGTGACCATTGATGTGCCAAGCGAACTTTCCGGCACTGTAATTGAAAGACTCGGCAAGAGAAAGGGGATTATGAATGATATGCAAATGCATGGCAGTCAAACAAGAATTTTGTTTTTAGCACCGACTCGAGGAATCTTGGGATTTCGCGGGCAGTTTGTGGTGGACACCAAAGGCGAAGGAATTTTTTCTTCTCGCGTGATTGGTTTTCAACCCTATGCCGGAGAGATAAAGAAACGGGAGGTTGGTTCGATGATTTCTATGGCGACTGGAAAAGTTTTGGGATTTTCTTTGGCAAATTTGCAAGAACGTGGCACGCTCTATGTTGGTCCGGGAATGGAAGTTTATGAAGGAATGGTAATTGGAAATTCTTCAAAGGGAACTGATATGTCAGTTAATCCAACCAAAGGCAAACAAATGAGTAATATGCGTTCCTCTGGCGCCGATGAAGCCATTCAACTTGTTCCTCCGATGGTACTGGACATCGAAAAAGGTTTAGAAGTTATGACCGAAGATGAATACCTCGAAGTTACTCCAGTCTCCGTGCGTCTTCGAAAACAATTTCTAACTGAAAATGATCGCATCAAAGCTGGCAGAAAAGCAAAATAATTTTATTTTTTAATATACAATTTTTTTGTTCTTTGGATTTCGTTTTTTTTAAATCTAAACCCTTTTTTATAGGAGGAAGGATAAATGAAAGCGAAAAAGAAAGCTAGATATCGTGATTATCTAGTGAGGCAATTTAAAAAAATAAATATCAATCCAGAACTCATACCATTTTTACTTCAAAATGTGGAAAAAATTGAGTATATGATTGATAATCCTCCGGTTAATTCTGAAAAATTACGCAAGGATATAGCTAAACGTAATTTTTCTGAGGAGGTATGCGATATCGTTGTAAGGTATGTTTATACCAAAGTAACTATACTGGAAAAAATATTTATTTTTTTCAATAAATCATAACACTTTATTTTTTAGGGGCTTATCGTTTTTAACGAGAGAGCCCCTGTTTTTTGCCAATTATTTTATTTGGGCGTAAAATGTAGGGGTGGATAGGTATTTAAATACCTGTTTGATAAAAATTATCCACAGCTCAAGGCTTGCAAAAATTTCATAGAGTGATATAATATCATCGTAATATAAAAAAATATTTTTATGATGATTTTTATCGATGAATCAGGTATTCACAAGATAGTAGATAATTCAACATTCGCTTTGGTTTATATAGAAGTTAGAAATTATAAAAATGTAGAAAAAAAGATACAAGAAATTGAAAGTAATTTAAGGCTTGATAAATTCCATTGGAAAAATACTCCTTGGAAAATTAAAGAGGGATTTATAAAAGAAACCCTGAAGCTTGATTTTTCAGCAAAAGTGGCAGTTGTGAAAAATCCTGTTAATCCACAAATTAAACTTGAAGAATGTCTGACGCATATGATAGTAGAAAAGAATATCAAAAATATTTTTATAGATGGAAAAAAACCAAAATGGTATGAAAGAAAAATAAAGAAAATTTTAAGAGAAAAAAATATAACAACCAAAAAGCTTAGATCTGTTAATGATGAACAATGCGCTGGCGTGAGATTGGCTGATATGGTAGCTGGGCTCACTCGATCTTATTTTGATAAAAAGAATATTGATAGAATATTTAAATATTATGCCAAATTGGAGAAAAAAGGATTATTGGTTATAAAAACATAAAACCCCGGCTCTCCGCCGAGGTCAGATATATCGGTAGTTTCAATTGCTTGAAACTTTTCCACTGGAATTTGTCCCGACTATCTCGTTGCTAATTTGAGTATAGCAACACTTGACAAAATGTCAATATTTACTATACCTAACAATAATACAACTATTTATGGAAAATATTTTAAAAGTTTAATAAAAACTATGGAACAAAAAAATGTCGATAAAAATTTAATTGCTTATTGCGGGCTCTATTGCGGGGAGTGTGGGAAATATAAAAAGGGAAAATGTCTGGGGTGTCAGAAAAACGAAAAGGCTAGTTGGTGCACGGTTCGAAAATGTTGCATAGAAAATGGCAAAGTCAGTTGCGCGGATTGCACTGTTTATGCAAGTGCGTCGGAATGCAAAAAATTCAACAATATTTTTTCTAAACTTTTTGGCTTTCTTTTTGGCTCCGACCGCCAAGCTTCAATTGATATGATCAAAGAAAAAGGCTACGATGCCTACGCCGAGGAAATGGTTCGCCGTGGCACGCAATCCATGAAGAAGAAATAATTTTTTATTTTATGAAATATATAGACAGAATTTATGGAGAATTTGAAATAACTGAGCCGGTGGTTTTGGAAATTATAAATAGTCCGGAAATGCAAAGATTAAAGGGCATTGATCAGATGGGTTATTTCGAGGTTTGTTTTCCTGGAACGGCGCATAGCCGTTTTGAGCATTCAGTGGGGGACTATCTTTTGCTCAAAAAATATGGCGCGCCAATTGATGAGCAAATCGCGGGACTCATTCATGATGTTTCACATTCGGTTTTTTCTCATGCTGGGGATTTCTATTTTTCAAACGGTTCATCAGAGAAGCAAGATCATCAAGATAATTCGCTTGAAAGTTATGTGAGAAATTCTAGTTTGCCAAAGATTTTGAAAAAATATAATTTTGATTTGGAATATATTCTGAATGATAGAAATTTTCCGCTTAAGGAAAATAATCTACCTGATATTTGTTCAGATCGCATTGATTATTCTCTCCGAGACGGATTTATTTTTAGAATTGCAGATAAAAATGACGTCCAATATTTTTTGAATAATTTAAAAGTTGAAAATAAACAGTGGATATTTTCTGATTTTGAGAGTGCGCAAAAATATGCTAAATATTTCAGAATAATAAATGAAAAATATTACAGAGCGATGATATCGGTAATGACATTTAAATCAGTGGGGGAATATATCAAGCATGCTATTTTTAAAAAATATATTACTTTGGAGGATTTGTATACAACTGATGACGCAGTTCTTTCGAAAATTTATGTGCACTTAAAAGAAGATAGCAAACTTCAAAAATTATTTAATCGAATGAATAATAAAATTGAATTTAAAAACGATCCAAATGATTTCGAGGAACATGTTTTTTGCAAATCGCGAGTGGTTGATCCATTGTGCCATCATGACGGAAAGATTGCGCGAGTTTCTGAAATAAATTTAGATTGGAAGATGGTCATCAAAGAAGAAATGAAGCCAAAAGAATACTTTTTGAAATTTCTAGAATGATATTGGGGACAGCCTGTGCATAACTTTTTCAGAAAGCGCCTAAAATGGGCGTTTTTTTATTGTTTTAAAGATGGAAAAAAAGTGTTGACCAATGAAGCGTGGTGGGGTAAAATAGATTTGCAGTATATAAAAGTGTGGAATAGTGGGGAATTATTAAGTTAGAAAGTTATAAAGTTTTTAAGGTTATAAAGTTATTAGGCGATACTTTATAAGCTTGCTAACTTTATAAACTTTATAAACTAATTTTGTTTATTGGAGAATACCAACATTCTATTGATCCGAAGAAAAGATTGGCGGTTCCAAGCAAATTTCGCAATGATTTGAAAAATAAAATAGTTGTGACGAAAGGCTTGGATAAATGTCTCATTATCTACCCAATGAAAGTTTGGCAAGAGCTGGCTGAAAAACTCGGAACACTACCAATTGGAGAATCATCCACGCGAAGTTTTGTCAGATCAATGCTAGCAGGAGCTGTGGATTGTGAAATTGATAAACAAGGAAGGATTTTGATTCCAGATTTTTTGAAAAGTTATGCTGATCTCGACAAAAATGTCATCATCGCGGGAGTGTATAACCGACTGGAAATTTGGGATGAAAAGAAATGGGAAGAATATAAAAATAACGCAGAAAAAAACACTGATGAAGTGGCAGAACAATTAGGAAAGTTGGGAGTTTACTAGAAGGCTAAATTATAAATTATAAATCAATTTTAAGTTACTAAATGACAAATTAAAAATTTAATCATTTAGATTTCATTTTAAATTTAAAATTTAGACTTTAAAATTTTTCAGATGAGTATTCATAAATCAGTTTTACTAAAAGAGACAATTGAAAGCTTGAATTTAAAAAATGATTCTGTCGTGGTTGATGCTACCTTTGGCGGTGGCGGTCATTCGAAAGAAATTTTGAAAATAATTGAAAAAGGAAAATTAATCGGGATTGACGCGGATGAAAAAGCAATTAAAGAATCAGATTTGAAAAATAATGAGAGAGCAGTTTTGGTTAATGATAATTTTGAGAATTTAGAAAATATTTTAGAGGATTTGAAAATAGAAAAAGTTGATGCAATTTTAGCTGATCTAGGTTGGTCGAGCGATCAACTTGTCGGCAAAGGAATGAGTTTTCAGGAAGATGAACAATTGGACATGCGACTTTCTGAAAGTCAAGAAGTTTCAGCGAAAGAAATAGTCAATGAATATGAACAAAGAGAATTGGAAAGAATAATCAGAGATTATGGCGAAGAAAAATTTTGGAAAATTATTACTAAGAGAATTATTGAATATAGAAAAGAGAAGAAAATAGAAACGACCAAGGAATTGGCGGGGATTGTGCAAAAAGCCATTCCGGAAAGATTCAGACACACCAAAATGAATTTGGCCACCAAAACTTTTCAGGCTCTGCGAATTGAAGTTAATCAGGAACTTGCGAATTTGGAAAAGTTTATCCCGCAAGCAATTGAAAGATTGAATTTAGGAGGGAGGCTTGCGATAATTTCGTTTCATTCATTAGAAGATAGAATAGTTAAGAATATATTTCGGGAAAATGCTAGGGGATGCATTTGCCCACCGGACTTTCCGCAGTGTGCTTGTGGAAAGAAACCGAAGGTTGCAATCATCACGAGAAAGCCAATCGCGCCAACTGATTTGGAAGTTAGCGATAATCCAAAATCAAGAAGCGCCAAACTTCGAGTGTGTGAAAAATCGTAAAAACAAATAAACAATTAAATATTAATTTTCAGGGGGACTGAAATTTAATGTCGAGAGTTTTAACCATCAATAGAAATGCTCGCAAGAGAATAGGAGGCGCATCATTGAATTGCTCGGTTTTTAGCATGCGAGAAAATGCGATGGCAAAACGAGCTGTTTCCCAAAATTGCCGAGGCAGTGTGACATTTAGTCCGAAATCAGTGATGGTACTTTTGGTTTTTATGGTGTTCATGTTTGGTTCCTTTTATCTCTACCAAGTTAATGACTTGGCGACCAAGGGTTATGAAATTAGAGACATTGAAAATCAGATCAAAAAACTCAAAGCCGACAATGAAAAAAACAAAATTCAGGAAGTAGAATTGAAATCAATGCAAAATATCGAAAAAGCGGCCGAAGATTTGAATCTAGTCAGTTCTAAAGGTTCGACTTTCGTAAGTCTCAAGGGTCCGGTAGCAATGAAATAATATTATGGCAAATATAGTTTCTAAAGATTCGAGAAGTGGAAAATGTAAAATAAAAAAATATTCCGATTCGAGAATCTATATATTATTTTTACTGATTTCTATTTTTGCTTTCTCGATAATTTTTCGGCTCTATAATTTACAAATACTTTCTCGTGATTATTATACGGCGTTAGCCCAGGGACAGCATTCTATTTTTTCCAATTTGATTCCAGAACGCGGAGAAATATTTTTGAGAGATAAGGATGGGGACTATCCTGTCGCGGTGAATAAGAGTACTAAACTGGCTTTTGCTGTTCCGCGAGAAATGGATGATCCAAAAAATGTAGCGGAAGTTTTATCCCGAACATTAGGACTAGATGAAACAGAACTTCGAGAAAAGCTTGGGAAAGCAGATGACATGTATGAAGTTTTGAAACATCGTTTGAGTGATGAAGAAATAGTAAATTTAAATAATTTAAAACTGGAAGGAGTGCATTTATCAGACGAAAGTTTCCGTTATTATCCCGGAGGGGAATTGTCTGCGCAAGTTTTAGGTTTTGTGGGTTGGAGAGGGGAAACCTTTGGTGGACGCTATGGCATTGAAAATTATTTTGACAAAGAGCTTATCGGTCAAGAAGGAAAACTTTTCCAAAATAAGGACAACTCTGGGCGTTGGATTCCAACTGGCAAAAAAGAATTAACGCATGCACAAAACGGAGATGATTTGGTTCTCACGATCGATCGTATTATTCAGTATCAAACAGAAAAAATTCTCAAAAGCGCAGTGCAAAAATTCCAAGCCGATAGGGGCACGATAATAGTCATGGATCCGCCGACGGGAAAAATTCTTGCCCTTGCCAGCTATCCTTCTTTTGATCCGAATAATTATAAAGATGCCGAGCTGGAAAATTTTAGAAATATCGCAGTGAGTGATGCATATGAATCAGGTAGCGTTTTCAAAACTTTCACATTAGCTTCAGCAATTGACGATGGAAAAATTTCTCCGCAGACGTCATACATCGATACTGGTGCGGTGAAAGAAGCGGGATATACTATGAGAAATTCCGATTTGAAAGCTTATGGCAAACAAACGATGACACAAGTTTTGGAAAATTCACTAAATACTGGCGTGATACACGCGGAAAAACTTTTAGGAAATGCTAATTTTGCGGATTATATAAAAAGATTCGGTTTTGGAGAAACAACCGGTATTGAACTTCCAGGAGAAAGCGCTGGTAATATCGCTAACTTAAAAAACAAGAAAGCGGATATAAATTTTTTCACGATATCTTTTGGACAAGGGATAACGGTGACGCCAATTCAACTAGCCAATGCTTATAACGCTATTGCCAACGGCGGAACTCTGATGAAGCCTCAAATTGTAGACAAAATAATTCATAGTGATGGAAGAGTAGAAGAAATTGCACCTCAAGAAATTAGAAAAGTTATTTCTCAATCAACTGCCAATCAAGTTTCGCAAATGCTAGAAAGTGTGGTGATTAATGGGCATGGAAAAAGAGCTGGAGTTCCGGGATATAAGGTGGGAGGAAAAACCGGTACCGCCCAAGTAGCCAGCACAGAAAAAAAAGGCTATGAAGACGGAAAGAATATTGGGTCATTTGCCGGATTTGCTCCAATTGATAATCCACAATTCACCATTATCGTTCGAATGGATGATCCAAAAACGGTGGAATGGGCAGAATCTAGTGCGGCGCCGACTTTTGGAGAATTGATGAAATTTTTGTTGGATTATAAGAATATCAAACCGACAGAAGAATTTACTGATGCCGACCTGAATGCTTTTCGCCAAACACACACACTAAATGAATATTTTATCGATAATATAAGAGATAAAAAAGAACAAGAGGAAAAAGAGAATGATAAAGAAAAAAAAGATGAATAGTCAAAACCATAAATCTAAAAAAATAATACTGCTGGAAAAAACCTTGCGTGTCATGGCGATTTTGATGCTAAAAAAATATAAACCGCGGATCATTGGCATTACCGGGTCAGTGGGCAAAACTTCTTCAAAGGAAGCAATTTATGCAGTGCTCTCTAATCATTTTCGCGTGAGAAAAACAGAGAAAAATTATAACAATGAAATTGGTTTGCCACTCACGATAATCGGCGCTGAAAGCGGGGAGAGATCATTTTGGAAATGGCTAGGAGTATCTTTTAGGTGGCTAGCTTTTTTCATATTGCCTCTGAGGTATCCGGAAATTTTGATTTTAGAAATGGGGGCTGATCGGCCGGGAGACATTGGATATCTAACTAGTTTTATCCCGTGCGAAGCGTCAGTCATCACAGAAATTTCCGGCAGTCATTTGGAATATTTCAAAACTATTGACAAGATTGCTAGTGAAAAATGGACACTGGTGGATAATTTAGCACCTAAGGGCTTTGCAGCGATAAATTTAGATAATCCAAAGCTCAAAAAATTAGCCAGTCAAAACAAGAGAGATGATATAAATTTTTTAACTTTTGGTTTTTCGCAGGAGGCAGAAATTCAAGCGACTGACGTTTTATATAATTATTCTTTTGCGCAATTTGGTGACGCCAAAGAAATAAAAGGTCTTTCTTTCAAACTCAACTACAAAGGCACAAGCATTCCAGTTCGACTCAACAATATTTTAGCTAAGCATAGTATTTATGCGGCGTTAAGTGCAATTGCTATCGGCTTGGCGTTTAAGCTTAATTTAGTGGAAATTGCGGGAGCGCTTGAAAATTTTTCTATGCCGACTGGCCGAATGAATTTGATTTCCGGCATCAAAAATACTTCGATAATTGATGATACGTATAATTCTTCTCCTATTTCTGCTATTTCTGCGCTGGATGTTTTGAAAGATATTAACTCGTCTAGAAAAATCGCCGTGATGGGGGATATGCTAGAGCTTGGCGAAGAAGTGGAGTTAGGACACAAGGATGTGGCCAAGAAATTTTTGGAAATTAAAGATGGAATTTTCTTTGCAGTCGGGGAAAGAATGCAGTTTGCCGTAGAAGAACTCAAAAAAAGAAATATCAGTCCAGAAAGACTTTTTGTTTTTTCTGATCCGATGGGCGCTGGGAAAAAATTACGCGAAATAATTCAGTCGGGAGATTTGATTTTGATAAAAGGTTCACAAGGAATGCGAATGGAAAAAGTGGTAGAAGAAATAATGGCCGAGCCACAAAAATCAGACGAGCTTCTTTGCCGGCAAAGTTCGGCCTGGAAAAGTATCCCGTGGAAGAAAATTTAAATTAGAACTCCGCACCAATTCCGAAGTATATTTTGTTTAGTGTATAATTTTTGCCACGGAATCGCCTACGGCTTAGTCTAAAATTATAATAGGTTCTGGCTAAGAATTGGTATGGGGCAAGAAATTTGGCAAGTTTGAATATTCGGATTTATTCGGGGGAGGCAATCCGATTAAAGAAGAAAAACTCCGAGATGAAAATCTCGGAGTTTTGAAAATTTGACAAAATATTTTAATGTGTTATTATAGGAATATTACAATACTTTACGACTTCAAAAATACTTCTTTTTCAGAAATCGACTTAATAACATAAGCAGGGACGAATTGTATCTAAAATGCAAATTTCCCAGTTTATAATATAAGTCGTTTTTTTAATATTATGATCAACAAAGAAAAAATCTTGTCCCAAGCCAGGGCTCATTTGGCGAGTGTTTGCATTAGCATCAAAAAAGGCTTAAGCGAAACCAAAAAAACGCTGAAAATAAGTGAAGAAAAATTTAATGGTCTTTCTTATGGAGAAAAAATGGTAGAACGAGGGATAATTAGTTATAACCAAAAAAGAGTTGACGAACTGAAGCACTTAGAAGGCTCTCCATATTTTGTGCGATGTGATGTGATATTTGATATCGACGAAAAAGAAACCAGCGTCTATTTCGCTAAGTTTGGTTTTGATCAAGAATCAATTTATTCTTGGATTGCTCCCGCTTCAGTAATGCGCTTTGAAAAACCGGGCGATGTGCAATATAAGCTTCCTGATGGGGGAATTAAAACTATCAAGCTTCTCAGAAAAGATCAATATATGATTGTGGATAAAAAAATTAAATTTTTATCTTCAGAATCAGTTGATACCTCAAGGGAATTAGTGTATGAAGAATATTTTTCTACACAAAAATCTGGCTTTATCCTTCCGGAAATTGTTGCTCAAATGGAAAAAGCCCAAGACCAAGTTATCAGAGCGTATCATATTGGACCATTTCTTATCTCTGGCCCGGCTGGAAGTGGAAAAACAACCCTAGCTTTGCATCGAGTGGCCTATCTTGCGCAATCGCCAGATTTATCGGATATTTATACAAGTAAATCAATCATTGTGTTTGTTCAAGATAATGGAACTCGAGAATATTTCTCGCATCTTTTGCCCGAACTTGGCATTAATGATGTTCTAATAACTACATTTTCGCAGTGGGCTTTTGAAATATTAAACATTGACGGTAAATTTATAGATAGATATGGCGACACGGAATACGAAAAAGATTTATATGAATTTCAAAAATTAAAAGCCTTGAGAGATTTAGGAAAAAATATATATTTCAAGGGGGATACTTTTTCTATATTAGAAAAAATATACAATAAGATATTTAACGAACAACAAAAAATATTATTTCAAAGACAAAAAAAAGAGAGGGCTTATGATAGAATCGATTTGGCCATACTTCTTCAAATATTTCTTAGAAATAATGGAAAATTAAACGTGACAAAAAATTATAGAGTCCAACAAAATAATGGAAAAATAAAGAATAAGAGAGAAATTTTGCAATTGGAATATTCTTTGGCGGTGGTAGATGAGTTTCAAAATTATCTACCGGAACAATTAAAACTTATAAAATCTTGCATTAGTGAGAAAAGTAAATCGATTGTTTATGTGGGAGATATGGCACAGCAAGTTAAGCTTGGAACAATTCGCCAGTGGGAAGAGATAGGGGAGAAAATGGAGCAAGATCGCAAAGTTGTGCTGGAAAAAGTCTATCGAAATACAAAAAACATTTTGTCTTTTATCAAAAAGCTTGGGTATGATATTGAAATACCAGAGCAACTCAAGGAGGGAATAGGAGTTGGCGAATATATCCTAGAGACGAAAGATCAAGAAATAGAAAAGATCAAAAAAATTATCGGAGAGGATAGTTTTAGCAGTGTTGGAATTTTGGCTAAGGAAAATGAATATTTGTCAGAATTTAAAGAATCTTTCGTTAAGAATGAAAAAATACATATTATGACAATGAATGAAGCACAGGGAGTTGAGTTTGATGTTGTTATTATTGTAGGCATTGAGAAAAACACATTCATTTCTTATGAAAATGTGCAAAAAGAACTGATTGAAGAAAAGAAGAGAATCAATAGAGATCTTCTCTATGTTGCGCTCACCCGAGCTATATCGCAGTTGCACATTATGGGAAAAGAAAAATTAGAAAATATAATTTCTTAATGAAAATCTCGGAGTTTTTAGTTTTTGACCTTAGTGTGTATTTAAAGTAGAATTGAAATATAGAGTATAATTTAAAAAATTAAATGAATATTGAAAAAGAAATTGAAATAATAAAGGATCGTAATAAAAAGGTGGAGAATGATAAGGCGTGGGAAACCAGTTGGACGAGGCGAATTTCTGTTGCAAGTATGACATATGTCATCGCTCTGTTTTGGCTTATTATAATAAATGAAAGTATACCATTTCTAAAAGCTTGCGTTCCAACCGGTGGTTATCTTCTTTCTACACTTTCCTTGTCATTTGTGAAAAAACGGTGGGAGAATAAAAATAATAAAAAATAAGTATGGAAATAACATCAATTCAATTTGTCAAAGGAATTATCGGGCCAGATAGAGCTTTGGAAAATACTTTTCCGCAGGTGGCTTTTATCGGTCGCTCAAATGTGGGAAAATCGAGCGTGATTAATTCACTAGTAAGACAAAAAAAACTAGCCAGAACTAGTGCGCATCCAGGACGCACACAGCAGATAAATTTATTCTTGATTAACAATACTTTTTATTTGTTGGATTTACCAGGATATGGTTATGCCAAAACTTCCAAAGAAAATCAAGTGGAACTCAAGAAAATAATTCGGGGTTATCTGTTCGAATCAACATACAAGCAAAAAAAAGTAGTGCTCATTATCGACGCCAGCGTGGGTCCCAAGGAAATTGATTTGGAAATGCTGGAACTTTTAGAAAAGAACAAAAAAAATGTGGTTATTTTAGCCAATAAGGTAGACAAAATAAAACCTTCGCTTTACAAAAAACAATTTGAATACATTCAAGAAAAGATTGGTCCGCATCTGATTATTCCCTATAGCGCTAAGAAAGATACCGGCCGAAAAGAACTGCTTCGAGAAATTGCCTAGCTAGCTATTTGAAATATTTCCCGCATTTAAGCGTAATATTTATTGTAATAATTAATTTTTTAAATATTATGTGGAATTACTATGGGCATATGGGTTCGGGTTTTGGATTTGGTTGGATAGTTATGATTGTG
Organism: Candidatus Moraniibacteriota bacterium; assembly: GCA_003483065.1. Taxonomy (GTDB): domain Bacteria; phylum Patescibacteriota; class Minisyncoccia; order Moranbacterales; family UBA2206; genus UBA2206. Next base: position 30,908 of record DMWY01000007.1, on the reverse strand, counting down.
TTTTGGGGGCTGATTATTTGGGCAATTTATGCCTTAGTTCGCGGAAATTATGGACATCGTGGTTGTTGTGGAGGACAGCACAAAGGAAATGAAATCAAAGCCAATAATGCTTTGAATATCCTCAAAGAACGCTACGCTAAAGGAGAAATTTCTAAAGAAGATTTCGACAAGATTAAAAAAGATTTGGAATAATCCAAAAAACTTATAAAACTTAAAAATCGCCTACGTGGCGGTTTTTGATTTATTGAGGGATGGGGGTTATAATATAATTACTTATACAGAAAACAACTCTTATGTCCGAATATTATAAAGCCAACAGAACAAGAAATATCTATGATCCGAAAAGCGGGGAGGCTTTCAAGTTGTCTCGGTCGAGAATTGAAAATTTTATGCATTGTCCAAAATGTTTCTATTTGGATCGAAGGCTGGGAATTGGCCAGCCACCGGGATTTCCGTTTAATTTAAATTCAGCAGTAGACAAACTTTTGAAAAAAGAATTCGACATTCATCGAGCCAAAAAGATTGCTCATCCACTCATGAAAGCTTATGGACTTTCAGCCGTACCATTTCAACACAAAATGCTGGATGAGTGGCGAGAAAATTTCAAGGGTGTGCAGTTTCATCACAAACCTACTAATCTCATCATCACGGGCGCCGTGGATGATTTGTGGCAAGATGAGAACGGAGAAATCATTGTAGTCGACTACAAGGCCACAAGCAAAGATGCAAAAGTATCATTGGATGCCGATTGGCAAGATGGATATAAACGACAAATGGAAATATACCAATGGCTCTTGCGAAAAAATGGTTTGGATGTTTCCAATACTGGATATTTTGTCTATTGCAACGGAAGAACTGACAAAAAAGCTTTCGACGCCAAACTGGAATTCGATATTGATTTGTTGCCCTATACCGGCGATGATTCTTGGTTGGAAAATACTTTATTGGAAATCAAAAAATGTTTGGACGGAAAAATTCCAGAGCCAAACAAGAATTGCGATTTTTGCAACTATCGAAAAGCAGTAGATGTTGTGGAGAAAAATTTGCAGAAAAAGTCCAATACTTTGTTTTAAATAAAATTTTTAATTTATGAATTTCACTCATTGGTTAGTAATTATTAGCGTTTTAATTAGTGTCGGAGGATCCTACACTTATATTAGTGATACATTATCCGGCAAAACAAAACCCAATCGAGTTTCATGGCTCATGTGGTCACTTGCACCACTAATTAGTTTAGGTGCGGCGTTATCAAGCGGAGGTGATCTTTGGGCTAATATGCGCGTTTTTACTGCTGGATTTATTCCTTTGGTTATATTTTGCGTATCTTTTATTAATCCTAAAAGTTATTGGAAACTAAATTTTTTTGATTTAGCATGTGGTCTTTGCTCTGTTTTAGCGATTATTCTTTGGATTATTATCGATTCCCCACGCTTAGCAATTATTCTAGCACTTCTTGGTGATGGGTTTGCTGCTTTTCCAACAATAATAAAGGCGTGGAAATTTCCGGAAACTGAAACTGGGTTGATTTTTATAACGGGACTGATAAGTGCTGTAATCATAATCCCTGCTATTCCTGTTTGGAATATTGAAAATGCTGCTTTTCAAATGTATCTTTTAGCGGCTAATTTCTTTTTAGTATTATCAATATATAGAAAGAAATTATTTAATTATTAATAAATAAAACATATGGAAAAAATAAAAGTCGAGCAACATGGTTTCACTGCATTTTCGTGGTTTGCGGGTTGGCTTTTCACAGTCGGGTTTTTGAATCTGACATTAGGGAAGGGAATTTTGGCAATTGTCTTGTGTCCATACTTTATCGGTCAGGCAGTAGCAATGTTGGCTAAATAAAAAATCAATCAAGCTCCGTGTTATTTTGTAATAATATTGATGCCTCAATGGTATTAAAAACATATCAATACTAATTATTAACAAAAAACATATGAGCAATCGAATAATACATTTTGATCTTTATGCTGATGATCCGGCGCGCGCTTCTAAATTTTATAGCGAAGTCTTCGGATGGACATTTAAAAAATGGGAAGGCGAAGGCATGGACTATTGGCTAATTATGACCGGACCGGATATCGAGCCGGGGATAGATGGGGGAATGTCTAAGCGTGAAAAAGAATGGAAAGATAATGTTTCTAATGGAGCGGTAACAATTGGAGTCTCTAATGTCGACGAGGCTATTTCCAAGATTGAAAAAGCCGGTGGAGAGATAACCATGAAGAAGACGGCTTTATCCGGAGTCGGCTGGTTTGCTAGCTTCAAGGATCCTGAGGGAAATGTTTTGGCTTTGATGCAGGCGGATATGTCAGCAATGTAATAATTTTTGCCAAACAAAAAAGAATCGAAATGAACGTGATTCTTTTTTTGGTGTTTTTTTATATGGTATAATGGAAAAGTCAAAGCACAAATGAAAAAGCCCTCAATTCTGGCATGAGCGTGTGGATCCCTTGAAAAATGTATCGGAAAAAAATATTTTTCCCTATAAATCTAGGTGGGTTCCAATTTTTCACTCTTCCGTCGTGAAGGCCTTTTCAATTCAAGTATAATATAAATTAGGAAATATTTCAAAATAAATGTATTATCTATATATCCTGAGATGCGCTGACAAAACTCTCTATACTGGAATCACCACTGATTTGGAACGGAGAATTTTGGAACATAATAAAACGAAACTTGGAGCAAGATATACTGCTTCGCGTCGGCCGGTAAAGTTGGTATATTCCAAGAAATTCAAAAGTCGATCCTTGGCTTCCAAGGAAGAAGCGAGGATTAAGAAATTAAAAAGAGTGCAAAAATTAGAATTAATTAAAAATTTAAAATATGCAAAACTATAATTGGTATTCACAATTAATTAAACCGACTTGGTCTCCGCCGGCTTGGGTTTTTGGTCCGGTTTGGACATTTCTCTATGTGCTAATTGCTATTTCATTCGGTAAAGTTTTTTGGATGGCATTTAAAAAACAAATCCCTCTTTTGGTGGCACTACCGTTTATTCTCAATTTGATTTTCAACTTTTCTTTTACTCCTATTCAATTCGGTTTGAAAAATAATCTTTTAGCAGCGGTGGATATTCTATTAGTATTAGGAACGCTCATTTGGGCGATGATGGCAATTTATCCGCACTCAAAATGGGTTGCTTATATCCAAATCCCGTATCTTCTTTGGGTATCATTTGCAACAGTTTTGCAACTCACAATTACGTATTTAAATAAGTAATTTTTTGAAATATAAAAATTTTTGAGCAGTATTAGTTTCGTAATCATTAAAAATATTTTTTATGAAAGGAATAATGTCCAACATTGAGAAGGAAACTCTCGAGAATGAGAATTTTAGAAAAGTTCTCTATACCGGTAAGCACAGTCAATTGGTGCTGATGAGTTTGGCGCCGAAGGAAGAAATTGGTATGGAAGTTCATGCGGATAATGATCAATTTTTTCGTTTTGAAAAAGGCGAAGGAACGGTGCTTATTGATGGCAATGAATATACAGTAGGGGACGGCGTAGCGATTGTGGTGCCGGCAGGAGCCCAGCATAATGTGATTAATGTTTCCGAAACAGAAGAATTAAAGCTTTATACAATTTATTCTCCCGCACATCATCAAGATGGCATCGTTCGCCATACTAAAGCTGAAGCAGAAAGCAATGAGGCGCAGTTTGACGGAAAAACGACGGAATAATTTTGGTTTATTCTTTAAAAACCGGTCCTTTAAAATGAGGCCGGTTTTGTTTTTCTGTGTTAATTTTTTGAAATTGACGTGGGGTTTACTTTTGTTTTATCTAATACTATACTTATATTAGTAAGTTGTTTAACTATTTAAATAAAACCTATGTCAGAAATATTGGAAATTCTTTTCGGTTCCAAGGAGCGAGCACGGCTTTTGCGTTTTTTTCTGCAAAACCCAGAACCAGTTTTTAGTTTTTCGGATATTATTTCGAGAAATATGCTAAATGCTGGAAGAAGTAAAAGTGAGCTAAATAGCTTAGCGAATATAAAATTTATCCTAAAACGAACCAAGGCCGGAAAAACTTTCTATCAGCTTAATCAAGATTTCAATTTTTATCCGGAACTGAAAAATCTTATCGCTAAATCAAATGTTTATCCGCAATGCCAGAGTCTTTCCAAGACAGCCAAAATTGGCAATGTTAAATTAGCTTTGATAAGCGGAGTGTTTATCAATTATTCAAAGAGTAAAGCGGATATGATAATTGTGGGAGACGCAGTGAGCAAGGCTAGGCTCAAAAATCTCATGAGTAGCCTGGAAGCGGAAATTGGCAAAGAAATTAATTTTGTTTTGATGACAATGGACGAATTCAAATATCGCCTCAATATGCTGGACAAATTTGTTTTGGAATTTCTTGAAGGTCCGCACGAAGAGGTGATCAATAAAATTTCCGGACTAAAAAGATTTATCGCGCAGAGAAAGTTATAGTCTCTACGAATTACTAATCTATACAAATATACAAATCTACGAATAATTTAATTTGATGCTTAATATTTTAATTATACTTTTAATCGTGATAAGCGCTGGGTTGCTCTGGCTGATTTTGGATATGAAGAAAAAAATCGACGGGAATCGGGATGGGGAAAAGTCGGTGGCGATTTTGGAGCGATTGTCTATGATGGCTGAACAAAATCGTGAACTCAGACGCACGATGGATTCCAAACTTTCTGAAACTCATAGGGCCACTCAAGAACAATTGGGACAAACAATGAAAACAGCTCAAGGAATTGCCAGCCAATCAGTGCGGTCTATCTCGGAAATAACAGAAAAATTGACGAAATTAGAGGAAACGAACAAGCAAGTGATAAACTTTTCCGCGCAATTACAAAATCTGCAGGATATCTTGAAAAATCCAAAGCAACGAGGTGTGCTCGGTGAATATTTTCTAGAAGAAACATTGAAAAATGTGTTGCCACCGAATTCCTATCAAATGCAATATCCCTTCAAGGACGGTACCATTGTGGATGCAGTAGTTTTTGTCAAAAAAAATGTTATTCCAGTCGATTCAAAATTTTCTTTAGAAAATTATGAAAAGATTCTAAATTGCAAAGATAGTGAAGAAAGAGAAAGGCTAGAAAAAGTTTTCAAACAAGATTTGAAAAACAGGATTGATGAAACCTCAAAATATATCAAACCGTCAGAGGGGACAATGGATTTTGCTTTTATGTTTATCCCTTCCGAAGCTATATACTATGATCTTTTGATCAATAAGGTTGGTGCAGTGCAAGTAAACACTCGCGATCTCATCGAATATGCTTTTCAAGACAAAAAAGTGATCATAGTTTCCCCAACTTCTTTCCTCGCATATTTGCAAACTGTGCTTCAGGGTCTGCGAGCTTTTCAAATTGAAGAAAGCGCCAAGACTATTCGAATCAATGTGGAAAAGCTCGGCAGGCATATTGTGGCTTTTGAAGATTATATGAAAAAATTGGGCAATGGTTTGGGCACAACCGTCAACCAATATAATATCGCCTACAAGGAATTGGGAAAAATTGACAAAGATGTGGCGCGCATCACCGAAGGAGAAAAAATTATCGAACCAATATCGCTTGAAAAACCAAAAGAAGAATAAAAAGCATGTATCATAAAGCATGAAATAAAAAATACAAAATATTTAGATGGAAAATTACAATAAAGTAAAAATAAATAATAACTCAAAAAAAAGCTTAATTTATAAATTCAAGCTTTTTTTCAACCAAGAATTTTTCAAAAATCATATTGTGCTTTGGCTTTTGATTTTTAATTTTTTGGCTAATCTAACTAATTGGATAATTCTGGCAATTTTTATCAATAAGACCCAGAGGAACATAATTTTGCACTACAATGTCTATTTTGGAGTGGATAATCTCGGAAATTGGAAACAATCTTTTTTAGCGCCAGCCATCGGTCTATTTTTATTTTTAGTAAATTTTAGCTTGGCTTTTTTCTTCTATAAAAACAGAGAAAGAATCGCCAGCTACAGCTTGCTTCTAGCTTCAGTTATTATTCAAATAAACTTGATAATTTCTTCGGTTAGTGTTATACTAATAAACTACTAAAAAAGTTAAAAGTAGCAAGTTAATAAAGTTCATAAAGTCCAACTTTTTAGCTTTAAAACTTTCTAACTTTATAAACTCTAATATGTTTAATTTTCCCGATCCAAAAACTACAGATCCTAAAAAGCGTCGTGTTCAGCGAATACTGGAAGTTATTCCAGGAATTTTGACTTGGACAACGCTTATTGGCATGTTTGTTTTTTCTTTTCTCTTGCCTGTTTATGTGGCTATTTTTATTATAGTCTTTGATATCTATTGGATTTATCGAACGATTTTTATTGCGTATTATTCAGTGGCGGGATACAAAAAACTAAAAGAAGGAAAGGAGATTGATTGGTGGGAAAGATGTCAAAATATAATGAATCCTCAAAAATACGGAGAGATTATATCCGATCGAATTTTGAATATGCAAAAAAGCCTAGAGGAAAGTGGTCACCTCGCCAGACAAGAAAAAAATATTTTCAGAAAAGAGATAGAAAAATGTCTAGAATATTTGGAAGAAGTGAAAGAGATTTCAAAAATAAAAGACCAAATTTTAGATTGGCGAGAAATTGTGCATGTAGTGATGCTTCCGACAGCTAGTGAACCAGCTGAAGTGATTGAGCCAGCTATTCAAGCAATCGCTGATTCAAATTTTCCAAATCATCAATTTATCATCCTTTTAGCCACAGAAGAGCGCGAACCAGAAAAACAAAGATTGGAAAAGGTTAATTATCTAAAAAATAAATTTCAAGGAGTTTTTAGAGATTTTATCGTTACAACGCATATAGTCAAGGATGATGAAATGAAAGCTAAAGGATCAAATGCTACTTTCGCAGCTAAATTTTTGGCAAAATATTTAGAAGAAAGAAAAATCGATTTCAAAAAAGTTATTTTTTCTAATTTTGATTGCGATAGTGTGGCTCACAAGCAATATTTTGCCGCTTTAACCTATAAATATATAATTGATCCTAAAAGGCTACAAAGAAGCTATCAGCCTTTGCCAATGTACCACAATAATTTGTGGGACACTAATGCTTTTGTGCGGGTGATCGTGACCGGCTCCAGTTTTTGGCATATTTTCCAAAGCACTAGAACAGAGGGTATGGTGACTTTTTCTTCTCATAGTGAGCCATTTGATACTTTGTACAAAGTTAATTTTTGGCCAATCAATATGATCAGTGAGGATTCAATTATCTATTGGAAATGTTTTACTTACTACGACGGTGATTATAAAGTGATTCCGATTCATCTTCCTATTTCGCTGGATGCAGTTTTGGCGGAAACATATTGGAAAACTATCAAAAATCAATATAAGCAAAAAAGGCGCTGGGCCTATGGCATTGAAAATTTCCCAGTTATTATGCGGGCAATTGGGCCAAATAAAAAAGTTTCTTTTTGGAAGAAATTTTCTGTCGCTTTTGAAATGTTGGAAGGTCATCACTCTTGGGCGACAGCTAGTTTTATTCTAGCAATACTCGGGTGGTTGCCACTTATTTTTGGGGGTGATGATTTCAATCAGTCTGTTTTGGCGCATAATTTGCCATTTATTACTCGTTATCTTATGACACTGGCCATGTGTGGATTGGTTGTTTCAATGTCGCTAAGTTTTCTCCTGATGCCGCCACGCCCTAAAAAATATTCAAAATGGCGCAATTTTTATATGTTGATTCAATGGGCTTTGGTGCCAATTATTGCGCCGTTTCTTGGTTCAATGCCAGCTGTTGATTCGCAAACTAGAATTTTATTAGGAAAATATTTTGGAGAGTTTTGGGTGACGGAAAAGATGAGAAAATAATCCTATGAAATACTTAATTCCGTTTCTAATTTCACTGACACTTACGGTAATTTCAATTTATGGAATTATCCTTTTTACGAAAGAAATAAAATGGTTAGGCAGAGTTGGTTTGCGCCATATTCACAGGGGCAATATCTCAAGATTGGGTGGATTGGTAATGATTGTGATTTTTGATTTTTCGATTCTTGTGAATAGAGATTTGTTTATATCTCCTCAACTTTATGGTTTTTTGATTAGTAATATCATCCTTCTCTTAGTTTATTTCTGGGATGATCTTGGAGAAATTCGCTGGAAAATTCAACTTTTTGGACAAATCGCTGTTTCAGTTTTTGTTTTTATTATGGGAGTTAGAATCTATTATGTGACTAATCCGCTAAGTGGTGGAATTTTGAGATTAGATTCAAGTTTGGGCGTGGTTTTTTCTGTTACCCTGGTTATCTTTTGGTTAGTCTTACTTATGAATGCCGTTAATTGGGCTGATGGAATCGATGGTCTTTCTGGTGGCATTACTTTTATAACAGTGACTACAATATTTTTTCTGAGTTTTCGCTCAGAGGTAAATCAGCCACCCATTGCTATTATGTGTGCAATTTTAATGGGAACAATTCTGGGATTTTTGATGTTTAATTTTTATCCATCTAAAATAATTGCTGGTACAACGGGGGCGATGTTTATGGGTTTTTCCCTGGGAGTCTTAGCTGTTTTTGCTGGTACAAAAATTGCAACTTCTCTTCTGGTCTTAGCTATTCCAATTATTGATTTTTTCTGGGTGATTGGCGAAAGAATTCGTAATAAAAAATCAATATTTATCCCTGATCGAAATCATTTACACTATAAGCTAATGGAATTAGGATGGTCTCAGCGAAAAATAGTCCTAGGCTATTGGATAATTACAAGTATTATCGCTTGCGTTGCTCTCAACACTCGAGCAATTGGCAAGGGAATTACTTTGCTTTTAGTGTTAATGATTATGATAGCTTCAATTTTTATTATAAATAGAAAAATTTCTAAATTAGATAATGCAAAAAATTAATCTAAAAACCAAAAGTATCGGCAAAATATTAGCGATTATTTTATTGATATTTTTATCAGCATCGATAATATTCGGGATTATTTATTTTAGTAAATATAAGATAGTTGCGATTGGTAGGTATAATTTTTTTGTAGAACTAACAAGAAAACCCGAAAAGCAAATACAGGGATTAGGCGGTCGAGCGAAAATTAGAGAAAAAGAAGGAATGCTTTTTGATTTTGGGAAAAAGGGCGAATATTCTTTTTGGATGAAAGATATGCAAGTTGATTTAGATATACTTTGGATAAACGAAGGAAAAATAGTCCATATTGCGAAAAATGTTTCTCATGATTCACTAGAAACAATTAATCCTAAAATTGAAGCGGATAAAGTTTTGGAAATAAACAGCGGACTTTCGGACAAATATAATTTCAAGATAGGGGATAGTGTGAAAATATACTGAATTTTCCATATATAACAAAAATCCTTCCCGCTAAGCGAGAAGGATTTTTATTATATAGAAAGTAATAATATACTTACCTAAAAAAAGAACAAAGTGATTATGAATAAAGGAAATCTATTATGACAACGACGGTACTCGAACGGCATATTTATGTAGATTTTTTAATTGGTTTTCGTTGAGATTTTTAGATTTTGAGATTGCATCCTTAATCAAATCTTTTGAGAATTCTATTGATGTGCCTACAGAAACTCTTCCCTTGTGACCTGAATTTTTGCGCAAATAATCTTCAATGTATATTTTGTGTTCGGCTGTGAGTGCTGAATCAGGATTTTTTTCAAGAAAATCAGCAAGAGCTCTTCGGGCAAGCTTTGTTTGACTGTCGCCCTTGGCTGCTGTTTCAATGAGAGAGTTTTCTGTTTCTTGGCTTGTAGCAACTGAAGAAGTTTCTTTTTCTTGAGAAACAGTGCTATCATTGACGGTTTCTTGTTTCGTAGTAGAATTATTTTCTTCATCTACGGCTACAGTCGGTTCATCTACCTGTGGAGATTCTGTTCGCTTAGAATAAGAATAAATTCCTCCAGCAATCAAAATTACGATAAGAATGCTTACGATAATTCGCATATTATCTTCTAACCATTCTTTCATCTTATTTTGAGTAGATTCTTCTTCTGTGGTTTTTTCATCTAGTTCTTGGTTATCCATAATTTTCACCTTCCTTTCTATTTAATATTTATTGTTTTTAACGTGCTTTCGTTGAAGCTGTTCTTCTATTAAATTTTAACTTTATCTGCCTCGGGCGTCAACTAGACAAAATGGCTTATTCAGGGCGTAGTAAAGGCATAAATTACAAAGTTCAAATCGCAACTTCCAAATAAATTTAAAATATCTAAAATTTAAAAATCAAAAAATAAGTTTCGAATTTATAAAATTATAATTTTTAAAAAATTACTTGTTATTTGGTTTTTGTGATTTGAAATTTTATTTTTTAAAAAAATTTTAAAATTTTTTTAAAAAATCACCTGTGGATAACTTTTTTCTATTGCAAAAAAAAATATATGTTGTATAATTAAGTTAAGAAAAATATTTTCATCCGATAACATTCGGAAAAATAAATTTCTTGAAAACAAAAGGTCGAAAATAAAAATGTAAATTATTTTAAAGTTAAAAAAATAAAAATAGAAAGGAAGGTGAAATCAACATGGCAGCAAAAAAGAAAGCAGCTAAAAAAGCTACAAAGAAAAAAGCTACAAAGAAAGTAGCAAAAAAGAAAGCAACAAAAAAGAAAAAGAAATAGTCTTTCTCAAATAATTGTTCTTTAATGCCTTAGGTATTATTGATAAAGCAAAAAATCGCGAAATCGCGATTTTTTGCTTTGAAAATAAGCATGCGAATAGCGCGCTACCCGCCTCGCGTCGACAAGCGGTCTCCGCGAGTCGAGGCGGGCGAACGCGCCCATGCGAATGAAAAAGGGCTTATTCTAAATAAATAATTTAACGACGCGCCATTTTTGGGCTAAATCTTTTTGAAATTCAATATTAGCATTAGGAAAGTATTTTTTGATTAATTTTGCAATTTTTTGTTTTTGTTCAGGACTAATTTCGAGAATAGTTTGTATCTTGTATCTTGTGTCTTGTATCTTTAGTATCTGTTGGAATAATTTTTCATAATGATCGAGTCCGTCGATTCCAGAAAGCAAAGCAGAGCGCGGTTCAAATTTTTTTACATTAGGTGCGCAAGCAGAATAAATTTTTTTGGAAAGATAAGGGAGATTGGCAATGATGATCATGGAACATGAAGCATGAAACATGTAACAATTTATATTTTTAATAACTGGTTCTAATAAATTTCCTTTTAAAAATTTTATTTTGTCATCAACTTTATTTTTTTTGGCGTTGTGTTTGGCAATAGACAAAGCTTTTTTGGAAATATCAATTCCGAAGTATTTAATTTTATCACTGCTCTTTGATTGTTGTTCATTGTTCTTTGCAATAGATATAATTATATTTCCACTTCCCGTGCCAATATCGACAATAGTTGTATTCTTTTTGTTATATGTTTCATGCCTGCCTGCCGAAGAGGCAGGTTTCATGCTACATAAAGCGAGTTCGACGAGCGATTCTGTTTCCGGGCGGGGGATAAGAGTGTCTTTAGTGACCTTGAAATTAAGGCCATAGAACTCTTTTTGAGCAAGAATATAGGCGATTGGTTCATAATTGAGTCGTCTTTGCAAGATTTTATTGTATCTTGTTTCTTGTGTTTTGGTTAATTTATATTCCGGGTGAATAAGGATATATTCTCGAGGTTTTTTGAGAATAAAGCCAAGCAAAAGCTCCGCATCAAATTGCGGAGTGGAGCTAATTTTCAATAGTTTATTAATTGAGTGGCTAAGTAAATTTTTTATTGTTTCTGGCATTGTTTTGACAAAATTATTCTTATAATGCTACTATAATAAACTAAAAGAGGCAAGGAAAGCATAATAATAAGCAGTTCTTACTATAAAAAAGGGAGGAAATAGCTATGCATTATCAAGACTATCGTGATCTTAGGGCGGGCGATTTTTTATCTCATCCAAATAGAAGAGGGGCATTGATGATTGTAGTGAATAGGGATTTTTGGTTGAATAAGGTGGGCGAAGAAATGGTTCAAGATCTTCAACAGGCTGAAAAGGAAACTAATTCATTTGTATTATTCCGGTACTTGGGGTTAAAAGTTGATGGAAGTATCGGTAATAAACCGAGAAGCGAAGACGCAAAAGTACGAAATTATAGCTACATGCACTATGCGGATTTGGTCTGCACTGGCGTAACCGCAAAAAGCATTTATGCCTTGCTCGATGTCGTGGTTAACCTCGGAAAAGAGAATCTGGAGTTCTTAAGGGAAGATCTGGAAGGAATTATAATGAAAAATAATTTCTGGAAAGAGGCTCTGGGTTAAATGGATATTGTTCCAAGAAAAAATATTAAAGCCGTTGTTTATAGAAATTATATAAACAACGGCTTTTTTTATTTCCCTAATTTTCTTTTTGCATCTTCCTCTTGCAGAACAACCATCATTTCATCTAAATTTCCTTCCAAAATAGATTTAATATTACTCCAGCTTTGTTTTATGCGGTGATCAGTGATGCGGTCTTGTGGAAAATTGTAAGTGCGGATTTTTTCACTGCGGTCACCCGTGCCAATTTGAGATTTTCGCGCGTCGCTTGATTCCTTGGCTTTTCGATCATCTTCCAATTGCAAAAGACGAGAGCGCAAAACTTTCATGGCCTTTTCTTTGTTTTTAATTTGAGATTTTTCGTCTTGGCAAGAAACTATGAGATTAGTTGGGATATGGGTGATGCGCACAGCTGATTTGGTGGTATTGACGGACTGTCCTCCGGGACCAGAAGAGCAAAAAGTGTCAATTCTGATGTCTTTTTCTTCTATCTTCAAGTCCACCTCTTCTGCTTCTGGTAAAACTGCCACAGTGGCGGTGGAAGTATGCACTCGGCCATTTTTTTCCGTTTCGGGGATTCTTTGTACGCGGTGCACACCAGATTCATATTTCATTTTACTATATACATCAGCACCATTAATTTCAAAGACAACTTCCTTATATCCACCAATTCCGATAACATTAGAATTAAGAAGTACTGTGCTCCAGCGATTTTTTTCCGCATATTTAGCATACATTTGAAAAAGATCTCCAGCAAAAAGAGCCGATTCATCTCCACCGGCACCAGCCCGAATTTCCACGATAACATTTTTATGATCATTGGGATCTTTGGGGAGAAAAGTTTTTTCTAATTCTTTTTCTAGGATGGCTTTTTTTGCGCTCAGTGTGACATTTTCTTCCATAGCCATTTGTTTCATTTCCGGATCTTCTTCATTAGAATTGATTATCACGGCATTTTCTGTCATCGACTTTTCTATTCTTTCCAATTCGTTTATATTCTCCATCGTTTCTGAAAGTTCAGCCTGTCTTTTGCCAAGCTCACCCATTTTTTTGGCATCACTAAAAATGTCCGGGCTATTAAGCTCAGTGGAAATTTCCTCATATTCCTGCCTAATTTTCTCGATTTGTTCTTTCATGAGTTCTTTACTAATTACTAATCAATTACTAATATACTAATATTTCGATTGTGTTTCTTGGTTCTTTTTGTTATAATCAAGCTATAATTTAAGTGTATATAATATTTGCGAAATTAGCAATATTTAGTTGAATTAAGTCAATATAGATAATTTTTTAAGCCAAATAAAATATATGAGTTTTGAAGATATTATCAATCGGGACAAGAAAAATGCAGAATTCATACAACAAGAATTTGATAATTTATCAGAAAGTGAAAAAGCCCAAAAAATAGTATCAGATCAAGAAGGGGCACTTAAAATGAAAGACAAGGTGAAAAGATATGTGTCGCCTGAAGATATTGTACCTGGTCTCAATATAGATGATCTTGTAAAAATGAATGATATTTTTAGAAATAAACCTACCAAGAATATTGGTAAAGCAATTGAAGGAAAAGTAGGAAAAGATTTTGAAACATCCTTTACGGGTGCAGTGCAACGAGCATTAAATATTGACCTAAGGAAAAATCATGGACAGAAATTCAATCAAATAAGAAATTTATTTAAGGATAAACCAATCATAGATCTAGGTGCTGGTGGAAATATTGGAGGAAAAAAAATTGCTCAAATGTTGGAAGTATCGGGATATATTGCAGTCGAACCTCATAATCATGAAGGACTCGAATATGCGATGATAGAGGGTTATGGTGAAGAAGACAAGATGTTTTTTAGAAAAGGATTTAAAATACCGAAAGAAATTCCTTATGCTATTGTCCCCGAAGATGCATTGACATTTCTAAGAAGATTACCCGATCATTCAGTTGGAGTTATGTCTATTGGTACGGACGGATATGTTTTTTCTGGAAAAAACGAGAGGCAAAAAAATGAAGAAATAGAAAAATATATTGAGGATTGTGAAAAAGAAATCGCGCGAGTTCTTGATCCGGAAAGTGGATTTTTAGTGCGTAGTAGTATGTTTGGAGGTAATGAAGGAGGATTTCTGAGATTATCAGAAGAAGAAAGTATGATGGATATGTTTGACAGGGTTCATATTTATAAAGCTATCGAGAAGGATGAAAATATATAAAACAAAAATTAAAAAATATTCAGGTTCTGATTTTAGTGAGGTTCATCAAAAAGCTTTTGGACTTTACTCGCAGATAAAAAGAAAATCGAAACGTCGTGCATATTTGCGATCAGCATATTTTAATAAGGATAAGGTATTTATAGATTTGTTTTGGCATCATTTGTTTGAAAAAGAAAATTGGCGTGATCGAGTAAGGCGTATGAAATATTTTAGTTGTGCTGTAGAATTAATTAGAAATTCACGATTTGAGCCGAAATCAAAAGAAAACCCAAACACATCCTCAGAAATATTGCATCGTTTTTATGGTATAACAGCGGAACATGAATTATTTTGTGTGCAAATTAAAGAAGAGAAAAAGAAAAGTCAAAAGTTTTTAATTTCCGTTTTTCCAACAGACGGTCCATGATATGCGGATAAATAAAAAAAGACCCTCCGCTAAGTGTGGTGTATAAACCACGGCCGAAAGCCTTTTTCTATATATAATACTACCAGATTTGGAAAATATGTCAATAGTGAAATAAATGGTTCAAAAAAGCCAAAATTATCTAATAATTATCAAATTTTTTATGCAAAAGATATTAATTATAGGAAGCAAGGGAATGTTGGGGCAGGAATTGGTCAAAACATTCAAAAAAGACAAGGATTATAAGGTAATTGCTTGGGATAAGGAGGATATTGATATTTCTAAAGAAAAGGAAGTTTCCAAAAAAATTGGATTTACCAAACCTAATATTATCATCAACGCGGCGGCATATAATGCGGTGGATAAGTGCGAAGAATCCAAAAAGGAATATGAAATAGCTAAGAAAATAAATGGTTTGGCGCCCGGATATTTAGCGGCGTCAGCCAAAAAAAACAAAGCTGTGCTGGTGCATTATTCCACAGACTATGTTTTTAATGGTGAGCCTGAAATTCCTGAACCTGCTGGTTGCTCCCACTCCTGTGCTTCTTGTTCTCTTCATCAAGGCTTTCAGCCAGAGGTTGGATTTGATGAAAATGCGAAACCTAGTCCAATAAGTAATTATGGAAAGTCGAAATTAATCGGGGAAAAAGAAGTAGCAAAAAATACTAAAAGTTATTACATTATTCGACTTTCTAAGTTATTTGGTAAGCCAGCCATAGGAGAAGGAGCGAAAAGAAGTTTTTTTGATGTGATGCTCGAAGCGGGAAAGAAAAATAAAGAAGTTCACCCTGTTAAATCCCCGCAAAGCGGGGACGCCAAAGGCGTATTTAACAGGGTTAAGGCAGTGGACGAAGAAACGAGTTGTTTCACTTATGCGCCAGATTTAGCCAAAAAAACCAAAGAAATACTTGACGCCAAGAAGCCTTTTGGGATATATCACATTGTGAATAGCGGTCCTTGCACATGGTACGAAGCCGCGGTAGAATTATATCGTCAGGCGAAGATAAAGACTAAAATTATCCCAGTTGACGGCAATGAATTTCCTCGTCCAGCCAAAAGGCCGTTTTATTCAGTTTTAGTTAATACTAAATTAAATCCAATGAGAAGTTGGAAGGAAGCGTTGAAAGAATATTTGAAATCAATGAACAAAGAACAATGAACAATAAAAAGTAAGAAAATTAATTCATTATATTTTGATCTTTGATCTCTGATCATTGGTCATTGATAACATATGAAAAATATCAAAAACCAAGACAAGGAAGTTTATAGAGCAACGATGGGCGAATTGAAGCGTCAACAAGAGGGTATGGAAATGATTGCCAGTGAAAATTATGTTTCAGAGGCGGTGCTTGAAGCGCTGGGATCTGTTTTTACTAATAAATATAGTGAAGGTTATCCGGGGCATCGTTATTATGGCGGGCAAGAATATACTGATGTGGTGGAAAGCTTGGCAATTGCTCGAGCAAAAAAGCTTTTTGGCGCGGAGCATGTGAATGTTCAGCCACTTTCCGGCGCACCGGCTAATATGATCGCCTATAGCGCAGTTTTGAAGCCAGGAGACAAGGTTTTGGGGATGGATTTGGCGCACGGCGGACATTTGACGCATGGTCATCCTGTGACGCTTAGCGCGAAGATATATAATTTTGTGCGATATAAAACAGATGCATTTGGAAAAATAGACTATAGAGAATTGGAAAAAATGGCAGTCAAAGAAAAACCGAAAATGATTTTGGCAGGATTTTCAGCTTATACAAGACAATTGGATTATAAAAAATTTCAAGCTATTGCCAAAAAAGTGGGGGCGATCACGATGTTTGACATTGCTCATATTGCTGGGCTAATTGCAGGCAAGGCCCTTCCAAATCCCGTGCCATATTTTGACATCGTCACCACCACAACTCACAAAACTTTGCGTGGTCCGCGTGGTGGAATGATTATGTGCAAAGAAAAATTCGCCAAGGCAATTGACAAAGCCACTTTTCCTGGTTTTCAAGGTGGACCACATGAAAACAATATTGCGGCCAAAGCGGTGGCATTTGGTGAAGCTTTGAAACCAGCTTTCAAAAAATATGCTGTGCAAACTATAAAAAATGCCAAAATTTTGGAACAAGAGCTGAAAAAATATGGATTTGACATTTGTTTTGGTGGAACAGACAATCATATGGTGCTAGTGGATGTTTGGGGTTCAAAAGGCGTCAGCGGAAAAGAGGCCCAAGAAGCCTTGGACGAAATTGGAATTTCACTTAACAAAAATATGATTCCCAACGACACAAGAAATCCGATGGACCCAAGCGGGATTCGCATTGGCGTGCCAGCCATCACAACTCGTGGAATGAAAGAAAAAGAGATAAAAATTATTTCCAAATGGATAAAGGATGCGATTGAAAATAAGGATGATAAAAAAGAATTGAAGAAAATTCATAATGAAGTTATTAAGCTTTGCAGAAAGTTTCCACTTTACAAGAATTTAAAATAATTTAAGTCGTTTAACGTATTGCTCTTTAAAACAAATATTTCTAGGAGGTTCAGATCAACTAAAATAATAAAAACATATAAGGAGGAAACACATGTCGAATCTGAAAAAACTATTCAAGGACCTTATTGCCATAGAAGATGGTGTTAAATCAGAAGATGTAACGCCTCAATACATCCATGAACAACGAGAAAAAAGGATTATACCTTTTATTCGTTATCAGGATGACCCGTGGCTTATAAATTTAACACAGACTGAGTGGCAAGAAATTGAAAAAGATCTTGATGGGATTATGGCCTCTTTTGCACATTGAAATTAGGGGAGATGGATATTTCCATCTCCCCGCTTCCTAAAAGTATTTGTTTTATAGATGAAAATAAATTTATGAAAGGCATTATTCTCTCGGGTGGAACAGCGACAAGGCTTTTTCCGCTCACCGCGACAACTTCGAAGCAACTTTTGCCGGTCTATGACAGGCAGATGATTTTTTATCCACTTAATACGCTCATTAAGGCTGGTATAAAAGACATTTTGATTATTGTAGCGCCGGAACACAGTGGGCAATATTTGAATCTTTTGGGTTCAATTTTTGAAAAATATGACATTCGCATTGATTTTAAGGTGCAAAAATTGCCCAAAGGCTTGACGGAGGCTTTTGTTTTAGGCGAAGATTTCATTGACAATGGCAATGTGACGATGATTTTAGGGGACAATATTTTCGAAGATGATTTTTCTGAGGATATTAAGAATTTCAAGTCTGGCGGAAAAATTTTTGCTAAAAAAGTTCCTGATCCGGAGCGTTATGGCGTGGTAAAATTTGATGAGAATAATAAGGCGGTGAAAATTATAGAAAAACCAAGTGAATGGTTAAGTGATTATGCTATTCCAGGACTTTATATTTTTGACAATCGAGTATCAGATGCAGCTAAGAACGTGATTCCATCCGAGAGAGGAGAAAAAGAAATAACATCACTGCATAATTTTTATCTGGAAAAAGGAGAGTTGGAAGTGAGTACTTTCTCTGGTGCGTGGTTGGATGCCGGAACATTCGACACTCTCCTAGAAGCGGGAAATATTGTCAAAGAAAAAAAAATTTACAAAAAATTCGATCCAATTATGGATAAAGCTATTTCGGAATTCAATGAAGAACTAAAAGCAATAGCCAAAAAAAGATTAATTTAATAACTTATTTTAACGCATGTATGAATGATAAAAAACCAAAAATTCATCTAGATTCATTTGAGGAATATAGCATTTCAATTTTACGATATATTGAATGGATGTTGGATTCATATTTCAAAAATACAAAAAACATCTCTATTGATGATATAAAAAAGCATGAGCTAGAAATAAATGCTTATGAGAATTTTGATAATCTTGTACCCCTCAAAGAAGATAAAATTATAATTTTGGATGATGATAAAATCAGTACAACTCAGGCAGAAAAAGCAATTCTTGATGGTAAATTTCTTTGGGAGCATGCCGCAGCAGGGGAAGCAACTCGCTTGGGCCTTGGTACAAAATACCTTCTAAGTCCATCTCAGTTTTCCATAGAAGAAATTGTTAATCATATGAGACAGGAAGCTATTAAAGAAATTATAAAAAAAGGAGTTTCTGGAGTCTCATTAATTAAAGAAAAGAAAAAGATAAACAAGGAAATTAATAGTGAAACAGTGCTGAGAATTTCCCATGTTAATCCAGGATCTTTGGCTAATATTTCTCTGGGAAACCGTCATATGTTACAAATGGTTTTTGATGTAATTAAACTTGCTAAGAAAAACAAGCAAAATCCAAGAAAAGTTTTGGCTAAACAGACAATTTTGATGATTCTAAATGAACAGACAGCCGAAGATATTATCGAAGAGTTTAAGCGATTTGATTTTTTTGGTCTCAATCCTAAAAAAGTATATTTTATGATCCAGCGCAGTTTTCATGGTATTTATATTAAGGACGGATGCCTATATTACGATCGTACAACCGAAAAAAATAAACGGCTTCATAACCATGGGCAAATGGTTATGCAGAAAATTCATGACAGCGTTGTTTTTCGTGTAAATCCTAAAAATACGGGTAAGAAAGTTTTTATTTCCAATACCGAATTCGAAAAAATTCTAGCACAACACGATGACTTACTTTCATATAACGTTGAAGATTTGGGATATTTAACTTGCTCTATTGATCTTCCTAGTCTTTCCCTGGCTCTTGATTTAGGAAAAAAAGGATACGGAATGGTCATGGAAATTGTTGCTCAAAATCCAATCAAGCCTCAAAAAGGCGGAGCTTGCTTTTTTGACAAAAAACTTAATCGTGTGGTTATGATCGAGACTAATCAGCTCAAGGATATAAAAAATGAGAATATTAAACATCTTAATAAAAATTTCAATCATTTTCCAAATCCAGCAAAGTCTTATCGGCTCATGAAAGAAAAAGGATTACCAATATCATTTGAAGTTAAAAGCACCTTCAACCAAAGTGGTGATCCTTGTAACTATATCTATGCGAATACTCCACAGGGCAATACGAATTTTCTAGTTAAAACCGCCTATGTTATGCGAAAAAATTTGAAACCGATTTATAACTGGAAATCTCCAGCAACTACTCCGGTGGCGGTAAAAGCCATGCATGATCAAGATAAGCAAGTTGGATTTTCTGAATTCGTTAAAAATATTAAAAAAGGAAAGGTTTGTTAATATGAAAATTGCTATTCAGGCGGCAGATTTGGATTGGGCGCGAATTGATGGAACTAGGGTGTATATTCTAAATATGCTGAAATATTTCGGGCAACTTGATCCAAAAAGTCAATTTCTAATTTATCACAAGAAGAATTTTAATCCGGAGCTCACTCCGGCAAGTTTTTCTAATTATAAAATTTGGAAAATTCCTTTTCCATTTTTTTGGACGCAAATTCGTCTGTGTCTCAGTCTTTTTTGGGAAAAACCAGATGTACTTTGGATGCCAATGCATAACATTCCACTCTTTCGCAACAAGAAAATGAAAACAGTGGTGACGATTCATGATTTAGCTTTCAAATATTTCCCTGATCATTTCAGGGCCGGTGATTTATTAAAGCTCAATCTTTTGGTCGGCTGGGCAGTGCGAAGAAGTGACGGGATAATTGCCATTTCCGAGGCGACGAAATATGATATCTTAAAATTTTATCCTAAGATAGAGGAAAATAAAATCAAGGTAATAAACCATGGCTTTGACAAGGAAGTTTTTGACAAAGATCGAAATCCCGAAAAAGAACAGGAAATTAGAAATAAATTTAACATCCGAGGACGCTACATTTTTTATATCGGTGCTCTTCAGCCCAGAAAAAATCTAAAAACACTAATTAGTGCATTTGAGGAACTGAAAAAAGAAGAAAAGTATAATGATGTGAAATTGGTTTTGGCTGGAGAAAAAGCTTGGCTATGGAAAGAAATTTTCTCGCAAATTGAAAATAGTCCGGCAAAACTGGAAATAATAACTCCTGGTAAAATAAAATTTGCCGATTTAGGGCATCTAATGCGCGGAGCGGAGATTTTTTGTTTTCCGTCACTCTATGAGGGTTTTGGCATTCCAGTGCTTGAGGCCTTCATTTCTCGCGTTCCAGTGATTTGTGCCAACAATTCTTCGCTTCCTGAGGTAGCCGGGGAGGCAGCGCTATATTTTGCTCCAAAAAACCATCTGGAGCTTTCTTCGCAAATTAAAAAAGTTCTGGATAGTCCAAAACTTAGGCAAGATTTGATTTCCAAAGGTCTTTTACAGGCACGAAAATTTTCTTGGGAAAAATGTGCAAAGGAAACGTTGGAATATCTAAAAAGTTAATCAATGATATTTTTATAAATTAAATAGCTAGAAATTATAATTAGAAAAAGAATAGTAAGAGCCAGGATAAGATTGAGTTTCAAAAGACTATTGAAAACTAAAATAATTCCAAAAACTGCCATAAAAATGGTGGTTTTTTTGTTTGTTTTTTGTGGAGCTATGTTTATTTTGGAAAAATTTCCCACGAAATAAATAGCAAAAATGTTCAAAAAAGAAAGAATTATAATTCGCGAAAAACTAATGTGTGTTGATACTATCCCAGGGATTAGTCCTTCGGCGAGAAGTGTAAGGGCGAAAAAAAATAAAATTATAAATAACAAATCGACAAGTAATTTGTAAATGATGATTATGGAATTTTGATTTAATTTTAATTTAAACATAATTTAGTCTTATTCTTTCGATCATTGTTTTTATGAAATCCTTGAAACTAGTCATGTTGACATTTTTTTTATAATCGACGTCAATGGAATTTATCCTAATTTCCTCACCTGGTGTCATATTGAATTGATAGTCGAAACCGGCGAAGGCAGAGAAAACTTCCAACGGAATCTCGCACTCATAAACATTAGACCAAGAGAATTTTTTTTGCAGATCGCAGGAAACTTTTGTGTCTAAGCTTTTTTCAGAAACTAAAATTGGATTTTTTCTAAACCAAGATTTGGCAATTATTTCCGATGGCAGAGGGTGTTTTTGCCCATCTCTCACAATGTAGTAAGTTGAATTTTCAATGGCTTTATAAACCGTTCCATTTGGATGAGGGCTTTTTATGTTGAAAAGTTTATCTTTTTCATACAAGGACAATTCATCACTGCCAATTGGCACTACATCTTCCCAGCGGTAGCCATTACTTTCAAATGTTATTGGATTATCAATAGGATTAATTTTATTTTGGCTTATTATATAAACGGAAATGTCATTTGAGACAAGCGTTCCATCAGAAAATCCAGCTAAATTTTCCGCGGCAGGATAGTCGCTCAAAAAACGCGTATCTTTTTTGAGTGCCTGATCGCTTGTGTAATTGGATAAAAAAGCTTGATCACTAACAAATTTTTTCAATTGTCGATTTTCCATTATATAAAAATTATCCTCAACTTGAAAGAGGGTTGCATTCGGATAGTCATTATTTTTCAAAATATCATCGCCTTTTTTGTTGTAGGCTAAATCAGCATCAGAAACTTCCTGAAATTGTTTTCCAGAATATCCCAAAGAGATTAGTATTTCAAGCGAAGAAAATTTTCTCAACTGTCCATCAGAAACTAAATAGTAATCATTTTTATTTTTCAAAAGCGATCCATCTTTAAAACCAATAGAATCTCCAATATCAAAAAGAAAGGACTCGTATGATTTTCTGAGATAGAGTGGCGACAAATTTTCATTAGGATTTTTTGAAAAATTGAAACTAATTTTTGCTGTGGAATAGTTATTTAAAAGATCGGTGTCGAAAAAAAGATTGCTGTTTTTTGGAATTTTTCCTTCACTGATATTTTCCTTATCGGCAAGATATGGTTCGTCAATGGTGTTTTTGGGAGAGGTGGGAGCAAGAAAAGAAAAAGAAAAATATTGATGAGGAAAGATAATGAGATAGGCTAAATAAAAAGCCAAAAAGAAAGCCAGCAGATAAAGCGTCAATTGAAGCTTGCGGTAGAGGGAATAGTTTTTTGGTTCTAGCTTTATTTCCTTGGTAAAATCAAACATAAACAAAATTTAATCCTTATTAAGCAGATATATCTTACCATAAGTGAATTTTTTTTGGTATGTTGGCAAAAATACGGCATTTTTATAAACCTCTTCTTTTTTTCCGGTGAAAATTTCCAGAGATTGTTTTTCAATTCGATAGTCCTTAATCGGAACTAATTTGTCAAAAAGAATATTTTTTTTGTAAAGTTCCAGGCCATTATCAGGAATGATGAGATAAATTTTTTCAAATTTATTTTTGTCTATTTTTTCCAAATCAGTTGGATTGAAAAAATAGACAGCTTGTTTGTCAAAAAGGACATTCATAGGACCGCTCATCATTGCCCAGGGATCACCGGTGGCATTTCTATCGATCAAAACCAGATCTTTCTGGTTAAGGACGGAACTAATTTCTTTGATTTGAGGCAAGAGATTGGCGTTTTCCTTGACGCTTAGATAGGGGATAAATACAATTAAGTTGGAAAAAAATAAAACCAAAGCTAAAATATAAAAAGCTAATCTTTTTTTGAAAAAATGATCTAGAAAAAAAATACTATATAAAATACTTACAGGAATAACAGCAAAAACATAGCGCCTGAGCATCCACGGGTGATCAGGGGTGATGCTAGGATTGACGAGATATAAAAAAGCGGGCAGGAGAATGAAAAACGGAATCAATAAAGTAATTTTTCTTTGTTTTAGGAAATAGAAAAATCCAATCAGGCCAAAGGTAATATAGTTTAGGATGGCATAGACAGAGAAAATTCGTAAAAGATAAATATTCTCACTTAGAAACGGAACATTTTCAGTGGAATCATTTTGAAGAAAATGCAAAGAATTTAAAAGTCCTTTTGCAAGAGTGACATAGGAAGATTTATTGACAAAAATACTTGTCAAAAAAGCGATAAGCATTAGGAGAAAAAATCCTAATATATATCTGGTGAATATTTTTTGATCAAATATCTTTTCTTTTTTTTGCAAGAAAAATAGAATTATCATAGCCATCGCCATAAAAGCCAAACTTTCAATTCGAATGAAAAATAGAAGTCCAAAAGAAGCCAAAAAAGAAAACAGAAATAGATTGTCTTTTTCTTTTAAAAATAAAATAAATTGCAAAATCCCAAACCAAACTAATCCAAGTGCCAAGTTTTCACTTAGTGTGAATTTGAAAAACCAAGAAAAAACAAAAGAGGTAATGACCAAAAAGAAAGCGACCAAGGCAGAGGATTTTCGGATATAATTTTTGGCTAAAATAAAAAAAGAAAGAAGAAAAAGAAAAAAGGAAATTCCATTTGCGATGATTAGTCCTTCTATTCCAAAAAAGGAATAAAAAGTGGCTAGCCAGGAGATGTAACCTAGAGAAAAATTAGGGATCAAATTTCCATTTTGAGTATAATTAAATCCGGGGAAATTCAAGGCAGTGCCCACTCCATAGATCTTGAAAAATTCTTTTTCGGCAGAAAATGAATTTTCTAAATGATGATTTTTTGACAAAGTTATGGCGGCATTTGAAAGTGAGCCCTGATCTCGTCCAGAAAACACTGTCGGAACTGTGAAATATGAAAAAATGATAATTGCAATAAATGAAAAAAATATCACCAAGACAAAATCCCAGCTTAGTTTTAATTTTTCTCTGTTTATTACTACGAGATAAGAAAAAAACGCTAAAGAGAAGAGCAAAAATAGAACCAATATGATGGCATGAAAAAAATTGATAAAAGTGAGTAAGAGACTTAACCAGCCTAGACTCACTATAATCAAGCCAAAAATGGAGAAAAATTTACCATTGTCGATGTTTTTCATATGATCATATTATATCTCTAAATTCTTCCTTTGCCAATCTCTTTTTTTTAGGTTAGAATTATAGGAGTTAGTTGAATTATAAATTATTAATTTAATGAAATAAATGAAAATTTTTTTTACCAGAAAAAGGATAGTTATTGGCGCGTTTGTTTTGTTTTTGACAGTTGGTTTGTTCTATTTGTTTAACTTTGCCATGGCTAACAAAAAACTTATTGCACTGAATTCTTTGGCAACCATTAATAAATTTTCTAATTTTTTGCCTATCCCGGATGATGAAAAGAAAGAACTGGATGTGATAAACACGCTGGCGCAAAATTTTTCCAAAAAAGATGGAGTGACGAGAACCTTTATGATAATGCTACAAAATAATATGGAACTTCGTCCCGGGGGTGGATTTTTGGGTCAATACGCTATTTTGAAAATAAAAGACGGGGAAGTTATTTCAACTTTTTTTGAAGATGCTAATCTTTTGGATCAAAAAATAACAGCTAAGATAAAACCGCCCTATCCATTCACTCGAATGATGCAACTCAAAAAATGGAAATTTCGTGATTCAAATTTTTCTCCTGATTTTCCTACGAACGTGGAAAAAGCTAAATATTTCTATCGTTTGGCCGGTAGAAATTCTAATTTTGATGGAGTGATTGCAGTGAATACTAATGTTTTTAATGATATCTTGGCATTAACTGGGCCAATCACTGTGCCTGGATATGGTGTGACTTTTAACAGTGCGGATGGAGCTTTGAAATTGGAAGAATATGTGGAGAAACGCTATATTATGAATCCAGATATCGACACGCAAAACAGAAAAGACATTATGAGAAAAATGGCGCCAATAATTGTTGAGAAGCTTTTTAGCCTTGGTAACATTTCAAAGATAAGCGATTTGGTGCATAAAGAATTTCAAAATAGAAATATAATGGTTAATTTTAATGATCCAAATTTGCAAAGCGCTATTGAAAGTGTTTATTGGGATGGAAAAGTTGCTACCGGCTGGAATTCGGATTATCTAATGATGGTGGATGCTAATATGGGAGCGCTGAAAACCGACTATTATATAAAACGGCAAGTCAATTATGATATAGATTTAACAACTGAAAAACCTACTGTAACTCTCAATATTTTATATAAAAATACTGCGCCTTACGGTGATTGGCGCACGTCGGACTATCATTCATATTTGCGGGTTTATGTTCCGAAAGGGTCAAATTTCTTGGAAAGCAAAATGGTTAGCTTGGCTAATAAAGGAGAGGAGTTTGAGAAATCATATTTTGGTTTTATCTGTCATGTGCTTATCGGCGGAGAAACCAATGCGATTATTAAATATGAACTTCCAGATGGTTTTGATGTTAATGATTATCGTTTGCTTATCCAAAAACAATCCGGCGTGGAAAACATTCCGTTTAAAGTTCATCTAAAAACCAAGGATGGCGAATATAATCAAGAGCAAATGTTGGATAAGGATTTGAAATTTGAATTCAAATAATATGAAATCTATTCTAGCTAAGATTGGGAAAACACTTACTATTCTCAAAAATGAAGGAATCTTTCAGGGCGGGAAAAGATTTTTGAAAATAGGTTGGCGATATCTAAAAATGATGAAGCCGGTAAAAGCGGGGGATATTCTTTTCATTGCTGGTGGAGCTGGTGGGGCCAGTGCAATTTTTCGGGTTCACAATCAATCTGAAGAGCTCGGCTTGCATGGATTTAAATGTCAAGTGATAACACAAGATAATCCTTGGATGCTGAGTAATTTTTCGAAATTTGAGATATTTATATTTCAGCGGGTCTTAGTAACAGAAAAAATCTCTAAGATGATTGCGAAAATAAAAGAAGCTGGCAAAGAAATCATTTTTGAAACAGATGACCTTCTGTTTGATCCGAAATACTTTAAGCATATAGACTTTTTTAAGGGTATGAATAAGCTAGAAAGGGGATTGTATAAGGATGGACTCGGCGCAGAAATTCTAAATGATCTATATGTCAAAACTTGCGTCACCACAACTTCCTATTTAGCTCAGATACTCAAAGAAAAAAACAAATATGTCCTTATTTCTAAAAACAAAATTTCCAACTGCGAGCTTGAGTTGTGTGAAAATATTCTAAAAAATAAGAAAAAAATTAATGATGGTTGGATTCGCTTGGCTTATCTCTCTGGTACACCAAGTCATGATAAGGATTTTGCAACTATCATTCTGGAGTTGGAAAAAATAATGGAAAAATATTCTCAAGTTCGGCTATACCTTTTGGGATCGCTTGAAATTGGAAGTGCTTTAGATAAATTTCAAGATCGTATCGATAAATTCAAACATGTAGATCGAAAAAAATATTTTGAAAATGTTTATAAATTTGTTGATATCAACCTTTCTCCATTGGAAGCTGATAATCCTTTTTGTGAAGCTAAGTCAGAAATACGATTTAGTGGAACGGGAATATTGAACATTCCAACGGTGGCAGTGCGAAATCAGACTTTTAGTGAAGCAATTTCTGATGGTGTGGATGGATTTTTAGCAGGCGATACCAATGAATGGGTGGAAAAAATTAGTCAATTAGTTGAGAATGAGAAACTAAGAATAGAAATGGGACAAAAAGCGCGAGGAAAAGTTCTCAGAGATTATACCAATAAAAACAGTCATAATGAAGAATATTATAATTATTTAAGATCAAAATTATGAAAAAGAAACCGATCAAGATTTTAATCACGGGAGGGGCGGGATTTATTGGCAGTGCTATTGCCAAAAAGCTAATGGACAGGGGGGATCAGGTGGTGATAGTTGATAACTTCAATGATTACTATGACCCATCTCTAAAAGAAGCGAGAATCAAAAAATTTTTAAAAGGCTATAAATTCAAGCTGTATCGTGGAGACATTCGAGATGAAAAATTAACTGAGAAAATTTTCAAAAACGAAAAAATTGACAAAGTGATTCATCTGGCAGCGATGGCGGGAGTGCGTTATGCCATTGAGCACCCATTGCTTTATGCTGATGTTAATATTCTTGGCACAACTAATTTGTTGAATTTAAGTGCGAAATATAAAATCAAAAATTTCATCTATGCTTCTTCCTCTTCGGTTTATGGCAACAATAAAAAGCAACCATTTTCGGAAACCGACAATGTTGACACGCCAATTTCACCCTATGCCGCTTCTAAAAAAGCCACCGAACTAATGGCGCATGTTTTTTCTCATATTTACGGTCTCAAAACTACAGGTCTTAGATTTTTTACGGTCTATGGTCCTTGGGGGCGACCAGATATGGCACTTTTCAAATTTACCAAAAACACCCTAGCTGGCAAATCGATCGAAGTGTATAATCGTGGAAAAATGTCACGAAATTTCACTTATATTGACGACATTGTTTCCGGCACTATCACAGTGCTGGACGCTAATTTAGATTATGGTGTGATGAATATTGGAGGAGATCGCGAAGAGCAGCTTTTGCGCTACATTGAAGTCCTAGAAGATTGTCTTGGAAAGAAAGCTAAGAAAAAACTACTTCCAATGCAACAAGGTGATGTACCGGCAACCGTAGCTGACATCAAAAAACTTAGGAAACTTGGTTGGGCACCATCAACTCGAATTGAAGAAGGCATCGCTAACTTTGTGACTTGGTATAAAGAATACTACAAAGTTAAATAACAAGAAGAATTGCGACAAGAAGAATGGAAAGAATAATAAAGCCAAATATTATAATCGAGAGAAAATAATGTTTCAAAAAGAATGGTTTATATTGCGACATTCTTTGATTGAGCTCGACAGAATCTTGCCATAAATTTTCATTTCGATAAGCCGGTCTCATTGACAATGATTGACCGGTTTTTTCTTCGCCGTTTATTGAAAAGAATTTATTTTGCGCCATCGGATTTTCATTTATGAAAACGTTGGCTTTTTTCCCGCCTTTCTTTTGTGCATAACTTAATTTCAAACAAAATATTTTGTTTTTTGAATCGGATATCTTCGGAAAAACAAAATCAACAGTGTTGCCGGAACCCAGTGAAGTTATTTCTAGATTTTTTTCGCGAATAATATCTTGGCAATTTTCATCATAAATTTTGAAATTAAATGTCCCTCCAGGACTCACATCAGAATTGCCAAAAAGAATTTTTATTCGTGTTAGGCCATTGCGATCAGCTTCAAATTTTTGAATAATTTCCGAAGTTATTTTTATTCTCTCTCCTTCTATTAATGGCCAATTTTGATCTGGGAAGGAGAGCGTTTTTTCTAGACGAAAAAAGATTGCGAATAATAATCCCAAAAAAGCAATACCGAGAATGATTTTATCTTTTTGTAGCATAGAAATTATAAATAATAACGAGGTAAAATTATATTAAAAGTTAGATACATAGAAAAAGAAAGCATCGCAATTAATCCTACCAATAATGCATTTTTGAAACGATTTTCTTTTTGAAGTAGATATCCTAAACCAACAAAAACCAGGGCGATGTGTGAAACTAAATTTGGCAAAAAATATCTCCCAGGCGTGCCCAATTCTAATTCTCCTGCACCCATAAAAACTTTCCAGTCAGCCATTCTGATGCCAAATTGCAGAGCGATAATCATTCCCACAAGAAAAACAACATATTTTTTTTCTGGCAAAAAATCTAATTTTTTCTTGGAAAACAGAAACAAGATTATCCCCACCACTGAAATTGTTTGTATCGTCCAAACGAAGTTGGTGAAATTTTGGTCTATGGCGTTGCTAAACCAGCCCAGCGATCCCCAATAAGTGCGGGAAGACAAGGCAAAGCGACCCATAGTAAGACTTTCAGAGAGATAAGCCCCAAGAGAACGAAAAGTTTCAGGTAAGTTATGCTTAAATGGCAAAATTGAGATGAAATTATAATTACTGAAATAGGCGATGATTATAAATATTATAATCGCCAACAGAATAATTTTTAGATTGATTTTTTTCTTGTAGTTTGAATAAGTAAAATAAACAATCAAGCCAAAGAAAGGTAAAAGGAGAATGAGCGCGGTGGGTTTAGTAAAAAATCCTAATCCAATAGCCAAAAGCATAAGAGATCCATTTTTCCAATTAAATCCATTTCTCAGACTCAAAATTGCGCCGAGCGTAAAAATAAAAAAGAGCGGAATCAGGAGAACGTCATAATTGATATTCGCAAAATACATCCCATATTTTGGCTGAAAAGCTGTGATGGCAGTCAAGATTAAGCTCGCTTTTTCTTTCAGTCCAATATTTTTGAAAATTAGATAGGCCAGAAAAATTCCTATTGTTCCAAGGA
This sequence comes from Candidatus Moraniibacteriota bacterium, assembly GCA_003483065.1. Lineage (GTDB taxonomy): Bacteria > Patescibacteriota > Minisyncoccia > Moranbacterales > UBA2206 > UBA2206. The sequence goes on along the minus strand of DMWY01000007.1, from coordinate 1,071 downwards.
CCGTAGAGAGGATTCTATTAGAAAAAAATCTAACTAAAATATCACTACCACTTAATATTTTTTCCAAAGATACGGCTATGGAATAATAGAGATTTTTTCCGCCGACGATATCTGGTTGTTTGAAATAGTTATAGGGTTTCCATAACTGGCGATTTATCTCTGCTTCATTGACTCCATTGTATCCATCGGAAAAATTGACAGTATTATACATTTGATGACGAAAAACATTATAATCAGCCATTTCTCCAGCATGAATCATTTCCTGGGAAAAATTATAATCTGCAATATTGATACTTTTTATGCTTCCAACAGGACGGTCTATTTTCTCCCAATTTTTATCTTTTGGTTCAGCGCGATATTGCAAAGAGCTATAATGCCTAGCCTCATCTTGCCCAGTGAAAATTGGAGAAAGGGTGCACAAAAAAACGCCTTTCAGAAAGAAAATAACTAAAATTAGAGTTAAGATGAGTTTTGGATTTTTGATGAAATTTAGGATTTGAGCTTTTGACATAAATTTATTATACTATATAGATAGCAAAAAGTGAAATGCTGAATTCAAGTTACTAACGCAAATTTCTGATTATTAATTAGTTCGTAAAATTTTTCAGCAGGCGTATAATATTCCAAAGTTTTTCTAGGCCTAGCATTTAGTTTGTTTTCAACTTCTTTAATTCTTTTAACACTTACCTCTTTGAAGTCAGTCCCTTTAGGAAAATATTGACGAATTAATCCGTTAGTATTTTCATTGGTGCCTCTCTGCCAAGGACTATGTGGATCAGCAAAGAAAACTTTGATTTTAGTTTCTTTGGTAAAGAGTTTATGCTGAGACATTTCACTACCACGATCATAAGTTAAGCTTTTTTTAAATTGTTCAGGTATCCTTTCAAAAGCTTTGACCATGGCTTTCCTAACAGCGAAAGCATCTTTGGTTTTTAATGGAAAGATGATGGTTGTTCTCGTTGTTCTTTCAACTAACGTGCCTATAGCACTTTCATGATTCTTGCCGACGATCAAATCTCCCTCCCAATGTCCAGGCACTATCCTGCCTTGGGCTTCTTTTGGTCTCTCAGA
>DMWY01000009.1 GCA_003483065.1 Candidatus Moraniibacteriota bacterium | reverse complement strand
ATTACTACTTATTTATGACACTATTTTTACAAATCATTTCCCGAATACGACAGATTTAAACTTTTATTAATCAACGGAAAATCAGGAACGATATTGCCTGGACCCATAATACCGAAAAGCGCCCAATTACAAAAAGACGGGTCGCGAGGATAGCATCTTTCAATCACACCATTCTTAATTTGCAAAGCGCAGATTATTTCCCCTCTCCACGCCTCCACTGCGCCAATCGAAAATCCATCTTTCACCTCGCATTTTTCAAAAATATCCCCTTCTTTTATTTTTTCCACTAAAGTTTTGAGTAGAATTATCGATTGTTCAACTTCTTTTATCCTCACCCGATAACGGGCAAAAACATCGGTGCTTTTTTTAGTAATAATCTGAATTGGAAATTGGGCATATGAAGCATAGGGATGATCCCGGCGAACATCGCGATCGATTTTGGAAGCGCGCGCCGGAAAACCAACTGCGCCAAACGCTTCGGCTGCTTCTTGCGACAACTCTCCGGTATATTGCAAACGATCTAAAAATCCTTCGCTGTCCAAAGCAATGGCAGTAATTTTTCTCATTTCCTTCCAAGCTTTTTGCGAAACTTTCAATATTTTTTCCAAATTTTCTTTATCAATATCTTTTTTCATCCCTCCTGAAACAATCATTCCCCGCCAGAAACGATTACCACAAATATCCATTGACAAGCGCATCATTCTTTCTTTGATGCGAAATCCATTGGCGGCAATAAAACTAAACCCGGTTCCCATTCCTCCAATATTAGCTAAATCATGAATATGCATCGTGATTCTTTCGCATTCGGTGATAATCGCGCGAAGCATTTGCGCTCTTTTTGGCACAAAGCAACCATTGATTTTTTCTACCGCCTGGGCATAAGCCAAAGAATGTGAAGCGCTCATATCGCCTGAGATTCTTTCTATAAAAGGCAACGCTTCCGTGATATTTTTTCCTTCCAATAATTTCTCCACTCCTTTGTGAGTGAAGAATAATTTTCCCTCCAAAATCAAGATTCTTTCTCCTACTACATTAAAACGAAAATGTCCCGGTTCAATGATGCCGGCGTGAATCGGACCAACTGGAATTTCCATCACCCCTTCACCGGTCACATGATGCATTGGATAAGGCACCTTATCTTTGGGAAGTTTCGTATTCCACTGAAAGTCTTTGCGCAAAGGATAAGTGTTCTCCGGAATATTTTCATGATGCACCAATCTTCGCAGATCAGGATGTCCAACAGGAACAATACCAAACATATCTCGCAAATATCTTTCGTACCAATGCGTCGCCATAATTGTTTTTGTAAGTGATGGGTACTGCGGATCATTAGCTGGGATTTCAGCTGAAATTTTCAACCATTTATGCTCCCGATCTAAACTGAAAACCGCATGCACTCCAAAATTTCCAGTATCTTTTCGATCATCCGTACCAAAAAAGAGCGATAGCGGAATTTTATATTCACTAAACAAAACAGTTGCGATTTTCGCCAATTTATCTCGAGAAACCTTGACGCAAATCAAATCATTATTCTCACTTTTATCAATTATTTCTCCTTTGAATTTTTCAATAATTTCTTGAGTATTCATAAAAAATTTTGCTATTTAATAAACAAAAACGATTTCACTATTTTATCAATTAAGATCTCGGCATTTGCAGTGGTAAACCAAAAAGCCAAGCCTATTAAGATTATAAATTCAAAAACTATTATGGAATGAGTAATGTTCCATTTTTCTTTCTGTGTTTTAAATTCTCCATTATTTTCCTCTTCCACATTGAAAATCATTTTTATCGAAAGAGATAGCATTGCATAAGCGATAATGCCCAAAGCGATAAATAATATAATTGATGTGATTGGATAGGCTGCGATTGATTGCGCAAACATTCCAAATTCACTGATAAATAAAGCGGAAGGCGGAATAGCAATGATTGCTACGATGCCTAGGATAAATAGCACGCCGGTATATTTTGAATATTTCAACATATTTTTTATCTTGGCAATTTTTGTCGTCTTCCATTGAATCAATATCTCTCCGGCGCCAAAAAATAAAGCTGATTTTGCGAAAGTATGTCCGATCATATGCATTACGCCGGCAACAGCGCCTAAAGGAGAAAGTCCCAGAGAAAAAAGAATAATTCCCATATGTTCAATGCTGGAATAAGCCAGCATTCTTTTATAATTTGTCTGAATAAGCATCATCAGCGCTGATAATATTATTGAAGAAAAACCAAAAATCAAAAATAGATGATTTGTCCAGACCGAATCCAAAAAGGCACTATCAACAATAAATTTGAACCGCAAAATGGCATAGAGCGCAACATTTAAAAGTACGGCTGAAAAAATAGCCGACACTGGAGATGGCGCTTTACTATGAGCATCCGGAAGCCAAGTGTGCATCGGCGCTAAACCGGCTTTTGTACCAAAACCAATGAATAAAAACACGAAAGCTAATCTGATGATATTTTGTGGAATAAGTCCGGCATTTTCCGCCAAACTACTCAAAAGAAAAATATGACTCTCTTCCAGTCCGCCCATATGCGCCCCATAACTCAAAAGCAAAATTCCCGCCAAGCCCAAACTGATACCGGTTGAACAAAGAATCATATATTTCCACGCCGCTTCTATGCTGGTTTTTTTGCGATACAATCCCACTAAAAAAGTGGAAGAAAGAGTTGTGCCTTCCATCATCAGCCATAACACTAAAGAATTATTAGTTATAACTACCAAAAACATACACAAAGCAAACAACTGAAACAAAGCGAAATACATTTTATACTGCGCCAGTGTAATGATTTTTTCTTCATATTCATGCCCGATATAACGAACACTCACGATTATGGAAAAAATATAAATACAAGCGATAAGGATGATCATTAAGGCCGAAAAATTATCCATCATCCACCAAGAACTAATCCACTTATCACGAGAAGAAAAAAGAAAAATAACGGCATAAACGATAAAAGACAATCCACCAAGCAGAGAAAAAAATAAATTGCTCAATTTCACTGTTTTTTCTTTTTTCAAAATAATGGAAAAAAAGAAAGCTAGCAAAAATGAAATGATTAGGATACTCGGATTCATAAAAATTTAAAAATAAATTATTCTGTTAATTCGCATAGATCTTCAGTATCTATGCTTCCATATAGCTCACCGATTTGAGCGCTTAGGATTGACAATATATAAGCGGTAGCCACCGCCACAGCAAAAACACCAAATTCAATCACTATCGGCAAAGATCCAATGGTAGCTAAAACAAAAACCGCAATTCCGTTTTCAATAACCAAGAGGCCGACAATTTGAGAAAATACATTTCTTTTGATAATCATCATCGCGATGCCCAAGACAATCAAAGCGACTGACGCATATATCAAAGCGTTCCATTTTTCTAAGCCTGTTATGGAAATATTTTCTAGAATAAAATAAGTTGCAATCAGAATAATAATTGCTAAAAAATAACTTTTTCCCGGACGCAAAAATGAAGGCAAGTTTGTCAAACTTTTTTTTGCATGACTGGAACGATTGATCACATATGGCACTGCCCACACTTTGGTGATGATTGTGAAAATAGCGAATAGCCATAAATTAATTTTTTCAGCTTCAGGAACCAATGGAATCAATCCCCAAGCCACGCCCGCCAAAGCCAATGAAGAAACAGCATAATAACGCAAAATCGCTTTTAAGCGCACTCTGCCAAAAAGAATTGCCACACATATAACTGAAAAAATAGCAAATAATGAATGGTATTGCACGATTATGCCGGCAATATTTGTCAAAAGAGCGATGACCATTCCTAAAAATGCCACCACAAAAGCAATAGAAAAATATTCAGACATTCTATAAAATCTCATCTTAACTAAAATAGATTCTAGAAAAGCCAGTGTGAACATGGCGATAATAATTTTTATCAAACTCAGACATAACCCTATCACTAAGCCACCGATACCCCAAGAAGAAGCACCCACTAAAGTTAATGGAAAGATAAAATTAGCAATAAGCAAAGAAAAAACAACTAATTTGATAGAAGAAGCATATTCCAATAAAGCTAAATATTTTCCGCTATATTCCAGTAACATTGCTTCATGTACCATTGTGAGTTCCAAATGAGTGTCCGGATTATCCACTGGATAACGAGCATTCTCCGCCAAAGCAACTAGTATCAAAGCAATTATAGTTAAAATCAAATAAGGCGCGAAAACAGTTGGACTCGTTAGCATACCATCAATAGTAAATTCTTTCGTCACAAAACTCACGGTTGCAAAAATCATGATTATCACCGGCTCAAGCAGAGCGGAAATTGTCATCTCTCGGCTTGATCCCATCCCACCAAAAGCACTGCCGGCATCCAAGCCACCCAACACTAAAAATATCGAACCTATAGACAAAATTCCCGCTATCACCAAAAAATCACTCATGAAAACGTTGCTTATGCCTGAAAAAATGAGCGGGATAACAGCTGACAAAAAAATAACACTGCTCAAGACCACAAAAGGCACCACTCGAAATATCCAGGAGGTGGTTTCCGATATAACCATTTCTTTTCTTAAAAGTGTCGCCAAAGTAATGTAAGGCAAAAAAGGAGAAGCGCCTTTTCTTCCTTGCAAACGCGCTTTGAAAAAACGCACCAAGCCCGAAGCAAAAGGAGCAATGATCAGCACAAAAATAATTTGTATCAGTATGGCAATTATTTGGTTCATAAAGCAAAAATTAAGGTAATAGTTAGCGCGAACAAAAGGAATAATATGTAATATTGAATATGTCCATTTTGAATAATGCATAATTTCCTTGCCAATAATACCAATCCTTTTTCAATCGGAGAATATAGGAAATTACGCCATTTTGAACGAATAGATAAACTGAAAGTATATTTTCTAATCCAAGGATTAGTTTCTATGATTGGTTCTGATTGCATTATTTTTTTTCTGCCGATAAAAGTGAGAAAGAAAAATCTGATCGGAGCGCAGAAAGCCGTAGCGCTATACTCCATTGTCGCATCAATCGATTGCCCGCAATCCCAAGTATGATAGCTTCTTTCTTTTTTGTTTTTTAATAAAATTTTCTGAAAAATATATACTGATAAACCGCTCAAGATAATTACCCCACTTATCCAAAGAGAAGAAACATTCATTGAGAAAGATAATTTACCAGAAACTGAAGAAGAAATTGATTGGATAAAATCTGCTGTGTTAGTGATAATAAATTTAGCTAAAAATCCAAAAACAATTGTTCCTCCGGCTAAAATCAAAATTGGTATGGTTAGGAAATAGTCCGCACTCTCTTTTCTTTTTTCCATATGCGCGTTATGAGGCAATCCCAACATCGAAATACCAAATATTCTTATCATTGCAAAAATAGCCAGTCCGCTAATCAAAGCTACGGCGGAAAGAATCACAACTAAGGACATAATTTCATTTGAGTTGGCGTTTGTTTCTCCTATTAAAGTTATAATATTGCGTATAAAACCCCATTCTCCATAAAAAGTTCCGAATAATGGCAATGGCAAAGAGCCTAAAATTGCCAAAAGAAAAGCTAAGCTGAAAATTGGCATTATTTTAGCGATACCACCCATCATTTCTAAGCTTTTTGTGTGAACTCTGCTCATTATCACTCCGCTCGAAAGAAAAAGCGCGCTTTTGAACAAAGCATGGTTAATTGCATGAAAAATTGCAAAAGCAACTATTGAATAGGCGATTGTTTGATGCCGACCCAAAGCCAACAGATAAATAGCCAAGCCCAGCATAGTAAAAATTATACCCATATTCTCTATACTGCTATAAGCGAAAGCTTTTTTAATGTCTCTTTCCACAGTCGCATACAAAACTCCCACTATCCCTGATAAAAGACCTAGAGCCAAAACAATCAAGCCTCCCCACGCCGGAATGCCGAAAAGATTTAGAGTTATCAAAATAAAACCATAAACAGCAACTTTGAGCATCAACCCGCTCATCATTGCTGAAATATTGCTCGGGGCTTGCGGATGAGCTTCGGGAAGCCAGATATGAAAAGGCACTAGCCCAGCCTTGGAACCAAAGCCGAAAACAAAAAGCAAGAATGCTAAATTCAAAAAACCGGCACTCAGGTTTTGCGATGCAATATTGATATCATCCAAATTAAACATCAATGAACCTTGGCCTAAAATCAAAAATCCGCCTAAAATTGCCGATGCTCCCAAGTGAGTCATTACAAAATAGAGAAAAGCCGCTTTTATCGATTCTTCTTTTTTATCAGAAAAAACCAAAAAGAAAGAAGTAATCGACATCACTTCCCAAAAAAATAAAAAGCTAAAGGCGGTGTTTGACAATAAAACTCCTTGCATTCCCAGCACAAAAAACGACATTAGAAATTGAACTACGCGAGGATTGTAAGTTTCTTTGTATAACTCCAAATATCGCAAACTATAAACACCGATCAAACAAGAAACTCCGCTTATAATAGAAAAAAATAGGGCGGAAAGAAAATTTAATCTTGGAACAAAATGAAAAAATCCGTCAAATTTAGCGAAAACAAAAACTTCTTTTGAAAAAAACAGAAAAAATAAAATCGCTGACAAAAATCCCGCTCCGTTGGAAAAAACAAACAAGATCGTCGCTTTTCTAAATGATTTGCCAAAAAAAGCCAAAAAGGCTGACAGAACTAAAGTCAAAAAATAGAATCCCACACCAAAAATTATATAATTTTCCATCATATGATTATTTTGCTTTGTAATATTTTAAGGCTCTCAATATCCCAGTAAGAATTTCTGTCGGTGAAGGAGGGTCTCCGGGGATTTTCATATGCACCGGAATTACATTTTCTACCGGACCAACTACGGCATAAGAATCTTTCCAAATTCCTCCCGTGCAAGCTCCGTCCCCAACTGCTACCACGATACACGGTTTTGGAACAGCTTCATAGGTCGTAAGCAGTGCTTTCTCAAGATTTCTTGTTACCGGACCGCTCACAAACAATATATCAGCGTGACGTGGCGAAGCCACAAAACTTAAACCAAATCTGTCTATATCATAATAAGCATTACCCAAAGCGGTCAATTCTATTTCTTCGGCATTAGTCGATCCGGCATCCACTGCTCTGATGCGCAATGATCTTCCACCATAAAGGGTGTTCAAAAATTCTTTTATCTCCTTGCCAGTTTTTTCAAAAACATCATCTTTATCGGACGAAAAAAAATTCTCTTTTTTTTCGGTAACATTTTTTCCCAATAATAAAGTTTTTATTAATTTGAATGTTTTCATAATCTTATAAATAAACCAAATAAAAAAGCGGAATTACCCGAAATCAAACAAAATATTTCATTCCAAACAACTATTTTATATTACTCCGCTAAAATAAAATGTCAATAAGGGGTGTTTTATTCAATCACTTCCATTTTCATAGTACTTGAGTTGACCACTACCGCCATTGAATTCATATATTTCATCATTTCTGGATAATTTTTGGCTATAATATCTTCCGACAATTTTTTCATAAAAATCGCTCGTTCCTGTGTTTTTGCACGATCGGCTGCGTCGCCATAAAGAGCTGATGCCAAAACAACTACTCCCTTTTTGATTCTGCCTGATTCCCAATTTGATTTGATGATACCCGCCGCGGTCTTAATTGGCTCGCCGATATTAGGATCATATGGCCCAACAATCATTGCCATATTTGGAGTGTGAAGCCAATCAAAGCCTTTTCCCACCGCCAAAACCCACTCGCCGTGAGCCAACTGAGCTTCCATTTTTTGTTTTTTTGTTTCTCCAATTTGGTTTAGATTTCCCGCGATAATTGGCAAAAAATCCAAAACAATTCGCTCTGGCATATTAGGAAAAAGCCTATGGATAATTTCTATCAAACCTTCATTACTCATCTTTTTCAAAGTACTCATATCAACAATTTCCCCATTATCTCCATGCAAAATCAGAGCATCTTTATCAGTCTCAATTCCGATTAAAACCGGAAAGACAACTTGATTCTCCATGCCATAGATTCTTCTTATTTGGTCTCTAAAATTAGCTGTAGATCTTTTTGATTCTTCACAGTCATAATTGAAACCGGCGCAACTTCGATGCACATCGCCTTTGGAAAAATGATAGGTTACCAAGACTAATGTTCGTGATCCTTTTTTAACCGCCTGAGCTACGGATTCATCAAAAGAAACATTGAGAAGTGGCCAACCCAAATCAAATCTACCTCCCATATTGCGAAAAGGACTAATGATTCCCAGCGGAGTTTGCGTGATAACTGGAAGATGGATGCGTCCATCCATACATTTGAAAGCGACCACATTGGTTGGATGTTTCGCTCTATATAAATCACGCTCCAATTTTTGACTGCAAAATAATTCGGAATGTTTCTTGTTAAGTTCGATTAATAAATTTATTTTGCTTTTCATAATATAAAAAATTAATCTGTTTTTATACTCCTCTTTGTATGATGTTTTTTGGCTACACGAATTCGGGCGGATTCTTTTTGGATGGCAGCCGCTACGCGAGCATATTCATTTTCATCCATCGAAACAACTTGGTTTTTCAATTCTTCGGCTTTCTTTCGTCCTTCTTCAGCGCGAGCCAAGTCAATTTCTTCGGCTCGTTCAGCCGTATCTGCCAGAATAATCAATTCATTCTCATGGAATTCAATAAATCCACCCGAAATAGAAAGCAAGATTTCTTCCTCGCCTTTTCGAAGCATTAATTCTCCAGCTTTCAAGCTGGAAATATAACTACGATGATTTGGCAGGATTGTTATTTCCCCATCTGTGGTCGGCAAAGTCGCCTGATCAACAGTGTCTTCGAAGACAGTTTTTTCAGGAGTGACTATCTTAAATTTAATTTGTAGATTTGACATAATAAAATTAGATTACTAAGTCTAAATTTTCAATTTGAAATTTAAAATGAATTTTAAATGTTTTAATTTTAAAATTTATTTATTTAGATTTGATTTAAAATTTCAAATTTAGACTTTAAAATTTATAAACTACTGTTTCCTGTTCACTGTTTCTTGATCTCTGATATATTCCCTTTCATATAAAAGTCCTGTTCCGCCACCTCATCCATTTGTCCATCTAAAATCATTTTGAAGCCTTTGATGGTGTCAGTTAGTTTCACATATTGTCCAGCTGTTCCGGTAAATTGTTCAGCTACGAAGAATGGTTGAGAAAGGAATTTTTGAATTTTTCGTGCGCGGGAAACTGTCACTTTGTCATCATCAGACAATTCTTCCATTCCCAAAATTGCGATAATATCTTGCAGGTCCTTATATCTTTGCAAAACTCTCTGCACGCCTCGGGCGACTTCATAGTGCTCTTGTCCCACAATATTTGGATCCAAAATTGTTGAACTGGAATCCAAAGGATCAACCGCTGGATAAATTCCCAGCTCTGAAAGAGAACGCGAAAGCACAACCGTTGAATCAAGATGACCAAAAGTTGTGGCTGGCGCTGGGTCAGTTAGGTCGTCGGCTGGCACATAAACCGCTTGCACAGATGTAATAGAACCTTTTTTAGTTGAAGTAATTCGCTCTTGTAGTCTTCCCATTTCTTCCGCGAGTGTTGGTTGATATCCCACCGCTGATGGAATTCGTCCTAAAAGTGCTGACACCTCTGAGCCAGCTTGTGTGAAACGGAAAATGTTGTCGATAAAAAACAAAACATCTCGGCCTTCGTCGTCACGGAAATATTCAGCCATCGCTAGAGCTGACAGCGCCACTCGTTGTCGCGCCCCCGGTGGTTCGTTCATTTGTCCAAACACCAAGGCAGTTTTGTCGAGCACTCCAGACTCTTTCATTTCGTGGTAAAGATCATTCCCTTCTCGTGTTCTTTCTCCCACACCAGCAAAGATTGAATAGCCCCCATGTTCTTGCGCAATGTTTCGAATTAGCTCTTGAATCACCACGGTTTTTCCCACACCCGCGCCACCAAAAAGTCCGACTTTTCCTCCTTTGATAAATGGACAGATAAGATCAACAACTTTAATTCCGGTTTCCAAAATTTCCGCCTTAGTTGATTGATCTTCAAATTTTGGTGCATCACGGTGAATTGGATATCTTTTTTCCGCCTTGACCGCTTCGGTTTTTCCGTCAATTGTTTCGCCCAAAAGATTGAACATTCTGCCCAACGTTCCTTGTCCAACCGGCACGCTAATTGGCGCGCCCGTCGAAACAACTTCCATTCCACGCCTCAGTCCATCCGTCGAACCCATCGCCACTGTTCGCACTCTGTTTCCGCCCAAATGTTGCGCGGTTTCCAAAACTAACTTGCTAGTTTTGTCCGCCGATGAGGCGGAGAGATTTATTTCCAACGCGTCATAAATATTCGGTAGATTTTCCCCGAATTCAACATCCACGACCGGCCCGATTACTTGTGAGATTTTTCCTAGATTTTTCATAAAATTTTCTATACTGTCATCCTGAACTCGTTTCAGGATCTTTTTAGATTCCGGATCAAGTCCGGAATGACAAATTAAATTATATATTTATTAAATTCTAATCACTAAATATTTGCTTTATTTTAGCCAAATATTCACTGATTAGGATTTAAGACTTGACTTTTTTGGTAATTTATGCTAGTATACATAGTTGACAATGTTTCAACTTTCATTTTTCTTTAACAGCAACTAAACTCACAACAAATGAGGAGAGCACACCATGAAGAAGAGAATTATGTTGGTAGTACTGGCTATTATTTTTGTCATTAATCTTTTATCTTCCTCGGCTTTTTGCCAGGAAATAAATTATGGCAAAAAAAACTTCGTCTTCGGTCAGACCGTATTTTTCAACTTCGGGGATGATATCTACGGAGCAAAGCCAAATTTTGTGGATAGAAATGGGTTTTTCTATCCACATAACATCCATCTTTTACATAAGGGAATGTTCCTATCACTAACCAGACACGAAGAAACTGGGATAGATGGAGAGGATGGAGATGGAGTTCCGGTAAAATTCCACTACTATACCATAATAATTGCCGTTAAATATCCCGACGGAACAGTGGATATAATTGACCGACAAGTTAATGCGATTATTCCTCAACAGAATATAGTGCTGTTTAACTGGTAGCCAATTGTGTCTCTGAAGTTCGCCTCTCACAAAAGTCATCATCTACTTCTAGATTTGATGGCTTTTTTTATTTTCAATTTTCCAAAGAACTTCTATTTTTTGTCATCCTGAGCGAAGCGAAGGATCTGCTCAATAATATCATTTGTGTTACTATTTGGTAGATTCTTCGACTCCGCTTCGCTTCGCTCAGAATGACAAATATTTTTTATTTTTAATTCATGTGTAATCAGTATGATCACGTGCTAACCTGCCTGCCGGCGAGGCAAGTCAGTGGTTCAGACTACTGCTCTAACGCCGCCATCCCTGCTGAAATCTCCGCAATCTCTTGAGTAATTTTCATTTGTCTAATCTGATTATATGCCAATGTGAAATCATCGGCCATTTCTTTGGCAGCATCAGTGGCATTTCGCATAGCCACCATTCGAGCGGATTCTTTGGAAGCATTCGATTCCAAAATTGCGTGATAAATCTGCATTTCAATGAGACGCGGGATGATATAATCCAAAACTTTTTCTGGACTCGGTTCAACCTTATATTCCACGGCTGGTTTTGAAAGTCCATATTCCTGCGCCAAAATATCCATCTCGGCAATTTGCTTTTCCAAATCAATTTTTGAGAGTGGCAAAATCTGACGCACTTTTGTTTCTTGCTTGATGGCCGAAACATAATCGGTATAAAAAATTACCACCTTGTCATATTTTTTCGCCAAATAATCATCGATCACAACTTTTCCCACTGCTCGCACAGCTTCAAATTTTGGCAAATAGGTCAAATCATTAAATGATGCGACAATTTCTTTTTCTGTTCTTCGAACTACTGCCTCACCTTTTCTTCCGATAGTAATGAAATCAATTTTTCCGCCCGAGGCGGACCCGCCTTGGGCGGGCAATATCTTCTTTACGCCAATACGATTTATCATTAATTTTTCTGGATGCGCTAATTCTTCTTTGATTTTTTTGGTCAGTTGAGAATTGAATGATCCGCAAAGTCCACGATTAGATGTGATGGCAATCGCCAAAACACTTTTTACTTCGCGCACTTCCAAAAGACCGCTTTGTTTTTTTTCAAACGAACGCGCTAAGTTCGTGAGAACACTCCAAGCGCTGTGAGCATATGGCCTGATTGCGAGCACACTCGAAATAGCCCGACGCATCTTGGCCGCACTCACCATCTCCATCGCCCGAGTAATTTTCCCGGTATTTTGAATGGATTTTATTCGTCTTTTAATTTCTTTACCTGAAGCCATAGCTTTTCTTTACGAATTACTAATTATTTACTAATATACGAATTACGAATTTTTTATTAGTTATATTCGTACTTGATTCGTAATTAGTAAAGATTACACTCCATTTTGATATACTTCCTTGAAATCCTTTATCACTTTCTCCAATTTCGCCACCACATCCTCCGTCAGTTCCTTCTTTTCCGCAATCAAAGTCAAAACTTCTTTCGCGCTAGAATTTATATATTTTTGGAAATCAGCTTCCCATGTTCGAATTTTTTCCACTGCCACATCATCCAAAAATCCATTGGTGAGAGCATAGAGAATAGCTACCTGGTTTTCCATGAGCATCGGCGCGTATTGATCTTGTTTCAAAATTTCCACTGTTCTTCGTCCTCGTTCAATTTGACGACGGGTGTTTTCATCTAAGTCAGATCCAAATTGCGCAAAAGCTTCCAATTCTCGAAATTGCGCCAAGTCCAAACGAAGTTTTCCGGCCACTTTTTTCATCGCCTTTGTCTGTGCAGCTGATCCCACCCGAGATACAGAAAGTCCCACATTCAAAGCTGGACGAATTCCTTTGTAGAAAAGATCAGATTCCAAATAAATTTGTCCATCAGTAATAGAGATAACATTAGTCGGAATGTAAGCTGACACATCGCCCGCTTGCGTTTCGATAATTGGCAACGCTGTGATTGATCCGCCACCAAAATCTTTATTGAGTTTTGCACTTCTCTCAAGAAGTCTGGAATGCAAATAAAAAACATCTCCTGGATAGGCTTCGCGTCCTGGTGGACGTTTGAGGATCAAAGAAATTTGACGGTAAGCCCAAGCATGCTTAGAAAGATCATCGTAAATTACCAAAACATCCTTTCCTTTGTCCATAAAATATTCTCCCAGCGCGCAACCGGAATAGGGAGCAACAAAAGAAAACGCAGCTGGATCAGATGCACCTGCCAAAACGATCGTAGTGTATTCCATCGCGCCTTTCTTTTCCAATTCCGCCACAATTCTCGCAATCTTAGATTCTTTTTGTCCAATCGCTACATAGATACAAATCATATCCTGACCTTTTTGATTAATGATGGCATCAATCGCAATGGCAGTTTTTCCAGTTTGGCGGTCGCCAATGATAAGTTCACGTTGTCCTCGTCCAACTGGGATCATTGCGTCAATGGCTTTGATTCCGGTTTGTACTGGTTGGTTCACAGACTGTCGAGTGATAACTCCGGGAGCAATTTTTTCAATTGGATAGAATTTATCAGAAACAATTTCGCCTTTGCCATCAATCGCTTGTCCCAAAGGATTGATTACTCGGCCAATCATATTTTCTCCCACAGGAATAGACAAAATTTTTCCGGTTGATTTGACTTGATCGCCTTCCTTGATTCCCTCAAAAGCCCCCAAAATCATGGCTCCGATTTGACCCTCTTCCAAGTTGAGCGCCACGCCATAAATTCCATTAGGAAACTCTAGCATTTCCGAAGCCATCACGTCAGAGAGGCCAGAAACTTTCGCCACGCCGTCCCCAACTTCCAGCACTGTTCCGACTTTTTCCGTCTGAGTCTTAGTCTCGAAATTTTCAATTTGTTTTTTTAGTTGTTCGATGATGTAGTCTTTTGACATAATATTATTTCTTAAATTAATTTTAAATTATAAATTTGAAATTTGAAATGAATTTTAAATGTTTTAATTTTAAAATTTATTCATTTAGGCTTGATTTAAAATTTCAAATTTAGCCTTTAGAGTTTTACTAGACTTTTCTTCAATTCTCTTAGTTGTCTTTCCACACTTGCGTCCATTATTTCATCGCCAATTTTCAAAATTATTCCACCTTTGATATTTTCGTCAATTTTATTATTTATCAAAACTTCCCGTGCCGAATATTTCTCTTTTATAAATTTTTCTATTTGTCCAATTTGATCAGCTTCCAATTTTCGACTAGAAATTGCTTCCACTTCCGCAATGCCATTTTCTTTGTTATATAACTCCTCAAATTTCTTGATAATCTTTACAGCTAATTTTGCTTGTCTGTTTTTTGCCAAAACTTTCACAAAATTCTCTGTCACAACACCAATCTCACTTTGAGATTTTTCCCGTGTCACTTCATATAAACTTTTCGCATATTGCGTGGCTGTAATTTTCATGTTTTTGTCATTCCCGCGTAAGCGGGAATCTAGTGTAAAAACTTAATGATTCGAGACTGGATTCCCGCTTATGCGAGAATGACAGTAAATTTTTTGTTCAGTGTAATCAGGATAATCACGTGTAAATCAGTGGTTCAGACTTTTTTCAATTATTTCCTTATCCTTATTCAAATCTAACTTTTCCGCAATTACTTTTTCCGTTGCCATCACCACGAGATCAGCCACTTCTGATTTTATCTCAAGAAGCATTTTCTTTTTTTCTTCTTCAATCATCGCCTTGGCATCTTCAAGCATTTTGGCGTTTTTTTCTTTCATTTCAGCCGTGATACTTTCAGTATTTTTCTTGGCTTCGTTTTCGGATTTTTTGATAATTTCTTGCGCTTCTTTTTTGGCGTTTATCAAAACTTCTTTTTCTTTTTCTGTTATTTCTTCCAATTTTTTTGAAGCTTCCGTGCTATCCTTCAAACCTTTTTCAATTTTTTTCGTTCGGTCATTGAGCGTTTTCAAAATCGGCTTATAGGCAAATTTATACAGCACCAAAAGCACAATCGTGAAATTGACCATCTGCGCCAAAAGCAAATTAACTTCAATGTGAAATGTTTTTATTAGTTCATCCATAAAATTTAATTTAATAATCTTATTTTGATTCCGTCTAAACGGAACCAAAGAAAACTACTATTTGATTGAGAAAGCAATAACCAAAGCATAAATAGCTACCGCTTCGGCGAAAGCTGAAGCCAAAAGCATCGGCACAAGAATCTTTCCAGCTGATTCTGGGTTTCTTCCGATTGATTCCATAGCTTTGGCGCCAATTTTTCCAATCGCAAGCGCTGGAGCGATTGAACCGATTCCAATTGCCAATCCCTTGGCCAACATTGTCAGATCCATAAAATTATTCTTCTATTTTTGAAGTCGACTTGTTTTTATATTTTTAGAGTCGCTTGAAAAATAAAATTTAAAAAATTAATTAACTATAAAATTAATGCTCAGCATGTTTTTCTGTAGCTATGGTCATAAAAACCATAGTGAGTATTGCGAATATGAGCGCCTGAATTATCCCCACAATCATTTCCAAAAACATAAACGGCAAAGGCAGAAAATAGGCAAATAGTGCCATCATAGAAGCCAAAAGAACTTCGCCAGCAAAAATGTTACCAAAAAGTCGGAAGGTTAGTGAGGCTACTTTGGCGACTTCTCCAATCACTTCAACTATTCCCACAAATGCTTTAATTGGATTGACCAAGATAATCGTTGCGTCTTTTCTTATTTTGCCTGGAATTTCCAAAAAGGCTTCAAAATTTATAAATTTATTCAAATGACTCCAAACGCCAATCGCAAGCACTCCCATAACATGCGAAGCTACCACTGCAAAAAGTGCCAGTGCTAAGGTAGTGTTGATGTCCGCCGTTCCACCACGAAGAATTGGCACAAAAACTCGATGCGCGCCCTCCACTTCATTAAATCCGATCGTTCCCACGCCCGGCAAAAGCCCGAGCCAATTATTGACGAGTATAAACAAAAAAAGAGCCATTGAGATTGGCAAAAAAATTTCTGTTCTTTTTCTTTCTCCCGTAATGCTATCGCCCAACTCCAAAGCTTTCTCTAGAATCATTTCAAAAACATTTTGCAAACCTTTTGGAATTTTTTTGATTTTTTTTCCTACTGCGACAAAAAAAATAACTAGAACAAAGACTGTTATCCAACTCATAATCAAAGAGTTGGTGACAGTGAAACTACCGAAATGAAAAATCGGCTCAGCAAACAAAGTTGCTTCGTGGGAAAATTCCTGATTAGACTCATGACTATTCGTTTGTATTTCGTGCTCTGCCATATGCTATTTTTTTGCTATTTTATCCTGCACTTCTTTTTTATCTTCTTGTTCTATCCTTTTTAGTTCACGTATTGCATCTTTAGTTATACCTATTGTTGAAATGATAAAGGCAATACCCACCGAAAGAAGAAAGAGCCAAGGTTCAGTTTGATATTTTTTGTCCAGCCATCTGCCGACAAAAAGTGCCAAAATTATCGGACCCGCAATCCAACCAGAAAGCCGATAAAAAAGCAATAAACCCGGCTGCCACCAAGGCGCCGTAGATTTTTGTTTTTCTTTTTCCATATTTAAATTATAAATAGGACTTACGCGCTTGACGAGAAATTACTCATGACTGGCAATGGTTTACAAGTACAAACCTTGAGTAAACCAGCAGAATCCTAATCTATATGCGAAAATTACGCTTTAGTAATTTTGAGACAAGCGTGTAAGTCCTAAAATATTTTACTGTAAGAACCATTATATATTCTTATGTGTTTTTGAAAAAAAGTCAAGAGTTGGAAATTTTGATTAACTTAACCCTAATTCCAGCAGGAAATTTTTCAGCTCATCACCCTTAATTTCTCTAAATTCACCCGGCTTTAGGCTTTTTATCTTAATACTCATGATCCTCACCCTTTTTAGATCCACCACATTATACCCCAAAGCTGAACACATTCGCCTAATTTGTCGCTTTTTCCCCTCTGTTAGAATTATGGAAAACATTCCTTCATTAATTGTCTGCACCTTGCATTCCTTAGTTTTGTACCCATCATCCAATCTCACTCCGCGTGCCATCTTATCCACAAAACTCGCAGACATAACCTTGTTAACTCGCACAGCATATTCCTTTTCATGTTTCTTTTCTGGATTTAAAACTTTGTCAGTTATCCGACCATCATTAGTGAGAATGATCAGTCCCCAAGAATCTTTGTCCAACCTTCCAATCGGATAAACTTTTTGCGGAATTTTGACTATATCCATGATACTTTTCTCCTTCTCGCCTTGCGGACTATGTGTGATTATCCCCATCGGTTTGTTATAGGCATAGTAGAAAAGTTTCTTTTGACAATTTTGCGCTACTTTGACCACATCATTTTCTTGCACCTTATCTCCCAAGACTGCCCGTTTGTTATTTATCTTAATTTTTCCAGCCTCAATTAGCCCATCCGCCTCTCGCCGAGAGCAAATGTTTTTTAGCGCCAGATATTTATTTATTCGCATTGGATACTCAGCCATAATTTTATATTCCAAATAATTTTTTAGCATTTTCAGTTGTCACTTTCTCCACTTCTTCCACTGAAATTACCTTAACCTCAGCAATTTTTTTGGCCACATATTTCACATACATAGGTTCATTTCTCTCGCCTTTTTTTGGTACGGGAGTTAGATAGGGACAGTCTGTTTCTAAGACTATATTTTTCAAATCGACTTCACGGATAAGCTTATCATAGCTTATCCCATAAGTCACTATACCATTAAGTCCGATCAAATAGCCAAGCTCGATAAATTTCTTGGCCGTTTTGAAACTACCCACAAAACTATGAATCACGCCTCTTTTTTCCACGGGATTTTTTTCCAGTATTTCATATAGATCATCGTAGGCATCCCAACAGTGGATCATAATCGGCTTTTCCACTTCATTTGCCAATTTGATAAATTCCAAAAGTATTTCTTTTTGTTTAGATTTTAATTTTTCGATATTGTCACTCTCGTCAAAATGGTGATAGTCCAAACCGACTTCTCCAATCGCCACCACTTTTGGATTTTTCGCCAATTCCAAATATTTTTCTTTTTCGAAAATTTCCCCAGCCGTTTTAATTTCCACTTCTTCAATTTCATCCGGATCACGATAGGAAAATTTTTGCGCCTGAAGATGGAGCGGATGAATTCCAATCGCCGCATATAGTCCATCATACTTTTTGGCATATTCCACCGCCCGCGCACTGGTCGAATATTGCGACCCCACATTAATCACAAAAACACCCTCCGCGAGAGTTTTTCCAATTACTTCTTCCGCATCATTTTTATATGCAGAGAAATTTAGATGAGCGTGAGTATCAATTAGCATAAGCGTGTCATCCTCGCGAATGCGGGGATCTAGTCTCAAATCTATCTTAAAATTCAGATACTTTTATATAATACTTTTTTTATTTAGTTTCTACACTGGATTCCCGCTTTCACGGGAATGACAACTTTTTTACTTTATCCTTTGAAACAAAACTTCCTCTATTTTTTTTGTTTCTAATGCTTTTTTAATTTTCTGCGAAGTCTCTGGCATAAAAGAAACTAATAATCCTGAGATTAAATTCAAATCTTCCAAAAGTTTTTTCATTACTTCTTCGAATTTTTTCATATCTGTTTTAACAAGTTCCCACGGCTTATTATCTCCAATGAATTTATTATCCTCATCAATTATTTTCCAAATATATTCCAACGCTTGTCCAAGCTCCATATTATTTATTAGATTTGAAAATTTATCATTGGAAATTGATTGAAAATTTAAAATTGAAAATTGAAAATTACCTTTTTGAGCGAGTGTAATCACTCGCGATAAAAGGTTGCCTAATCCATTCGCCAAATCAGCGTTATATTTTTCAATTAATTTATCCCAAGTAATATCAAAATCTTCTCCAAAACTTGCTCCGGATAACAAAAGGTAACGGGTAGCATCAATTCCAAATTTTTCCACCATTTCATAGGGAGAAATAACATTCCCTAATGACTTACTCATTTTTTGACCATTGACTGTAATAAAACCATTCACAAAAATTTGCACCGATGTCGGAAGATTAACTGACATAAGCATCGCTTGCCACATTGCTGATTGCTGGCGAAGATTATCCTTTCCACAAATTTGATATCCCGGCCAGAATTTTTCAAAATTTTCCGGCGTTTTTGGCCAACCCAATGCTGAAATATAGTTTACTAATGCATCAAACCAAACATATATAACCTGATTTTCATCTCCCGGAACTGGCACACCCCAGGGCATTTTTTCTTTAATTCTAGAAATACTAAAATCTTCCAATCCCAACTCCACAAATCTTTTCACTTCATTAAATCTCTTTGCAGGTCTTACGAAATCAGGATTATTTTTATACAGCTCTAAAAGTTTATCTTGAAAAGCAGAGAATTTGAAAAAATAATTTTCCTCTTCAATAGTTTCCAATTCCATATTTGGATGATCTGGACATTTTCCATCAACAAGTTCCGAATCAGTTTTTTCCAATTCACAGCCAACGCAATACTTTATCTTGTAATTCTTTTTATAAATATACCCATTTTTATCACAAAGTTTCCAAAACTCTTGCGCCGCTTTTATATGAGCTTCGTCGGTTGTGCGGATAAAATTATTATAACTTAAATTAAGTGCACCTTTTAGTCTATCAAACTCCAGCGCTTTTTCATTGCAATATTTTTGCGTGTCCATTCCCAATCCTTCCGCTTTTCGAAAAATTTTGAGCCCATGCTCATCAGTACCAGTATTGAAAAAAACTTCTTCATTAAGTATGCGATGAAATCTAGCCAACACATCCGCTTCGATAATTTCACGAGCAAAACCAACATGCGGATCAGCATTGATATAGGGCAAGGTAGTTGTGATATAGAATTTATTTTTCATTTTCTTTCAAATTTAGTTTACTTTTTATCTTCTCTTGCTGACCCTGCACAATTTCCAAAAAATTCAACATTCCCAATCCAAACACAAAATATCCTGTCATCCAAATTAAATCGATGGCCATTTTTAGCATAATATTTATCTCATAAACATCTTTGTTAGCTGAAAAAAGAACATCTGATACAAGCAGAATTGAATAACTGAGAGTGGTAAGTATCCATGGGCTAAACATTTTTCCGCCTTTATATTCAATAGTTATTACCAAAATCAAAAAACATCCAAAAATCAAAATTAAATCTCCAATCCCATATAGCATCGAAACAACATTGCTGGCCAAACCATCTTCTGGCACATAAGCATTGTATATTCCAAAATAGGCCACCAATACCACCAGAACTCCCAAAATTAGAATTAGGGGTATAAATTTTTTGAAAAATGAAAGCGACCATGCGATTTTTTCAGATTTTATTTTCAGTATTATTCCTACCAGCGATATTGGATAAACTATTAAAAAGAAAATATCCGCAATTGAAGGATATGGTTCTGCTTGCAAAACATGCACTAGAAAAAACCAGATGATTTCTCCGAAGCTAAATGCCAACATTCCCAAAACAAGAAAAAGGATAGAAAAACCCAAAGGATTTTTTGTACCTAAGTTTCGCAAAAGTAACATCCCCACCAAAAAAGCCGACACTGGGGCAAGCAAATAGAGAAAATCAACTATCATACCTACATTTTCTTGATTTACGGAAGTAAATGTACAGTGCAAAGCTAATATTACAAGAAGAAATATTGTGTATAAAAAAGTTTTTTTCATGGCGTTATATTATTAAATAAATTATTTTTAAATTTTAATTAATTTTTTCACTTCGTTTATTTGCTTTTCAGCATTTTGCGAACCAACCAACTCTAATAAAAGTTCGTTAAGCGAACTCAAAATTATATCTGGGCTTTTGTTTTTATAAAATTCCCGATAATAGCCAGCTGTCATTTCCCCCAAATTAGAAGAAATTACCTCACAAGCCTTGCTAATCACAGCCTCATTAATTTGTTCGTTCATATTTTTTTAATAAACAATTACCACAAACTCTCCCCGAATTTTATCTTTATTTTTCTCAAAATATTCCAAAATTTCCTGTGAATTTCCGCGTACAATTTCTTCAAACATTTTCGTTAGTTCTCGGCCGAGAATTACTTTCTTTTCCTGCCTCATCGGCAGGCAAGCTTCTGACAAACTTTTCAAAAGTTCCAGATTCTTAATCACACGGTGTGGTGATTCGAAATACATCACCGGCATTTCAGAGGCTACAACTTTTTTGAAAAAAGTTTCTCGGCCTTTTTTGTGAGGTGGAAAACCTAAAAATACAAATTGCGTCAAATCAATTCCCGCTACACTTATCATAGCTCCAACGGTTGATGCTCCCGGAATTGGTACAATCACAATGTCATTTTCCACAGCACTCGCCACCAGTTGGTTGCCAGGATCAGAAATCCCAGGAGTTCCAGCATCAGTAATGAGTGCCACATTTTTTCCATTCTTTAATTCTTGAACTATTAAATCTAATTTTGGCACTGGCTTTGTACTTCCACCCTTTCTGATATTTTGATAGAAAGACATCGTCGGAGTTTTGATTTCATAGTGCTCCAAAAGTTTTCTGGAGTTTCGCGTATCCTCACACACAATCAAATCAACCATTTGCAAAGTTTCCACGGCGCGAAACGTGATATCCTTGAGATTGCCAATTGGGGTAGCAACGATGTATAATATCCCTGTGTTCATAATTATTTTAATATATTAACATTTTAGCATATTAGCAAATTTTTAGAAACCTGCTCAAATGTTATGTCAAAATTAAATAGAAAT
>DMWY01000010.1 GCA_003483065.1 Candidatus Moraniibacteriota bacterium | reverse complement strand
ACATTTCTATTTAATTTTGACAATTTATTGCAAACTCTTGCAATTTTTTTTGTTTTATGATAATTTAGGATATCAACTATATCAAAATAGACCAATAAACCCCGCACATTCAAATTCAAAAAGGAGTTGCCATGCAAAAAAGAAGAAAAAAAAATTCAACAGTAACTAGCACCCGCGAAATAAACTCAAAGGTTTTTAAGCTAACTGCCAGCGAATTGGGAATAATCTTGTTACGCGCTGGCGTTATTGAAAATCAATTTTGGCGCGGAGGCACTGCCTTAAAATACAGAGAAAAAAATAAACTTTGCCCGCCAAAAAAAATCCTTGATGCAAAAAAAATCACCGATGGCAAGCGGACTTTTTACGTTCTATTCCAAAAAGCCCGTGGCAAAATGACATATGGTATCTGCACAATTTATCGTGCAAAATAAGTTCCTTCACTGAAAAGTCCCCCACCGTCAACTAGCGGCGTGTGGGACTTTTTTTATGCAAAAAAACACGCCCATCGCGTGCTTTTATTTTTTGCTTTCTACCACGCCTCATCCTGCTTCATCGGCAGAGATAAACGGCGGGCAAGCTTTCTACTTTATACTTACTACTAAATCTTAAGATATTTCCTCATCGCAATCCAACTACTGGCGATTCCCAAAAAGGCGCCAATAGCAATTTGGAGACCAAGAATAGAAAGTGCATGAGAAAGATAGAATGAAAATAAATTTCCAGAAGACACCACGGAGGAAGCATAAACATTCACAAACTTAATCGATATCATAAGGATAAGTGATGCCACGATCGAAGCAATCACACCATAGAGAATGCCTTCAAAAATAAAGGGTAAACGAATGAACATATTTGATGATCCGACTAGTCGCATCACTTCAATTTCATGTTTGTGAGTATAGATAGTAATTCGAATCGTGTTGAAAATAATGAGAATTGATACGATTCCAAAAATTCCCGCTACTGCCAAGCCAATTTTCTTAATTTGAAAAATCATAGTGTTTAGTCGATCTATCAAATCCTTGTTTTTTCCATAATTAACCCGACTGACATCTTCTTTGAAAGATACATTGTCAACATAATCGGCAATTGCTTGGTATTGACTGGCATTGTTAGCTTTGATAACCAGCGATGCCAGAAGTGGGTTCTCTCCAATTTCATCCAGCGACTGCATAATTACCGGCTCTTCAGCATTGTCCCGCTTGAAAATTTCCAAAGCCTTATCCTTGGAAATATATTCAATCGAACTTATCTCTTTGAAATTTTCTAAATCTTTTTTACTTTGGGCAATTTTTTCTTCACTCACATCACTTTTGAAATATACGCTAATATTCACTTTGCTTTCAACATTTTTCAAAACATTATCCGCCACCATCCCCATCATAAAAACCGCGCCTACCACAAAAAGAGAAAGGACGAGCACGCTCACCGCCGCCACTGACAACCAGCCATTTCTCCAAAAATTTATTAGACTTTCTCTCATTGTTCGTCCTAAAATTAAAAACATAGTTTTATTTTGTTAACATATTTTATATTTACCCTTGGCGTCGTCGCAAATTATTTTTCCATGATCTAAAACGATTACTCTTTTGGCGGCCTTGTTGACAATGTCATGATCGTGACTGGCTAAAATGACAGTTGTACCCAATTTATTTATATCCAAAAGAAGTTTCACCATTTCCATGGAACTTAC
This sequence comes from Candidatus Moraniibacteriota bacterium, assembly GCA_003483065.1. Lineage (GTDB taxonomy): Bacteria > Patescibacteriota > Minisyncoccia > Moranbacterales > UBA2206 > UBA2206. The sequence continues at coordinate 49,814 of DMWY01000010.1, read as the reverse complement.
TGGATCCAAATTTCCCGTTGGCTCATCTGCTGCAATCACATGAGGTTTATGGATAAGTGCTCGCGCTAAAACTACTCTCTGCTGTTCACCACCCGAAAGTTGTCGAGGAAATTTTTCCATCTTATCTCCCAAACCAACAATGTCCAAAATTTGTGGCACGTCTTCCAAAATTTCATTTCTTGGCGCTCCACAAACTTCCATAGCATAAGCTACATTTTCAAAAACAGTTTTTTTGGAAAGCAATTTGAAGTCTTGAAAAATTGTGCCTATTCTTCGTCTATGATATGGCAGTTTTCTTCGACTAATCATATCCAATGAAACACCATCAAAATATACCGAACCTTCCGTTGGCATTTCTTCAGCATAAATCAATTTCAAAAAAGTGGACTTTCCCGCTCCACTATGTCCAACAATTGAAACAAATTCTCCTTTTCTGATTTCTAAATTGATGTCCGTCAATATATCCTGATCGTTTTTGAAAAACTTGCTCACATGATCAAACTTAATAAGTACCGGAGAATGTTCTTCCTCCATTTCTCTTGAATATTTTTCTTCACTACTTTCTTCGTTTTTAATTTTATTTTCTCTTTTCATTGTATTTTATTTTTTCACATTATTTATTTGTATATTCGTATAGATTCGTAATTCGTAGTATCATTATAAACTATTTTTTCAAATACTTCAAATAGCTTTCCATAAATTCATTCAAGTTTCCCTCCAAAACACTTTCCGCTTGAGCAGTTTCGTGTTTTGTACGATGATCTTTGACCATTTTGTATGGATGAATCACATATGAGCGAATTTGACTCCCCCATTCGGCGCTCAAAGATTCGCCTCGAAGTTTTCTTTTTTCCTCTTCCACTTCTTCCAAATATTTTTTGTGTAGTTTTGCTTTCAAAATTTTCATCGCCTGCTCTTTGTTTTGTAGTTGTGATCTTTCATTTTGGCAAGCAGACACAACGCCCGTTGGAATATGCGTGATTCGCACGGCGCTATCGGTCGTGTTAACGCTTTGTCCGCCCGCACCACTCGATCGATATACATCAATTCTCAAATCTTGCGGATTAATAAGCACTTCTTTCATTTCCGAAATTACCGGCATAATTTCAACAAGTGCAAAAGATGTTTGACGCAAATTGTCAGCATTAAATGGTGAGAGTCGCACCAAGCGATGCACGCCCGCTTCACTTTTCAAATATCCATAAGCAAAGCTACCAGAAATTTCCAGTGTGGCGCTTTTTATCCCCGCTTCCTGTCCGCGTGTTTCGTCCATTAGTTTTGCCTTGAAATTATTGATTTGCGCCCACTTGAGATACATGCGAAGCAACATTTCCGACCAGTCCTGCGCGTCCACTCCGCCCGCACCACTCATAATATTTATAATGGCATCATTTCGGTCATATTCCTGATCAAATAAAGTTTTAAATTCTAGCCTTGAAATTATTTCACTAATTTCTTCCAGCTCTTTTTCAATTTCTGCTTGATCTTTTTTACTTTCCGAAATTTCCGCCAATTCTTCAAGGTTTTTTAGTTTATTTTCAATTTCTTCAACTTCCAAAATTTCTTTTTTCAACTCTTCAATCTCCTGCATAATTTTCCCCGCATTTTGCGAATCACTCCAAAAACCTTCTCCCTCGCTCTTCTGTGTCAATTCTGTAATCTTCTGTGTTTTTCTGTTGATATCTAAATAGTCCCGAATGATCGGGAGTTTAATTTTCAGTTCTTCGATTTTTTTAATAATTTCTGTTAACATTGTTTATTCTTCATCAGATTCCGCCTTATAAAGCAATAGAAACTTATGAGCTATTGCATTATATAGTGCTGGCTTTCTATTCCAATCTAATTCGGTAGACCTTTCTAACCAATCCAATAATTGATTCGCGTCCCAATCTTTAATGACCTCTTCTTCACATTGCTTAACTTTACCAGGATCGGTTTTTAATTTATAAATTTTTTCGATTTTGGAAGTTAAAGCATCCCCTCTTTCTTTCGGAGAAATGTCCTCATTTTTTACTTCATGTCTTGTATTATCGATATTTCTATTAATAACACTCTCTCTTAATTCTGGCTTTTCAATTTTTTTTCCAGAATTAAAATCAAAATGAATTATTTTTTCAGTCATATTTTTATTTTACTTTAATTATTAATCATTCCAAAAACAACAATCCCGCCATCAGTCCCATGCCTAGTACAAAGGCGATTGTTTGCCAGAAACCAGCTTTGAAAGAGCGGTGTTTGTGAAGCTCGGGAATCAAGTCGGTTCCGGCGATATAGATAAATCCGCCCGCCGCAAAAGGCACTAAAAATGCGGTCAAATCAGCCACATTTAAATTTATCGCTAAAATTACAATCGCGCCAAGGACTGCTGTGAGCGCTGTGAGAAAGTTGAAAAACAAAGCTTTCGCTCTGGAAAACCCAGCATAAATAAGCGAAGCAAAATCGCCAATTTCTTGAGGAATTTCATGAAAAACAACAGCTGTGGTTGTAGCAATTCCCAGCGGAACACTTACCAAAAAACTAGTAGCGATAATCATCCCATCGATGAAATTATGAATTGAATCTCCAATTAAAATTACATAAGAAAAAGGATGAGGATGCTGTTCACAAGGCTCTTTATGACAATGACGCCAACGAATGATTTTTTCAATCAGAAAGAAAATCAAAATTCCACCTAAAATTGAAAAGGAAATTTTCATCGTATTTTGCGAATTCTCGAAAGCTTCCGGGATGAGATGCAAAAAAGCGTCTCCCATCAGGGTCCCGGCAGAAAAACTCACCAAGTAAATGAGAATTTTGTATAATTTTTTCTGATCGAAAGACAGTGCGAAAACACCCACAAGTGAAATCAAGCTGATTATAAAAACCGAAATTATTGCATAAACCCAAATCATAAATAAGTGCTAAGTAGCAAGTAGCTAGTAGTAAGAATAATTAAAACTTTATCCTTTCTACTTTATACTTTCTACTAATTTTATATGTCCCGCCTCCACCTGCATCAATGCTCCGAAAAATTTTCGAATGTTTGGCTCTGTCGCTTCAGCGGTAAACTTTTTATATAATTCAACAGCATGATCTTCTAGTTCGATTGTTTTTTGGAAATTCTCTTGATTTTCATCAGCGCAAGTTTCTGGATTTATCTCTGGCATAGAAATTCCCAAAATTTTTGTCACAATCGCCGCGTGTTCCAATTCCACCTTTGCTAATCGCTTATACATCGCCTTGATCTTATATTCCTCGGCTTTCCCCGCCATACAAAGATACATCGCATTGGCTCGAGTTTCAAGTGCTAATGTTTCCAAAAGATTTTTCTTGGAAATTTCGCTAATCTCAATTTTTTCATTCACAATCGGCTTAGCTTCATCGGCATTTTTGATAAAATTATTCCTCGCCCCACAAAACGGACAGTCCGTCGGTTTCTCCTCCCCAATATACGCATCCCCACAAATTTCACAAATGTATAGTTTCATATTAATTTTAAATTAATTTAATTAATTAAACCTGCTCCACAAAATTAGATTTTTTATCTTCATTGCTAGCTATCTCATTGAAAATTTTCTTAAAATCCTCAGGTTTTGTTGTTTTTATAAAATCGCGCACATCCCGAGAAAGCGTCCCTTTTTCATTATAAAGCTTCATTAATTCTTCGTAATGCTTCTCGGTGAATTTTTCACCATATTTCTTAATGCCACGCTCCACCATTAAAATATCAAGTTTTTGTTTTCTCACCAACATCTCCGTTGGATTACTAAGATACCGATCTTCCTTTGAGCCTATTTTCTTGTATGAATTTTTAAATATTTTTTTAGCTTTTTCTGTAATGCCCACGTTGGCCTTTGTACTCGCATGCAAAAATTCATGTTGCGCCGTTCCATCATTCCTATAATCAGGCAAAGTCACTTTCTCCTCTAGGGGATTATAGAATCCACCAACACCATTGATGCCAAGTTTAAAATTAATCCAAGCCTTTAGTAACCATGGGGGAATATGTGTATTGATGTCATCCGGGATCCCCAGAAATCGACCGTTCATATTTTCCATTTTTGCGAAATCAACTTTGACTTTTTCCAGATATTTCAATCTTTCTCTTTGAACATCTTTTGCTTTTTTAGCATCTCCTCCAAACTCAATTTTCAATTTATCAAAATATTCCCGACTCCCAATATGAAACTTGAAAACATTTCTCACCCTCTCAGCGCTTATTTTTGGATCATCATTGCGTTTTCTTTCTTTCTCTTCTTCGGCTATTTTTTCATTAAATTTATCTAAATTATCTTTTGCTTTTTCATATTCTTCTATCGCTCTCCTTTCTTGTTCTGATAGGCCTCCTTCTTGCTTAATAAATCTTGGTTTTTTTATTGACCTATTTTTTTTATCTTCTTGAATTTCTCTTTGCATTTCCTCTTCCGTTAAAAATTCATCTACTAGACCCTCTCCGTTCATCTCAGAATGTTTTACTTTTTCAAAATTCCCTGCCCCTGAAAAAGCCATTATCGCCATCCCCATTGCAATTAATTTGTTCGCAATAGCTTTCGCTCTTCCCAAATTATCGACTCTCTGTTTGTCAATTCCTTCTTCGCTTTTTATTTTTTCTACATCCTCAGCAGTTAACCCAACAGAATTATTTGCATTATCTATTCGACTAATCCCGTCCTGTTCAAAACCAGCAATACCATCTTGCATTTCTGATATTCTTTGCTTCAATAATAATTCCGGGTTAATATTCTTTTCCGCCAGACTTTCAATAATTGGACTTCCTTTTTTCACTTCTAAATTTTCAGCTTTTGATTCAGGCATATCATTTTCTCAATTAATCAAATTTTTTCATTATCTCTTCTTTCTTTTTTTCTTCTAGTTTATAAATATAATCATCAATTAATTTATTTTGAGCCTTTTTCAACTCATTCATTTGATCCAAATATTCCTTGTATATCCTTTCTATTTCAACCACTTTTTCTTTATTATTTTGATATTTATCCATATTTGTTATATATTAAATAAAGTGCCATCTTAGCTCAGTTTCCGCCAAAGGCGGACAGGGTCCGAGCGACGGCCGATTATACAAGCCATCTTAGCTCAGTTGGTAGAGCGACGGTATCGTAAACCGTAGGTCATCAGTTCGATCCTGATAGATGGCTCATTTATCCCCTTCTCCCCTTGGGAGAAGGTGCCTCGGTAATCCGAGGCGGATGAGGGGGAAACTCACAAAAATTCTTCTATCTTTAAAAATACTCCTTCTAAATTATCATTAATTTCATTATTCCAAAATCTTATCACTTCATATCCTTGTCTTTCTAAGAATTCTGTTCTTGTTTTATCATATCTCTCCTGTTTTTCTTCCTTATGCTGAAATCCATCAATTTCTATAATAATTTTCTTTTCAATACATATAAAATCTACCACATATTTTCCTATTTGATATTGCCTTCTAAATTTAAAATTTCTAAAATTTCTATTTCTTAATTTTGACCAAATAATTATTTCTTGCGGTGTAGAATTTTTTCTTAAACTTCTATTTCTTTCTAAAACTTGTTCCGATAATTTTGTTTTTATCCTTTTCATTTAGCCTTTTCCCTCTCCTGTCCGGAGTACCGGACATCCTCTCCCTAAGGGAGAGGAGGAATATTATATTTTTATTATTCTTCACACAAATTCGCAATCCTGGCAAATTCCTCGTTGACTAATTTTTGAATCTCTTCTAGATGAGGCTTGTTTTCTTCTTTGAAGAGATGTTTGAAACGGCCTTGGGTTTTCAAAAATTCTGTGACAGGGGTTATTTTCTTTGGTTCGAAGTTTAGTTTATGCTCACCATTCTCAATTTCATATAACGGCCAAAAATTTGTTTCGGTCGCTAATTTCCCAACATTCACATATTGTGAAGTGGGAAATTTCCAATTGTTAGTGCAAGGTGAAAAAACCAAAAGGAAACTTGGCCCGTCAGTTTCCAGAGCTTTCTTAGCTTTCTTTTTGAGATCTGCTAGATAGGCGACATTGGCTTGAGCCAAATATTGAATTCTGTGAGCGTTGACAATTTCCATCAAGTTTTTGCGGGTCTCAATCTTTCCAAAAGATTCTTTCCCGGTTGGCGTTGTTTCAGTGAAAGCCCCATACGGCGTCGCCGATGATCTTTGATTGCCCGTATTCATATACCCACCATTGTCATAACAGACATAGAGAAAATTATGTCCGCGCTCCAAAGCGCCTGACAAACTTTGTAGTCCAATGTCATATGTTCCGCCGTCTCCGCCAAAAGCCACAAACTTGATTCGCTTTTGCGAATCATCCTGAGCTTGTCGAAGGATCCCATTCCTATTTGGTAATTTGCCTTTCTTTTTCAAAGCTTCGTAGGCTCTCTCCACTCCAGAAATCGTGGCCGCCGCATTTTCAAAAGCATTGTGAATATACGGCGCTTTCCAAGCTGAATATGGGTAGAGCGTTGAAGTCACCTCCAAGCACCCCGTCGCATTGGCGATAACCACATCATTTTTGAGCTCCCCCAAAACCGTCCGCACAATCGCCGGAAACCCACACCCCGCGCAAGCGCTATGCCCCGGCGCATAATATTTTGTTAGTTCTTTGTTCATAAAATTTTATTAAAAAGGTTTATAATTTAAAATTACTCCGTTTTCCTTATATAACTCCATCTTCTTTTTTACATCCTTTTTTGTTTTTTCTGTTCTAAAAGCAGACTCCAAATCAACTTCTAATTCATCGTCGATAATTCTTTTAAAGTCACTGTAGGATTGGGGGTATCTTTCCTTTAAAACAGCTTCTTTTTCAATAAAAGTTCTTGCTATTTTTTCCGCAATTACTTCGTGTTGATTCTTCTCTAGAATGTTTATTAAAATAAATAATCTCATTGATGGATGTAGAGCTTTAAAAAATTCATCCTCCCCTGCTATATTCATAAAATTCCGCTCTTCCTCGGTTAAATTAGTTTCCCTTATAATTTCTTTTGTATCAAATTCACTCGAAAATTCATCCATTATATCATCAAAATGACTTCCGTTAGAATCTAAGGAATATTCCCATATACCAAAAGGTTCTATGACCTTATTACTTACCCTGCTAAAATTTTCCTGAAAAATATCTTTTTCTTTAGCAAGAGAAACAATATCTAAAATACTTGGTGGCATTGGATTATGTTTTGTTTTTCCAGTTTTTATTTCAGCAATTTCTTCTTGCGTATAAGCTAATCTGGCGGGGTGTGTATGATTTATTTCAATTCCCTCTGCTCCATCTCTGAAATATTCATTTATTTGAAATAAACCAATAATAGCACTTCCCTCATCCCCTTCTGTTTTTTCTGAAAATTCATATCGACCATTCTTTTTTATAATAATAAAAACATGCTCATTATCATCGTTTATAGCCAATTCCCTAATCTCTCTCATTTTATCAGCATAAATCTCCTCCTGACCTGGCTCCATTTCGACAGTAGACTCATATACCTCTTTTTTTATACTTCCCATCCTATCCATAATAGGAAAATCAATCGTTGATATCCCGGAATAAACCACATTCTCAATTTCCACCTCAGCATTCTTAAGTGCTTTTACAGCTTCTTCAGAAATCACCTCTAATCTTCCAAAAATTCCTTCCTCTTTTAATGCTTCACTTTGATCTTCTAATCTTATTCCATCAGAGTCTGTTTCAATAGTTAAAATTTCTTCTGAATTTTTCAAATCCAACCTTTTTGCTTTTTCTCCCATTTCCAAAATATTTTCCCTGACAACCTCTTCGCGGGATTTTTTTACCTCCCCCAGCCTTTCTGGTTTATTTTTTTGAGGATTTTCAATAGGAATAGGTTTTTCAAGTTTTTCTTCTAATTCTCCCATATACTTATAGTTCTTTTCTTATTTCTTCTATTTTCTTTTTTTCTAAAAGCGCTACGGCTTCCCCAATAACTGCATCGCGTTCTTTTTCTAATTCTGCGATTTGTTCTTCGTATTCTTTTTTAATCTTTTCTATTTTTTTTATTTTATCCTCATCAGAAAAAGTCCTACCATTTTCTTTTTCTTCTAATTTATATAGTTTATATAATAAACTATCAGATAATTTTTTCTCAAGTTCTTCATCCATAATTTTTTTATTTTATATATCCCCCTTCAATTTTATCTGCAAACACATCTTCAATTTGTTTTTGGAAAATATCGCGTCCGCCGAGGCCATAGACATAGGATTTGATGTTTTTTATTTCTTTAGCCTCGTATAAACTTTTTGTAATTTCACTGTAAAATGGAGGGAAAGTTCCAATTGATTGGGCGCGATCCAGCACAATTATTTCCTTGGCATTTTTCAAACTTTCAGCAATTTTTTTATGCGGAAATGGTCGGAAAAGTCCAATTTTCAAAATTCCTACTTTTTCTCCTACCTCTCGCAATTTATCCACTACCACCTTCGCCGTTCCCGCTGCACTGCCAGTTAGCACCATAATTTTTTCAGCCCTGTCCGCCGATGAGGCGGAATCCTCAATTCTGTATTCTTCAAAAATATCATACTTTCTTCCGCTAATTTTTTCAAAATCTTTTGCGATTTTTTCATATTCTTCTTCTGCGTTTTTCATTGCTTCTTCCTGATCGATTCTAAATTCAAAATATGAATTCTGCAGTGCTACCGCACCGTATGTCACAGGATTTTCGGTGTCCAAGAGTGGACTCACCGCCTCAAATTCTCCCACAAATTCTTGCACAACTTTTGTTTCTAAAATTTCCAAATTTTCCACGCTGTGAGAAGTGTTGAAACCATCCATGATTACCATAATCGGCAATTTCACTTTTTCCGCTAATTTCATTCCGATAATTGTTTTGTCATAAACCTCTTGGCCATTTTCACAAAAAAGTTGAATCCAGCCGGAGTCGCGACATCCCATCACATCACTATGATCGCCATGAATGTTTATAGGCGAAGCCAAGGCTCGCGCGCTAACAAGCATCATAATCGGTAAACGAAAACCACTGGCAATATAGAGAACTTCATGCATCAAAGCCAAGCCCTGTGAACTGGTAGCTGTGGCAGTTCTTGCGCCAGCCGAACTAGCACCAATAGCTGCGCTCATGGCCGAGTGTTCTGATTCTACTTTTATCATCTCCGTCTCCACTTCGCCATTTGCCTCAAATCCAGCATAGGTTTCAATGATAGTAGTTTGCGGAGTAATCGGATAAATCGGCATCACATCCAAATCAATTTGTTTCAAGGCCTCAGCCGCAGCCGCACCACCCGTAAGCGCTAATTTTTTATTTTTTTTATTCATAATTATTTCTTTTTCATTGTTATTGCTTTTATTGGGCAAACTTCGGCGCAAACGCCACAACCTTTACAATATTCATAGTCAATATCTGCTTTATCTCGTTGTCCTTCTTTGTGTTTTTTCATTTCAATACACGCATCCGGACAAAACGGCACACAGGTTGCGCAACCAATGCACTTTTCTTTGTCCACTTCCGGATGCATATATCGCCACGCTCCGGTTTTAGGTGATTTTTCTTGATCATGTTTTATAACTGCTCCGTGTTCTGCCATAAATTTCAGAACCACTGATTAACACCTGATTATACTGATTTCACTGAATTATAAATTCAGCAGAAAAAAATCCTCGGTAATAATTAATGGTTGGATGTAAAAAATTTAATTTATTTTAATATTTCATGTGTAATCACGAGGTCTCATGTGATAATCAGTGGTTCTGATTTATATCGTATCATACGCCTTCTCAATCGCTTGAATATTTTTGTCGCAATTTTCTTTGCCTAATTTTTTTTCAAAAATCCGCCTAAATTCTTCTATTATACTTTCCATTTTTATTATTCCAGAAACTTGTACAAATTTTCCCAAGATTACGGTGTTGGGACGAGGTTGGCCAATAATTGAAAGGGAAATTCCACTGGCATCAATTGGGTGAATTTTACCTTCAAATTTTCCACCTTTTTGAATTAGTTTTTCTCGCACTTCGTGTTCGGCCATTTTTGTGTTTATTATCAAAAACTCATCTTTGTCTAAATTGAAAGCCACTTCCTGTGAATCCAAAAGTGTGTCGTCGAGTACCACCACCAAATCCGGATCAACAACCGGTTCGTGCGTTCTGATTTCATGATCGGAAATTCGCAAATATGTCTTAGTTGGCGCGCCAGACCGCTCCGGTCCAAAACTTGGAAAAGCTTGAACGAATTTATCCTCATGAGTTCCCGCTTGCGCCAAAATTTCCGCCGTCGTCTTTGCTCCTTGCCCACCCCGAGCAAAAAAAATAACTTCAAAAATATCTTTATGATTTTTCATGAAATTCCTTACGAATTACGAAATCGTACGAATGTACGAATCCTAATTCATTTTTATTTTAAATTCACTATTCTCTTAAATTTAATCCCGGTTCTTGTGAAATGTATCAGTAAACCTAATTTCAAATTTGTAGCTTTTAGATAAGCATATATCTGATTAAAATCTTGCCTAGAAAAATTTTCTCCTTGTTTTAATTCAATAACTATCTTATCTTCATAGAGAAAATCCAGAATATAAATACCCAATTCTTTTTCTCCCATCTTTACTCTCAATCTTAATTGCTCTTTAAAATTCTTATTGTTTTTTCTAAAAATCTCCGCTACTGCTTTTTGATAAAATATTTCCTTATGTCCATAACCAATCACATTCCAAACATCATACATAAAACCAATTAACTCATAGCATTCTTTTGCATAAATAATATCTTTTTCAACCTCCTTCATTTTTATTTTTATTACTAATTTTTCGTCACATTCGTAAAATTTTGGAATTCGTAAGGACACCGTCAGTATACCACAAAAAAAAGAACCCACCAAATATTTCAGTGAATTCTTTTGAAAACAATATCTTTTTGCATTTTATTATTTGTATTTCGTCACATTCGTAAAATTTCGTAATTCGTAAGGTTTTACAGTTGCTCCTCAATATCCTTTTTCAAATCCTCCGCACTAAGCGCTCCAGTTTCCACCTTGTCGTTTATGAAGATTGTCGGTGTTCCTGTGATACCAAAGTTCTGTGCTTCGCTAATATCGGCATTTATTTTATCCTGATATTTTTTGTTATCCAAACAACCATTGAAATCATTCATATTCAATCTAAGGGTTTGTGCATATGATTTGAAACTGGCTGTGTTTTTTGTTTCTCCCCATTGTGATTGTTTAGCATAAAGAATATCGGCATATTCCCAAAACTTGCCTTGTTCCTGTGCGCACATTGAAGCCAAGGCTGCGCTCTCGGCTTGCGGATGAATTTCAGTCAATGGAAATTCTTTCAAACTAAACAAAACTTTGTCTTGATAATTTTTCATTGTGTCACGCAGTGCTTTGTAGAAAACTTTGCAATATGGACATTGGAAATCAGAAAAAATAACAACTTTGACTTTGGCATCTTTGTTGCCAAAAATTGCATCATTTGTGCTTATTTGTGGCAACTCCAAATATTTTCCTACGGGTGCGCCCAATGTTTGCACATTCAAAACATATTTATCGCCCTTAGCATAAAATAGCGCCTGGGCTTCAGTATAAAATTCAGTTTGATCAAGATTTTTGGCAAAAATGAAAGCTGGCAAAGTTTTGATTCCAAACTCGCTGATCAAGTTTTTTCCTTGCTCACTGTCATAATTTATTTTCTCCGCGCTAATTGTTGGTGAAACTCTTCGAAGCCAAGCTAAAATTTCTCCTGGGTCACAAGCCTCACAACTGTCATCCGTGATAACAGAAATTGGCACCGCTGGATCACTATAGGCCACCCACGTTTTTCCACTCACTTCAAAAATGTCAGATTTGTTGAGATTTTTCTGTGAATATCCAGCACTTTTTATCATTTGTCCTGCGTCCACAAAAAGACTGCCTAAAAGAAGCCCGACCAAAAGAATTACCAAAGAAATTAGATTCTTAATTTTATTTTTTTCTTCCATAATATTATATCCTTGTCATTCCCGTACCCGCTTTCGCGAGTATAAACTCCAACGGGAATCTAGTGTAAAATTTTAATTAGATTATATCTACTTTATGCTTTCTGCATTATTATCAATTTGATTTTCTACTGTCTCTTTTTGCGCTTCATCTTTTTGTTTTTGTAAAATATCTTTTTCAATTTTATTGATATCAAAATCACTTTTCATAATTTTCATTTTATAATCATCATACCCAATCGTGATTCTTTTCACCGCTTCAGTTTTGAGCGCAATCCCAATCAGAATTCCCAAAATCAAAAACAACACGAGCTCAACATAGAAATCGTATTTATTATTTCTCGGTTTCTCCTCTATCATATCTTCCTCTTTTTCCAATTCGTCAGTCACCGCTTCTTGCTTGCCCGCCTCAACTTCAGTGTCGGCGGGATTTTTTTCTTCATCATTTTCCATACCACTAGGCTACCATACATCAAAAAACCCCGCAATCTTGCGGGATTTATGGTTTATGGCGTAATAAAAAAAGAACCCCGTAACCATATAGATGATTACGGGGACTACATCTTTTTAAAAAAATTTATTTATTTTCGCACCACTCCCTGGCATTTTGAAACATTTTTATCCAAGGAGAGACTAACAGATCTTCAATCTCTGCTGTCCGATATGGCCATTGCCATTTTAGGAATGCCCGCTCAGGATGAGGCATCATTGCAAGATGTCTTCCGTCTGGAGAACAAAGAGCTGTAATTCCAGACGGGGATCCGTTTGGATTAAATGGATATACTTCAGTTTCATTTCCAGCATCATCTACAAAACGCATCGGATCAAGAGATCGCATAATAACATTGGGCAAAATATCTCTTTGAGGAGAATACAGCCTTCCTTCACCATGCGCCACCCATACGCCTAAGATTGAATTTTCCATTCCTTGAAGCATAATGGCCGGACTTTCAAGAATTTTTACTGTCGCCCAACGTGATTCAAATCTTCCGGATAAATTTTTAATAAACCTCGGTTGCTCTTCATCGGAAAGACCCTGCCAAGGCACCCAGCCCAGAAGCGCAAAGAGTTGACAACCATTACAGACACCCAGCGAGAATGTGTCGGGACGTTTGTAAAAGTCCGCGAACATCTTGTTGAGCTTTTCGTTGAATCTGATAGTTGCTGCCCAGCCTTTGGCACTCTCCGGAACATCGGCGTAAGAAAATCCGCCAACTGCCACGAACCCCCTGAATCTTTCCAGGTCAATCTTACCACTCAAGAGGTCCGTCATGGTGATGTCCCACGGCTTGAATCCTGCCTGATAAAAAGCAGAGGTCATTTCGCGGTCACCATTGCTTCCTTCTTCCCGAAGTATTGCTACCTCGGGTTTTTCCGTTGTTTCGATGACGTAACCAGGCGTCAGCTTGGGCTCGAAAGACACATTGTATTTCGGACCCTTCCGCTCGAAGATGTTGTTCTTCTCCTGGTCGGCACATTCGGGATTTTTCTGAAGCCGTTCGATTTGGTAGGATGTTTCCTCCCACCACTGACGAAGAACCTGCATGTCAGCCTCGAGCAAGCTTTTCCCCGTACCCACTTCCTTGATGGAAATGTTTTTGTCAGATGCAGGCATTGTGAATCCGAGATAATTAAATGGCACCTGCCATCCCTTGAGAGTTTTAGTAACTTCTTCGAATTCCCAGGGGCATTCGATTACCAGACCTGCCTCTTCTGCAAACCAGTCCTGCGTCAAACATGTCGGCGTCGAAATTGAAAATCCGCAGTTGCCAGCAAAGGCCATTTCCAACAGTGTCACAATAAGACCACCGTCGGAAACATCATGACCAGCCAGGATAAGACCCTTGTCTATAAGCTCCTGAATTGCCATGAATGCACGCTTGAGGAGCTGTGGATCTTCCATGTCCGGACACTCGTCTCCGAGTTGACCGTAACACTGTGCCAAAGCCGAACCGCCCAATCGCTTCTTTCCGTTCGCCAAGTCGATATAAATAATCCGACTGGCTCCGGGACTCTTGAAATCAGGCGTCACCACTTTCGTGATGTCGGGCATAGTCGCGTAAGCGGATATAACCAATTCTCTCGGAGACTTCACGATTTCGTCGCCGACTCGTGTTGCCATCGAAAGACTGTCTTTCCCGCCGTCCACGGCAATACCCAGCTGGATCATTGCGTCACGCATAGCGCAAGCCGCGTCGTAGAGAGCCGCTCCTTCACCAGGAAGTTTCGGCGCCCACATCCAGTTAGCACTGCACTTAACATCTTCCAACCCACTGATTCTCGCCCAAACCAAATTGGTCAGAGCTTCCGTTACTGCCATACGGCCACCAGCCTTGGGATTTACCAACATCTTTATAGGCTGTTCGCCGATGGAAGTCGCGGCACCGGTAATTCCGAAATGACTCTGGGCGATAACCGCCACATCGCTGACAGGAAGCTGAAGCGGACCACAGCACTGCTGTTGAGCAATGAGACCCGTTACACTTCTGTCGACTTTGCTGACGAGAAACCGCTTCGAGCCGACTGCCAGATTGCGGAGCACCCTGTAAAGAGCGTCTTCCATAGTCATGTCTGGCAGATTAAGCGGCTGATGCTTGCACTCAATCCTCTCATCTTTGAAAGTTTTCTGCGGCATATTGCCCAGGACTTTCGCGAGGTCGAGATTAACAGGAGTTGAATCATCCTGTTCGTCATGAACGAGGAAACGTCCGTCCCCGGTTACTTCGCCAAGAACTTCACAGTTGACCTTCTCCCTTTCGCAGATGGATTTGAATTCTTCAATCCGCGAAGAAATAATCAGAAAACCGCAACGCTCCTGGTATTCGGCAATCCAGATTTTGAGAACCGAGAGAGTCGGATCGCCAAGCTTGATGCGCCTGAGTTCGATCATACCTCCGGCTTTTTCAACCAGCTCCTTAAGAACATTAGCTGATCCACCCGCTCCTTGATCATGAACACTCACGATGGGATTTTTGTCTTCCATCTCAACGCAGGCCCGAATGACGCGGTTCATCTTCTGTTCCATTTCCGCATCGCCACGCTGCACTGCATTGAAGTCGAGCTCCGCGTCGTTATCACCTTGGAGCTTGCTAGAAGCCGAGCCACCGCCCACACCGATACCATATGCTGGTCCGCCTACCTGAACGATAAGCATTCCTTTTTCAGCTTCGCCTTTTTCGATGTGTCTGGCATCGATTTGACCGATACCGCCTGTAAACATAATTTTCTTGATCCATCCCCAGCGTTCACCATTGGGAAGTCTCTGGTCGAATGACCGGGTAAAGCCGAGTATAACCGGCTCACCAAATTTGTTGCCATAATCGCTGGCGCCGTCGCTTGCCCTTATCTCGACATTGAGAGAGGGTGCAAGATTTGAGGGATAAACATAGTTCTTGTCTTCCCAAGGCAGGTCGTAACCCGGAATGAGAAGATTTGCAACACAATATCCTGCCGTGCCAGCCACCACCAGCCCACCTCTGCCCGTTGCTTGGACATCGCGGATTCTTCCACCTGTGCCTGTCTCGGCGCCGGGGAAAGGAGCGATGCCTGTCGGGAAGTTGTGCGTTTCCGCTGTGAAGATTATGTGATAGTTCACTTTTTTCTTCACGAACGGTGATGGTGCTCCGGGATTTTCAGGAATGATTGTCCAACAATCATATCCCTTGATTCCACTGGAATTGTCCTTGAAAGCGATGATGCTGTTGCCAGGATTTTTCGTGAGTGTTGACTGCACGATTTCCATAAGCGTTTCCGGCATTGCCACGCCGTTGATGATCTGTTTACCCCTGAAGTAGCCATGCCGCGAGTGTTCGCTATTGGCGTTATCGAGGTCGCGGATTTCAACGATCGTAGGATTTCTTTTTTCTTCACCGACAAAATATTCGTAGTAAAGATTTCTATCCCATGCGTCCATCGCAAGCCCAGGAACCTTCAGGAGCGCATCAGGTCCGTTTTCCATCATCGGAATTTCAGTGACCGGCTCAGGTAGAATGCCTGAGTCGAAAGTCACGAGACTCTGTTGATAGACACATTCCGTCATGCGGTCATGATGTTCCCGAGTAAACTGCGCTTTGTCGATTTCCGCGGGCAGTGGATGCCTTCTGGAACGCTCAATACGGGTAATTTTTTCGAGTCCGCACGCATGACAAGCCGAGACAAGATTTGTTGAAAAAAATGTCGCGAAATTCATACGAGGTCCCAGCTCCACCACTTCCTGTCCACCATTATTCGACAGAGTCTCCGAGATTTTGTCCGTCACGAATCCTTCCGTGAGAAGCTGTTCCAGAACAGCTATCTCGCCGATAGTCAACGGTGCAGATGTCTCCACATTAAAGCAATGTTCCAGTCCTTCTTTTTTTGGCATAAAAAAATGTTGCATGGAAGTACTCCTTTTCTTATTTGAGTTTTATATTTATTATTTTATATTTTCAAGCAGAATAAAAATTCTGCGTAATTTTATTCAGTTGTAAAAGGGCTAAAAATTATCAAAACAAAAAGCAAAAAAGCCAACCCTCCTTAATTGGTTTAGCTTTTGTTTCTGCCTCTACCATAGCAAATTTAGGTTAATAGTCAAATAAAAACGCCGGACTCTCCTCGAGAAGTCCGGCGGTGTTTGAGTTTAAATATGAGAGATTTATTTCCCATAATAGGGAAATATTCCGTAGTCTGTTTCAAGAAATACCTCATTCTTAGGATTTTGCGAATACACGCATTCGCCCAGTTCGTGGTATTGCACATCAGTTTCTAATGATACTTTTTTTATGGCACTTTCCAAAATTCCGCCTTCGTCGGAGCCTATTATATCCGCAGCAATGCCGTTGTTAAAATCTTCGAACATCTCATTCCATGACACGCGTCCCTCCTCATGAATCAACTGAAAAATCGGGAGTGGCTCCGGCATTTTCTTTATATACCGAATATTTTCTCCGAGCCGAAGAGTTTTTGTGGCTCCACCACCAGTGTTAACAGTGAGACCATGCAAGAGATGAAGAGCATTGTTCTTCAGAAGTTCAAGAATCAATAAGCGGAAAATAATTGCCATTTGGCGCGTAGGAGAGCGAAGCGCTTCGCTAGCTGTCATACCATTGAGCCCAATCGGCTTATCATCAATCCTGAATCGACCATGATATTTTTGCATCTCATGCCTCAGAAAGGGATATTTTTGATTATACCTTTCCCACATTAGAGTTGCACAAGCCAGTGTAACGCCATTACACATTAAACCAGAGTTGATTTTTTTTCCCATCTGGACTTTCCTCCGCTAGAAAAGCCCCAGATTTTGTCACCAGGCATTGTAACGCCATCAATAAAACAACTCTCATGAACCCTGGCCTGCAAAACGCCATTGCAAATGTAAGAAGAGGTTTGGCTTGGTAAATCTGCCGTCTCTCCTCCGAGAAATTCTTCATCAAATCCATACTCTCGATGAAGAGCAATGACCTCGGAAATTCTTTTGCTATAAGCATAAAGAATCATTTCCTTCAAATCTTTACGGCCAGGTATGGCAAGCTTATTGACATCAAGAACATCAGCAAAAGTATATTCATCAATAAAACCAGCCGCCCCTGCATCAGTTGCAACCATAGCGTGGGAATCATCCGCTGACGGCTCAAAAGAAGTTTCATCACCAGTCTCCATAAAATGGAGTACGTGTTGCGTCGGCCTACTTCCATCACCATCGACCTTTAATGTTTTGACATACCCTGGTGCTTTTTTGTCTCTTGTAGCATTAACAAAAGCATGAGGAAAATTATTATCAATTTTTCCTTCAAACGCTGATTCCACTGTTCCCTTATGAGCATCTACGCCCATTTGACCATACAAACTTTCAGTCATTATTTTTCCCTACCCTCCCATCCAAAAAAATTAAATTTAAAAAGAACAGCCACCATGACCGTCCCTCCTTCCTCCAGCCAAAGTTAACTAAACCTTAGCTGAAATGCGATAAAAAATCAAATTTTTTGTTACTTAACGTGTTACTTAACAAATTACTTAACAAATTATTTAAACAATTCGATTACTTTCATTAACAATAAAAAACTCCTCGCCATTTTTCTTTTTCCCAAAAATTTAGCCTTACT
The DNA here is from genome assembly GCA_003483065.1 of Candidatus Moraniibacteriota bacterium. Classification (GTDB taxonomy): domain Bacteria; phylum Patescibacteriota; class Minisyncoccia; order Moranbacterales; family UBA2206; genus UBA2206. The sequence goes on along the minus strand of DMWY01000010.1, from coordinate 31,829 downwards.
TTAAAATTTAGCCTTACTTTTTCTTTCCGCAAGAAAAAGTAACAAAAAGAACTCTCAGCCAAGCTACGCACTCCAATAAATTCTACGTTCGCTGGCTAAATTTACTAGGCTTGACGAGTACGTCAAGCTAAGATGAGTAAATTCTTAACGCCAGCTCACTTGAATTTATGGGGAGTGCTCCGCAAGGCTGAATCTTAAAATAAAAAATCCGCCCATTGCGCCGCGCGTTTCATAATTTCAATCGCGCGAGCGTTAAGAAATTTATTAAATTTTAGCGAGAAAGATTAGAAATTCTGTCAGCGCAAGCCCGGGTCGGCAGTTTCTTTGTTACTTTCTTTGCTGACAAAGAAAGTAAGAGAAGTATATATTATAATGCGTATTTAATTACGCAATTGATTACTTACATAAAAACTATTCTTTCCTCAAAGCTTCCATTGGAGAAAGTTGCGAAGCTTTTTTGGCTGGAAAATATCCAAAAATTATTCCGGTTCCAGCAGAGAAACCAAGACCAAGCAAAGCTGACCACCAAGTAATTGGGAATTTTAGGTTAAAGCCATAACTCATGGCAATTACTTCTCCGAGCTTGGAAATTCCAAAGCCTAGAGCCAGTCCGATAATTCCGCCCAGCAGTGTGATGAAAATTGCTTCGAAGAGAAACTGAAAAAGAATCTGGGAATTTTTAGCGCCAATTGATTTTTTGAGTCCGATTTCAAATGTCCGCTCCGTCACTGACACATACATCACATTCATAATCCCCACTCCACCAACAATGAGCGAAATGGAAGTGAGCGCGATAAGAAGCAAATTAACTGAGAAAAAAACCTTATTGAGAATTTCCAGAACTTCCACGATAGAATTGACTGCAAAATCATCATCATCCGGATTTTCAATATCATGCTCGACGCGAAGCACATCAGTTGCCTGAGCAACAGTTAGATCAAGTTTTCCCATATCGCGTACTTTGAAAATTGCCATTTGCAAATAATCAATGCCGGCTAATTTTTTTTGAACTGTGTGAAGCGGAGCATAAATTATCTGATCAAAATTGAACGGACCGGCAGCGCCTCGTTCTTTCAAAACTCCAATCACGCGATAGGTCTGACCCTTAATTTTCAATTCCTTGCCAATTGCTTCACTCTCGCCAAAAAAATCTTTTTTCGTCTCCGAACCCAGCACCACCACTTGCCGAAGACTTTTGTCATCATCTTCGCTAAACATCATTCCTTTTTCTACCACTGTTTTTTTGTCGACATCTGTCACACTAGCGGTCGTACCCATAATAATCACCTGCTTATTCTTATTCTCATAACTAATCACCTGTTGATTCATAATGGCCGCGTACCATTCTCCGACATTAGAAAGTTTGGCCACCGCTTCCATATCTTCCAATTTCAAAGTAGTGATTTGCATTCCACCCATTTGCCCACTGGCATTTTGCGTGGAAGTTTTGGAAACTTTTGGCACCTTGATTTCAATTTCAATAATGTCCGAACCAAAAGAAGAAACTTGATCCACCAAAAATCCTTTGACTCCCGAGCCAAAAGACAAAACCAAGATCACGCTCAAAACGCCAATCACAATCCCCAGAAGCGACAAAACCGTCCGCCCCAAATTATTTTTAAGACTTTTGAAAGCTAATTTAATTGGAACCAAAAATTCATGCATTTTAATTTTAAAAATAATTGACTTTACTTCATTTCTATTCCACTAAATAACAATCATTTACGATCTCATAACCGTTAAAAGTAGTATCATCACCAGAATTTAGTCCAATCTTTGACAAAGAATTACGTTGATTATTTAAATATGCGAATAGCGTTGGGCGATTAGTACTTGCCCCACCAGAATGATCATCGATTACAATTGCTAATTTTCGATTAGATTTATTAGCAATATCACCTGCATATTTAATAAATTTTTCAAAAAAATCCTCTACATCCAAAGAATTAATCAAATTTTCAGTTGGATTAAGCCCTCTAATGACTAAAAGTGGCCCACCTTCTTCATCTTTAGTTTCTATAAGCATCGAAGCTCCAGCCAATCTTTCGAATTTAGTCTCTTTGTTTTGTACTATGACTACTGAAACAAAATTAGGAAATTCATTAGCAATACTATTATATTTTGAGGCCCAACAAGCATCGGAAATGTGACCAGAAAATTCCATTAATAACCCGCGCGTAGGAACAAAATCTAAACGAGTTTTTCCACTTGATTCTTGATTTTGCGCTCTAATATATTCCTCCTCTAGGGCTTTGGTGTTTATTATTTTGCCAAAAGCCTTAACGGCGTTGCTATTAGTAAAATATTTTTTCCATGTTTCCTCGCCTACCACATGATTAACAAAATTTATCATTGAACTGACATCGCTTATTGGTATTTTCTTTCTATCATCTTCTAGGTCAATATTTTTGGCAAAATTACGATAACTATCATGCTTATGTAGCACAAAATAGAAAATTATTTGTCGCAAGTCTTCATGAAATTCTTTAAATTGCGATAAGAATTCAAAATTATTTTGAAAATCCTTAACGCTTCGAATATTTAATTTTTCTAAGCCTTCAATTCTTCTGTCTAAATTTTCCCTAGCTTTTGGATTAGCATTTTCCTCCACATTTTCTCTTAATCTTCTAAGCAGATCTTGTTTTTTATTTTCTGCTTGTTTCACCATAAGAGATAATGGGCTTTCTTTCTCAAAAAAAGCCAAACTTTCTTTTAATGATTTAGCTATAGTGTCATAGCGAGCGATAAATTGTTCTGAATATTGAAAATTATCTTGTTTCTCTCTGTTTACTTTATTTACATTAACTTGACCACTCGGAAAATATCTCTTTGACATTTCTGTTATTTTCCCATTCTTCTTTAATTCTTCAAATTTTAAAATAGTATTATCAAAGGAGCTTTTATCATGTTCTCCAAATCCACTACTCTCATAATTGACATAAAATCTAAAATATTGGTGAAGGAGGACGGATTTATTTAAAACTGAAATATCAAAAGATTCACTTAATAATTCCGATTTAAAACAATTTATTTTCTTTTTTAATTGATTAATGCCTGCTTCTCCCGTTTGAGAAATACCCAATGCTTGCATTTTTTCTTTATCAACATTCCCACTTTGGATATCTTTTATAATTTTATATGTTTCAGGAGTTAAATAAGAATTAAATATTTCATAAGCGAGAGAGAATACTCTATCTAACGGCGGAAGATATTTATTATTAAGTATATCCATATTTTCAGCAAACCATTTTTCTTCTTCAACACAGTCATTAAAAATTTCCCCAGCAAGTTTTCGGTTATCATCAAAACATTTAAAATTGTCAATGCCATTAATAATATCACAAGAATACCCCTTATGAAGAAGCCTTCTTATAATTTTCTCTTCATCATTTTTATTAAATCCTTTAAATTTAACATAATGACCAATCAAGTCTTTTTCGTGTCCACTATCTAATAAACTATTTGCTAGATAAAGAAGATCTGTCTCTTTAAAATTATGCAAATTATTTAAAACAAGACCACTTCTACCGACATCAATTAATTGTTTAGAAATTTTATTATAATCCAAAAATACAAACTTATTTAAGTTTTCAACTAAAATATCACATTTATCGTGTCTCAATAATAAATCAGCGAAATCCATGTTCAACTCTAAGCCTTCAAAATTTTCATATTTGTATATTACGTTTTCAATATTAAAATCCTTATATTTTTCAACAAACTCATAAATATCTTCTCTCGCAATTCCTTTAAACTCTGAGGCGTACAAACTAACTTCACTTGGAAATTTATCTACTAACTTAATAAATAATTCGCGAGATAAGTTTGAAAATTTATTCAGATAATTAATGACTACTCTGCCTCCTCCCATGTTTATTATTTTAAAAGCAACATCTTCCGTTAAATCAATACCCAAGACATCATGGTAACAAATTATGCTACTGAAAGATCCTCTTTTGAATAAGTTCTCTCTAAGTTTTTCAACATCTACTCTTTCTTTGAATATTTCATAGCTCTTCACAACTCTTTCTGGATCCTTTTCCATAGCCATATTGATAATTTCATCTGGCGCGTTATTTACCCACGCTAAAGATGTAGCAGGTAATTTTTTCACTAAGATATTCGTTATTGCTTCTTCTTTTCCTGATAAAATATTGGCTATCCTGCTAAAAATTGAGGGGATATCTACATCTCTAAAATCTCTTGCATAATCCATTACATAAGCGTAACATTGTGCATCAATAGTTTTTTCTGCTATTCCTTGATGATATTTAGAATCAATATATTCAAGACTTTGACATAATCCACTAAAGACTTTCTTCTTTATAAAAATATTAATTAAATCTTCTTGAAAAATATTTAATTTGTCTATATTTTTAAAAAGAACTTTAGGGTCGTTGTTTACATGTTGCTTTAGTGTCCCTTCAATAGCATCCTCAATCTTAACTGAAGGAAATTTATCAATATATGGAATAACCATAGCCCAATCATAAAAATCTGACCAATAAGCCTTTCCAAGAATTTCTCTTTCTGTTAGGTAAGGAAACTTTTCTTTATTTTTTGAAAAGAAATTGAAATTCAATTCCCGATTATCTCTCGCTATATTGGATAACTCCTTATTTGTTATTTTATCAAAAGACTTTATGATTTTTTCGAAAACCCAATTAGATATATCTTGGCCTTTTTTAACATAATCAACAATATTGTCTTGGAATTTATCAGGCAAGACGCCAAATAAGTCAATTACTCCAAGAGCTTTTTCTGGATCTTTTTCAAACAAAAGATTAAAAACTTCATTTTTAATAACTTTGGGAATTTTTTCAAATCTTTCTTTGAGAAAATCTTCAGATACAAGATTTCCAAAATTATCATACAAAGAGGATGCTATCTTTTCCGCTATTTCAATTCGATCTTCTTTTTCTTTCTCTTTGTACTCAGAAATACCCTCTTTTATTTCTTTTTTATGAATATCTTTTATTATTTTATATTTTTCCATATTTTTAAATTAAGCTAATTTAACCGGTGATACGCTTTGATTATATGTTATCATTTTTTTAGCAAAATCAGCAACGACTCTTTTAACTTTTTCTGAATCAAGCTTTAACGCTTTCATTTTTTCTGGGTCAATATTTTTTTCGTAGCTATCTACAAAAACCTTCGTCAATTTTTCACGCAAAGAAATATCAACTTTAATCAGCTCATCAAACGCCTTAATAAACATTTTACCTAAAGCATAAATTTGATCGCGAATATCTTTTTTGTAACCCTTAGGAATTCCCATTTGGTCATCTGGCGTAATGTGAGCGGAAAAACCTTTGTCTAGAAAAATAATAGAATCCAAATCCACCACCTCTCCTAACGACAAAGTAATATTGCCAGAATTAAAATAAGTCATCATAGCGCCATTATTTTGCAAAATAGCTAGATTTTTTCCAGAATGAGCAAAAAAATCTTCCATATAATCTTTTATTGAGTCAGGATTACTAGCATCATATCGTTTATCTTTCTGAGAGCATTCATTTTCTTGATTAAGTCGCTTAAAAACTTCCATTAAAATTTCTTTTTTTTCCTTAACGCTAGCCGAACAAAAATCTTGAATCCTAGTATTATCCCTTACCACCCGAATAAGCAAAGCTGGTTCAAAACCCTTTAAGTCATCCAAGTATTTTTGAGGAAAACCTTGCTTATTAGCTTCATCAGTCAAATAGTTTCTTAACATAGTGATATCTGTTGGTTCGCCATCTAGTAAAACTTTTTTTATTTCTAATGCGCCTGCCAATTCCTCACAACGCAATCCCGATTGTTTTAATTTTTGTATATTTTCAATCAACGAAGCAACATTGCGACGATCAAACAATCCCAAAACTTTGTAACCCCAAGGATCCTCCACGGATTTTTGCACAGTAATATCAGAATTACTTTCGCCGTAAAAGTTGTCTTTTTTACTTTTATAACCTTCTGGATAAAGATAACCCAATCCCTTAATAGTTGTTTGAAAATAAATATTTCCCCGCTCATCAGCCATCCCAACATTTGGAAGCCAAGCCGCTCGATGATGATGTGGATGAGTGATTAATTCTTTTTCGCCTTTTGGATCAACAAAATAAGCCAAGCTTTCCAACTTAAAAGGAAGCTTGAGATTTTGGTTTTGATAAGCAATTTTCACCGTACTTTTCTCCCCAGTTTTCTCTTGTAGTTGAGAAAATTTATATTGTTCAGGCATAAGTTTTTTTTATTAAAGATTACAAAAAAATTATTCATATCTTAACGCTTCCATAGGAGAAATCCTCGAAGCTTTGCTGGCAGGATAAATCCCAAAAATTATTCCGATTACAAAAGAAACTCCGATGGCTGAAATAATTGATTGCCAAGAAATTATAAACGGCCAAGCATATTTCAAAGACTGAATTATAATCGCTGCCAAAAATGAGACCGCTACTCCAATAATAATTCCGATTATTCCACCTAAAAAAGAAATGGAGATTGATTCTATTAGAAATTGCGTCCAAACATCGCTGTTTTTTGCGCCCACTGCCTTTCGCAGTCCCACTTCCCGAATCCTTTGATTAACCGCCAATAACATAATATTCATAATCCCCACTCCACCCACAACAAGAGATATTGTTCCAATTGCTAAAAGAAAATATCGAAGCACATCCGTCACTTGTTTTATTATCTCAACTGCCGAAGCCATATCGCGCACCGAGAAATCATCATTAGCCAGATCATCAATGTTATGTCGATCCCTAAGCGTTTGTGTCACATTTTCCTTGGCCAAAGAAATTAGACTGGCATCTCTAACTTTGAGACGAATGAATCCAAGATGATCAATCCCAAGAAGAAGTTTTTGCGCAGTTTTCAAAGGAACAAATATCGCGTCATCCTGACTAGTCACGCCAAAACCGGATGACCCTCTTTTTTCCAAAACACCAATGACTGTGAAATTTTGATCCTTTATTTTTATCACTTTGCCCAGTGGATCGTCTCCACTAAAAAGATCTTTTTTCAAATTAAATCCAATCACCGCCACGCGCGACATATTCGTTTCTTCATCCTCGGAAAGAAATCTGCCTTCTGTCACTTTGGCATTTTCCACATTAATGTAGCTTGCGGTTGTACCCTGAAAAGAAGTAGTCAAATTTGTGCCATTATATTCAGTGGTGGTTGTTCCTGTCACATAACCCGCGCCGTCTGTCACTTCCGGAACATTTCTTCCATTTCTAAGCGCTTTCAGATCATCGTATTTTAAAGTAGTAATGGAAATTCCCATCGCCGACGCTGGTGGTCCTTTTTCATCTGACGCTCCCGGAAGAACTCCGATTAGATTTGATCCAATTCCAGTAATTTGATCAAGTATCAAGGCTTGCGCCGACTGTCCAATTGCCATAATAATAATCACCGATGCGACGCCAATAATAATTCCCAAAATCGTCAAAAACGAACGAAACTTCGCCGCTAAAAGATATTTCAAAGATATTTTAATTGGAGAAATTATATGCATTACAATTTTGGTTTTCCCTCTCTCCCTTTGGGAGAGATGTCGCGTACTCGCGACAGAGAGGGAACAAACTTGCAAAAATTATTTAATCTTTAAATTTCTATTTCTTTCTAAAACTTGTTTGAATAATTTTATTTTTATTCTTTTCCTTTGGTCTTTTCCCTCTCCTGTCCGGAGTACCGAACATCCTCTCCCTAAGGGAGAGGAGGAAACTTTTTTTTGTATTTTTATTCACGTGTAATCATGTGAAAATCAGTGAAAATTAGTGGTTCTTTATTTCAGTATCTCCTCCGTTCCATCCGCAATCCTTCTGTTCTTCACTGGATCATCCGCCACAATTTCTCCGTCTTTCATATAGATGATTCTTTTGGCGTGTTCAGCGGTATAAGTTTCATGGGTGACCAAAATTATTGTTCGGCCTTTATTGTTTAGCTCTTGCAAAATTTTCATCACTTGTAGTCCCGCTTTTGAGTCTAAATTTCCTGTTGGTTCGTCGGCAAAAATAATTTCCGGATCATTGACCAAAGCGCGGGCAATTGCCACTCTTTGTTTCTCTCCGCCAGACAACTGATTGGAAAGATATTTTTCTCGATGCTCCATCCCGACTGACTCCAGGGCTCGCATTACTTTTTCTCGATTTTTTCCATCAGGCATAGAATCATACAATAATGGCAATTCTACATTTTCAAAAACCGAAGTTCGAGGAAGCAAATTAAAAGATTGAAAAACAAAACCAATTTTTTTGTTTCGAATTGATGCCAAAGTATCATCATCAAAACTGGCAGTATCCTGTCCTTCTAATAAATATTTTCCTTCTGTTGGACGATCAAGAAGTCCCACCACTTGCATCAAAGTTGATTTCCCACTTCCGCTCGGCCCCATAATCGAAAGAAATTCTCCTTTTTCCAGAGAAAAATTCGCCTTGCGAAGCGCCGGCGTTTTCACTCCCTCATTCTCATAGGTTTTGCAAAGATTTTGAATTTGAATTAACATAATCAGAACCACATGATTAACACTTGATTATACTGATTTCACTGAATTATAAATAAATTAAAATTAATAACTTTTTTTATACCCACTAATTAAAAAGCTAAAAAATTATTTTAATTTTGAATTGACTGCAATTTCCAATACTTTTGCTAAAAGTCTTAAATCACTATAACTATCACTTAGTATTTTCTTTGCTTCCTTGGTTTTTGTCGTACTTTTAAATTCTTTCATATTAGATTTAATCTTTTTGATTGCAGTGCTAGATGAATCAATCGCATCACTTTCCCAAGTGCCATAAGTAAATATTAATTTCATTAATTCGTTGTATTTGCTCAAAATTTCATCTCTCTCGCCTTGTAGTATATTTTCTGATTTATCATTTTCCTGCAATAGCTTTGGTATTATTTCTAGGATTGAATGTAAATTAGCTTGAGCTGAATAAAAGTCCTCTGATAAATTGCCACCAGTATCTACTTTTCTTTGTGCCATTTTAGCTATAAATTCCATTTTATTTGCTGTCGCATAAGCCTCATCACTAAGTTTATCCATTATTCCTTTAACTTCACTAAAATTATTAGCATTTACAACTCTGTGCATTTCTTCTCCAGATATATCTGTCTGCCTAGTATTTCCACCATCTCCATATAAAACATTATACATCTTATCATAAAGCTCCGTAAGTTCTTCCTTATATTTTAGAAAATTTTCCTCTTTATTTCTTGCAAGTAATTTTTGCCCGTTAGGCATATCAAATTCCGCAATATGACTTATTCTTTTAAGTATAGTTGAGGCTTCATTGAGATTGTCAATAAGTGCTCTGATTTTTTCTTGACTAACTTCATTTGTCGATTCCTTATCTTTTATCCCTAGTTTTTCCTTTATTACACTAATTTTCAATTCCTCTTCTGCTTTTAAATTACTAGCCAATTCAGCTGTTTCTTGTTGACTTTTTTTCAACGCTTCTTCATCATGCTTGCCATTTTCAATAATAGCTTCATCTTCAGCAACTCCTTCCAATCCTTTCATTTCAGCTTTTAATTGTTTCTTTTTTTGCAAAACTTCCATTGCCTCATCCTCATCCATTAAATTTATATCTTCCTGATTGAGGATTTCCAATTCCTCAGCTTTTACATCATAATCCTCCTTTTTATAATCTTTATTATCAACAGGAAGTTGCTCCATTTTTGATTCATCCATATTTTTTAAATTAAAAATTAAATTACTTCTAATTATTTTGTATTTTATTCATGTGTAATCACGAGGTCTCACGTGTTAATCAGTGGTTCTGACATTATGGTTCAGACAGAAAGCACAATGACTTTTTCCCCACCCTTCAGTCCAGAAACAATTTCCACCATTCCTTCATCACCCTTGACGCCAGTTTTGACATTGATTTTCTCCACGACATTCTCCGCTTTCAAAATTTCCACATAATCTTGATCCCCATCATTTTTCACTGCGCGGTAGGGAATCATCACGACCGAATTTTTTTCAAAAATATTAATATCCGCATCCGCACTCATTCCAATTTTCAATCTCTCATCCATTTTAGCTAGCCTTATCTTAGCTTTATAATAAACGACATCAGAAATCACGGTTGAAGCTGGCTCAATTTCAAAAATTTCCCCTTCCAGATTTTCATCACTTGACAAAGCATCAAAAGTTATTTTCGCATGTTGTCCAATTTTAACATCCACAATATCCGATTCTGGAACATCAATTTGGATATATGGCTCACCCAAACTAGACACAGTTAAAACAGGACTATTGACTGTGATATTTTCTCCTAATTCTGCAATTTTTTTTGTCACTATACCATCTAGTGGGGAATAAAGAGTTGTCGCCTTAATTTGCGTAAGAATAATATTCACTGCATCCTCAGCCTTTTTTATTTGCGCTTTTTGAGCTTTTATTTGATCGTCACTATAAGTATCATCTTTGTCCTTCATATCCGAAAGAGTCTTTTTTTGCACTTCAATCTCATTATTAGCTCGGGATAATTCTTCTAATAAAGTTCCTTTGTCAACGGTCGCAATTTTTTGTTTGGCCATAACCCGATCCCCCACATTAACTAACATAGAATCTATCCGTCCACTTAACTTAAATGACAAATCTGCTTGAGTTTCCGGCACAATTTCTCCTGTAGCCGAAACAGTCTTCGCAATTGTCCCCACTTTCGCCGTTTCCGTTGTATAAGTTATTTTTTTTGGCTGAGATTTCCAATAATAAATTCCGCCAATAATCATTAAAATTAGTGCCAAAATTACATAAGTCTTTTTCTTTGCCATTTTTGTCTGCGAGCGAAGCGAGCGGGAACAAAAATGAGCATCCCGCAGAAATTCGCTCTTGTATTTTTAAATTATTTCTAAACTAAGCCGTAGGCGACCACGCACACAAAACATTATGTCATTTCTGTTTTGCTTGGAATTTCGTGCGGGATAACAACACTATATTAAACTTTTTTGTTTCTCTCTTGCATCCAACGCTTCGTTCACTAGCGCATCCGCCACGGAATTTTTTTCTCTTGGTATATGTATAAATATAACATTTTTGAAGTCTAACATCAAATTCCAAATTTCAATGAAATTCTTCTGCACATTTTCATCTTTGATTTTGTATTCATGATTCATTTGTTTCACAATTAGTTCACTGTCCAAATTACATTCAATTTCATATTGTTTAGTTTTGTCCTTACCTAAAAGTTGTTTCAATTTTTTGAGGCCAAAAATTAAAGCTGAATACTCCGCAACATTGTTTGTTGCTTCGCCAATACATTCCCCGAATTTCTTGTCCAAAGTTTCCACGTAAATTCCAATTCCCGCTGGTCCTGGGTTACCCCGCGACCCACCATCAGTAAACATCACAATTTTTTCTGACATAATTTTATATTATTTTTAATAATTCACTTAAATTATCCAACAAATAATCTGGCTGATATTTTTCCAAAATTTCTCGAGAATTAAATCCCCAAGAAACAGCCACGGCCTTGATGCCACTTTTTTTAGCCGCCTCAATGTCTCGCGTTTCGTCCCCAACGCCAAACACTTCGCTATTTTTATGATCATACTTTTTCAAAATTTTTCTCATAAATCTACTCTTGGAAAACAATCCGCATCCACCATAAACAAAATCAAATACTGCTAAATTATGTTTTTTCAAAAAATAATCAATGTTTTCTTGAGAATTAGAAGTCAGAAGGGAAAGCGAATAACCTCTTTTTTTCAATTCCATCAAAATATTTTCTACTTCCGGAAAAAATTTCACGCTGTCAATATGTCGGCCAAATTCTTTTCTGGCAGAACGAATCACGAAAGGCATTTTCCAAAAAGATATTTGCCATTCCTTGAGAAGCTCCAAAGAAGAAAGATTTCGTAGGCGCGGAATTTCTTCGGGCGATACTTTTTTAAGATTATATTTTTGAGAAATATTATTAAAAGCCGAAATCGCATATTCGAAAGAGTCCACTAGCGTCCCATCAAAATCAAAAATTATTATTTTACTTTCCATAAAAATTATCTCCTTACTATCCCTTAGAGATTAAGGTTTTATTTTGTAAAAAATTCCTGTTTGAGAAAGTTTATTTTCTCTAAAATTGTTTAGTGTCTGCCGTCGGTTGTCTAAATAATTTTAGTTAGAAAATAAGCTTTCGAGTTAATTTTTTTTCAAAATAAAACTTTAATCGACCCTCCCCAAATCAATCAAATTCAACTGTATTTTTTTATTCCCACTCCATTCGTCTTCTTGAATATTAAAAACCATCTCTATTTTATCATCCTTTTTCAAATCAGGAAATTTTGTCGCCAAAGAAAATCCAATCGCGTCAAAAATTTTCGGACTACCGGAAGTGCTCATCAAAGAAAGTTTCCAGTGCTTACTTCCATTACCGACAATTCTTAAATCAGAGATGATCACATTTTTAGCCAAAAAAACTGGAACTTCATTACCAATGCCGAATGGTTCCATTTTTTTGAGCTCAGCCACAAATTCCCAATTAATATCATCCAGTGTTATCTCACAATCAACATCCAAGACTGGAATTATTTCTTTGCCAGCCAGTTCTTCTTCGATAAGTTGCGACATTTTTTCATAAAATTTTTCAATATTTTCCGGCTTAACTGTCACGCCGGCTGCTTGCGAATGCCCGCCAAAACGAGTGAGCAGTTCTGAACATTTTCCCAATGTCTCAATGATATTTATCTCTGGGATACTGCGCAAAGACCCTACAAATTCAGTTTCTTGACGTTGCAAAACGATGGTCGGTTTCTTAAATTCATCGGCAATTTTCCCCGCCACTAGTCCCAAAATTCCCACCGGCCAATGAACACTCGAAGCAAAAATAAATTTCTTGTCTTTGAAAGAATTATTTGCTAAGACTTGGATTTCTCGAAAAATTTCTGCTGTTATCTTTTGCCTTTTTTGGTTATTACTTTCCACTTCCAACGCCATATCACACGCAAGTACCGGATTTTTTTCGATGAGAAGATTATAAGCCACATTAGCATGATCCATTCGACCAGCCGCATTGATTCTGGGCGCAACTTGAAAAGCCACCTTATGCGCATCAGGAATATTATTCTCCGAAATATCAATTCTTCCAACCTTAAACATTTCCAAAAATCCCACTCTTTTTGTTTTTGAAAGCACAATTAGTCCATATTTTGCCAGCACTCTATTTTCTCCAAGTAGTGGCACACAATCCGCAATTGTTCCGAGCGCTACAAGATCCAGCACCCATTTAAGTTGCTCAGCTTTTTCCGGCGCTTGTTTTTGACACAGGGCCTGCGCTAGCTTGAAAGCCACACCCACCCCAGCTAATGACTTGAACAGAAAACCAGAATCAGGGATATTTGGATTTATCAGGGCATAAGCTTTCGGCAGAATTTCCGGCGCATGATGATGATCCGTGATGATCACATCAATTCCCATCTCTTTGGCCTTTTCCACTTCGGCAATGTTAGTTATCCCGCAATCGACTGTGATAATTAGCGTTATTTTTTTCTCACTCAAATATTCCACCGCTTTTTCATTCATACCATAACCTTCCAATTGACGGTCAGGGATATAGCAAGTAATTTTTTTCAATCCTAAATTTGTCAAAGTTTCAAAAAGTACTGCCGAAGATGAAACACCATCCGCGTCATAATCGCCAAAAATAGCCACGCTTTCTTGATTTTCAATGGCCTTGGAAATTCGCTCAACCGCTTTTTCCATGTCAACAATCTCAAACGGATCGCTCAAATCTTTTTCATAATTAAAATTGAAATATTTTTCAATTTCTTCTGGCATTTCCAATCCACGATTTTTGAGAAGTTGCAAAATAATCGGACCATATTTCTCCAATAGTCCGCCCGAAAAATTACCCTCATTCTTTTTTATTTCCCAATTTGTCATAATTTCATTTTAACAAAATTAGGGGACAATTTCCCCTAATTAATAACTGTCATTCCCGCGAACGCGGGAATCTAGTCTAAAATTTATCTTAAAAATCAAAATACTTTTATATAATATTTTTTATTTAGTCTCTACACTGGATTCCCGTTTTCACGGGAATGACAAAAAAATTCTTATTCGTACATTCGTATAGATTCGTAATTCGTAAGGATTACCCGCACTTAGGACAAACAAACTTCGCCTTAAATTCTTTTTTGTCAATATCAGCCACTTCTAGTTCCAACACCATTTCCGCTTGGCAATTTGAACATTCAAATTTTTGTCCGAAATGAAATTCCTGCGCTAATTTTGACGCGTCCAATTCATTGGCCGAAAATTTTATCCGATATTTTGCTGAACCAAAAATATTTCTTATCCTCTCTACCACTTGTTTAGGCATTACCATACCTTGCACGATAAAATCCTTCACTCCCAATTCTTGCGCTTTGACTCGGTCTTCTTCTCGACCCATATGCGAAAGTATCATCACGGGAATACTAGAAGTAGTGACGTTCTTGGCCAGCGCTTCTTTGAGCGCAAATCCATCCATTCTTGGCATAATAATTCCGGAAAAAATAATATCTGGAATTTCCCTAGTCGCCTTGTCCAAACCATCTAATCCATCCACCGCCTCACTCACTTCAAAACCTTCTTGGCGAAAAATATCCGCATAAGTTCCGCGCACTATTTCATCATCATCAACAATCAAAATCTTTATTTTTTTATCTTCCATATAATTTATTTAGTTTATTATTTTTATTATTCGCAATTCGCAACATTCGCATATATTCGCCCGCCTCGCGTCGACAAGCGGTCTCCGCGAGTCGAGGCGGGTAGATTAGCATCGCTTATATCATTATTTTAACATCCACAGCAACGGCTTCCTGACTATTATTATATACAATTAGCGGATTTATATCAAACTCGCGAATTTCCGGAATTTCCAAGGCAAAAGAACTAATACCCATAAGTATTTTGACCATTTCTTCGACGTTATATTTTTTCTGTCCCCGCGCTCCTTGAAAAAGAAATTTAATCTTCCCCGAAAGCAAAGTTTTTTCCATTTGAGCCAAACTCAATGGTGGCACCAAATAATCCACTGTTTTCAAAAATTCCGCATAAATTCCACCTAAGCCATAAACAATCACCGGCCCAAAAATTTCATCCTTTTTTATCCCGATAATTAACTCTGCTCCTTTTTTCGCCATCGGCTGAATTATCAGATGACTTTCAGGAAAATTAGTTTTTATTTGCGAAACAGCCCGAGAAAGATTCATTTCATTTTCAATGTTGAGTATCACGCCATTCTTGTCAGTTTTATGCAAAACCTTGTCACTATCAACTTTCAAAACTACTGGATATCCTAAATTTCTCCCGTGATAGTTTTCAATTTCAAAACTTTCCACCGTGTTTATTTCATACATCGCCATAACTTCGGCACTTTCTCCAAAATAGAGCGCTTGGCGATTTTCCGATTTAGCCTTGGCAATTATTTCCAAAACCTTGGCTCGTCTTTTTTCATTAATTAGTTGTGTTTGCGTTTTTGTTTTCACCACTCCAAATTCATTCCACTGACTATAGCTGTCAATCGCCGTCACTGCCAGATCCGGAAAACTAAAATTGCAAACTTCATTTTGTTTGAGTTTAGTGATGGCTTTCTCCACTTTTTCTCCACCTAGAAAAACTGTCACGATATTTTTGTCAGTCTTGTCCTTGAATTTTATTATCTCCTTGGCAATTTCTGCCACTGGTGTTTGTTCTTGTGGAGTAAGAAGACAAATCACTGAGCCAATCTCAGGAGCACTGGAAATTATTTTTAAAGCTTTTTTGTACCGATCTGCGCGCGCATCGCCCAAAAGATCAATTGGATTTTCCACTGATGATTCAGCCGGAAGAAATTCTCGCAATTTATTTTTAGTTTCATTTTCCAAGTCTGCCAACTTAATCTTTTTTCCGCTAAAAGCATCTGAGACTAAAACTCCCGCTCCGCCAGCATTAGTGATCACCGCCACTTTCTGATTGGGCACAGTATTTGAAAAACTAATGAAATTTAACAAGGCAAAAAATTCCTCCAAATTATTCGCTCGAATTATCCCACTTTTTTCAAAAACAGCTGAAACAATTTCGTCATTCCCCGCCAACGCGCCGGTGTGAGAACTGATGGCTTTTTGGGTTTTTTCATTTTTCCCTGCCTTCAAAATCACAATCGGTTTTATTTTTGCAATTTTTCCGGCAATTTCAATGAATTTTCCGCCTTCTTTTATCCCCTCAAGATACATTCCAATCACTTTAGTGTTTTCATCTTGCCCCAAAAATTCCAACATTTCCGTTTCTGAAATTTGCATTTTATTGCCCACGGAAACGATACTAGAAAATTTCGTGCCTTCTTTTTTGGCCGCATCCATAATCGCCACTGCAAGCGCCCCAGATTGCGAAACAAAAGCAATGTTGCCCGCTTCCGGCATTCCACCGGCAAAAGATGCATTGAGCTTTAGGCTTGGGATTATAAAACCTAAACAATTTGGACCCAAGATATTCAACCCATTTTCCTTGGTAATTTTTTTGAGCTCTTCTTCCTGTTTTTTTCCTTCCTCCCCAATTTCCGAAAATCCCGCCGAGATAACAACGTAGTTTTTTATATTCTTGGAATTATTTAGAATCTCTTGATTCACAAACTTCGCCGGAATAGCTAAAATCGCTAGATCAATCATGCCCGCCGATGAGGTGGGTATTTCACCTAAAGATTTATAACATTTCTTCCCAAAAATTTCCGCGTATTTCGGATTGACCAAATACACTTCGCCCCCATAGCCAAGTTCCAAAATATTTTTCGCAATCACATTTCCAATTTTCCCCTCCTCACTCGAAGCTCCAACAATTGCAATTGATTTTGGATTAAATAATTTATCTAGAGACATATTTTTTTAATATTTTTTTATTTTAATATTTTTACTTTATCTAAATCAAAAATTTCCTTTATCGTAACAAGAATAGCATTTTTAACTTTATAATCACCTTCTTTCACGATACATAATTTAAAGTATTTACCGCTAGAAAATATTTTTACTACTCCTTTTAATCTGATATATCCACCAATCACACAAATATTTCTATTCTCCTGAAGATTTTTGATTGTTTTATCCATCTGGCAATCTGCTAATAATAATTTTCCATCTATAAAGCCACGAGAAATCACCACATTAGCATTTGGCATACCTTTTTTAGAAGAAGTCGCTAAAATTATTTCTTTTCCTTTCTTGAAATTATTTTTCCAATTCATATTTTCATATTATTATTCGCAATTTGCAGATTAGCATTTATTAGTAGATTCGCATCGCTTTTATATTATACCCGATTTCCACCCAAAAAACCACCGCCTATTTCAACCCTTTTTCCTTCCTCATCTTCGCAATCGCTAGCCGAATTTTCTCATAGCCGATACTTTCCGGCAATTTAGCTTTAATTGGGGATAGTTTTTCGGTGCTTCCGAGTTGCAAAATTACTTTCTCAATTTTTTCTTCTTCCGCTTGAGACAAAAAATCTTCTACTTTTAGTTTTCCGCCTGACGCATACCAATCAATCAAATGACCATAAATTGTCCTAACGCCCAATCCTCTAATTTTGGCAATTTTTTCCACACTATAGTTTTTTTCATATAAGTTCACGGTTTCTTTGATCGTGCCGGAAATAAATCCCTTGCTTTTCTCTCCTTTGGTTTTTTCAAATTTTTCCTGACCTTTAGTAGCTTTCCAATTGAGACACACATCGCACCCGCGACAATTATCAGGATGATTTTTCAAGTCCGGATCATTGAAATATTCCAAAATCATTTTCCGCCGGCATTTTTTTCTTGTGGCATATTCAACCACCTTGTCTAGTTTACTGTATTTTATATCCAAAACTTTCTGAATTTCATTCCAATTTTTTCCGCCATCCATCATTTCGCCTCGACTCATCCGAATGAAAAATTTGTGCGTGTTGGTGTCTTTTTTAGCGTGAAGCAAAACACAATAGGCTTTTTCGCCGTCTCGTCCGGCGCGACCGGCTTCTTGATAGTAACCCTCAAGACTCCCGGGCATACCAGAGTGGATGACAAAACGAATGTCGGCTTTGTCCACGCCCATGCCAAAAGCAATCGTGGCCACAATCACCTGAATCCTATTTTCCATAAAATCATCTTGCACTTTTTCTCTTCTCTTAGCTTCCATTCCGGCGTGATAGGCCACGGCCTTAATTCCATTTTCTTTCAAATATTTGGCAATAACTTCCGTTTCTTTTCTAGTGAGCGAATAGACAATTCCCGAGCCTGATAGGCTTTTTATAATGCGCAAAATTTCTTCATATCTTTCCTTAGTTTTCAAATCACATTGCACCAAAAATTTCAAATTCGGCCGATCGAATCCACGGATAAATATTTTTGGATTTTTCATTTCCAATCGTTCCACGATATCCCCTTGCACTTCCGGCGTGGCAGTCGCCGTGAACGCCGCTACAATCGGACGGTTTTTCAAATTGCGAATATATTTTTTGATTTCCAGATAATCTGGTCGGAAATCATGCCCCCACTGCGAAACGCAATGCGCCTCATCTACTGAAAACAAAAAAATATCCAAATCCGAAAAAAGTTTTTGAAACTCGAAACTGCCAAATCGCTCCGGCGCCACATAAAGAATTTTCACGCTTCCCTTTTTTATCCTTTCGAAATTTTCTCCAATTTCTTCAAAAGTTAGCGAGCTATTAATGAAAACCGCCGGAATTCCCCGCGCATTAAGTGCGTCCACTTGATCTTTCATCAGAGCAATCAGTGGAGAAATTATAACTGTGAGTTTATCCGCAATTATCGCTGGCAGTTGATAGCACAAAGATTTTCCCCCACCAGTCGGCATCAGCGCCACCGTATCATGTCCATTGAGAATTGCCTCCACAATTTCCCTCTGCCCCGGTCGAAACTGCGAAAAATTGAAATATTTCTGCAAATTTTTTTCCAGCATTTTTGTTTTCTAAAAATAATTCTACTAATTTACATTACACGCTATTTTAAATATTTTATATCTCATACTACAGTATACTGTAATACTGTAGTATTTATTTTTTATTAATCATATCCCACAAAAGATAATGGAAGGGGTATTTTTTCATCATTCCCGACTTAAATGGTTTTGAATTTTTTACTTTTGGATTATCTTTATATTTTTTCTGATATTCTTCAATTGTTTTTCTATATCCCCCAAAACCATTGTTCAGCCACCTCTCTACTTGACTCACGGTACTAAACCCTACCTTCATTTCTTTTCTTATCTCATCGTGAGTGTAACCTTCAAAAAGCATCTTAGCAACTTGAATTCTTCTTGAAATCATCACTACCTCACTTAAGATTAACAGGTCTTTGAAAAAATTTTTGACTTCATCTCGATTTTCCAAAAGTGAAACCATGGTATAAAAATCGCCTAAATATTTTTTCTTTTGATTATCAGAAAGATTATGATATTTTACTTTTCCCGGCATTTTTTTATTTCACTACAGTATACTGTAATACTGTAGTAATGAATTATTTCTATAATATAATTATATTTTTTTATTTTCCATTAAATTTCCCCCTTCAAAAGTCCTTCGATTGCGCCGTAGTGTTGAATCACGCTAGTGCTATTTTCAATCCCCCAGCGCAAACATTCTTTCAAGCTTTTTTCTTTGAGATGGGCTGCAATGAAACCACTGGAAAAGGCATCGCCTGCACCCAATGAATCAGCGACTTTTTCTTTTTTTGCATCAATATGCAAAAATTCTTTACCATCAAATCCCCACGCACCTCTAATTCCGTCCGTGAGAACAACCGTCTTAGCGCTAACGCCATTTAGTTTTTCTGCTAAAAATTTTTCGTCATTTAATGTCTCGCCTTTGGCGCCATCCAATTTATCCACTATTTCAATCGCTTCATCTTTGTTGATTATAAGTATTTCTGTTTGAGCAATAGCTTCCAAAACTTTTTGCGAATTACTTTTGATGTTTTTTTGTCCGGGGTTGAAAATTAATCTGATTTCTTTTTCAGAAGTTAAATTCAAAATTTTGTCCAATTTTTTGTCCCAACTTTCTTCTTCATTTCCGTTCAGGGAACTCACAAAAATCCACTGCGCGCCAACTTCTTCCAAATCTTGCGATGCTATTTCCAATTTTTCATTAGAATCCCGATCAGAAAAAATTATCCGATCTTCGCTGGGAATATTTGCAATGATAGCTGACAGATCGCTTCTATGATTTTTCCCTACTTGCACCAAACTAGTTTCCACGCCATTGTTTTCCAGCTCTTTTTTCATCCAATTTCCGGCGTCGTCATCACCCACTCGAGTAGCGCAAAAAGTCTCAATGCCAAGGCGTGCCAACCCACAAGCTACATTCGCCGCGCAACCACCAATTGATTCTTGGCGGGAAAGAGCAACTTGATATTTAGCGCCAAGCTCAAAAACAATTTTTTTTTGCGCCTCTAAATCATTGGGCGTTTCCAAAATTTCCCCTTCATTAATTGGAAAAATAATATCCTTCGCCGATGAACCAATACATACTATTTTAGTCATAAAATTATTTTAATTTATTTTATTAGTGATTCTTTTGTCATTACTTTTGGTTTTTCAATATTCATTATATCCAAAATTGTCGGTGCAATGTTGCCCAAGATTCCGCCGTCTTTTAGTTTTATATCCTTGAATTTATCAGAGACCAAGAGAAATGGCACTGGATTTTTGGTGTGATAGGTATAGGCTTGATTGGCTTTTTCATCAAACATTTTTTCCGCATTGCCGTGGTCAGCCGTGATAATCAAATTTCCACCACGCCGTAAAACTTCCTTGGAAAGAATTTCAATTTGTTGATCCAAAATTTCACAAGCTTTGACTGTCGCACCAAGATCCCCAGTGTGCCCAACCATATCCGCATTGGCAAAATTTACCACATAAAAATCATATTTTTCTTTGCGTATTTTTTCCAGAAGGGTATTAGTTATTTTCGGCGCTGACATTTGAGGCATCTTGGCATAAGAATCAATTTTCGGTGAAGGAACCATAATTCTTTTTTCATCATCCACCGGCTCAGCGTACCCGCCATTCAAAAAATATGTCACGTGAGCAAATTTTTCTGTTTCTGCGATATAGAGTTGTTTGATATTTCGAAGAGCCATTGGTAATGTTCCAACAAGCGGTTGATCATTCCAGATAGTATGCACATCGAGATCCGGCCCAAAATCCGTAAGCGCTACAAAATATAAATTCTTAATATGATCGATAATTGGCATATCATCATTTAAGATGGAATTTCTATTAGAGGCAATGAACAGCTTGGAAAATTGTCGCGCCCTGTCGGATCGTAAATTAAAAAATACAATACTATCATTTTCTTTTAGTCTTACAATTGATTCATTATTATCCAAAACTACTGTTGGCAAAATATATTCGTCACTTAGTCCGGCTTCATAAGCTTTTTCAATCGCTTCCTTGGGACTCTGCGCTTTTTCTCCCCGCGAAAAAACAATAGAATCATAAGCTTTTGTGAGACGATCCCAATTTTTTGATCGATCCATCGCATAAAATCTACCCGAAAGTGTGGCAATTTTTCCGATTCCCTCTTCTTTCATTATTTGTTGAAAATTTTCCAAATGCGTGAGAGCACTTTTGGGGTAGGAATCTCTTCCATCAGTAAAAAGATGGCAATAAACTTCTGCTATTCCATTATTTTTTGCTAGTTGCAAAATTGCGCGAAAATGTGCTGGGTCACTGTGTGGACTGTCGCCATCTCCCATTAGCCCCATTAGATGAAAATTTCCACCACTTTCTTTGACATGTCTAATCGAACCCATCAGTGCTGGATTCATAAAAAAACTTCCGTCCGCAATACTTTGGGTAATATAAAAATTGTCTTGCAGAGCAATTCGACCAGCACCAATATTCATATGTCCAGCTTCTGATCCGCTCATCATATGATCAGGTAGTCCTACATCTTGCCCAGTCGCTCCCAGTAAAGTATTTGGATAAAGCTCAAACAAACGATCGAGTGTCGGTCGCTTGGACAAAGTTATAGCGTTATATTTGCTCGCCGGAGCAACGCCATAACCATCTAGAATAACAAACATTGTAGGAGATTTTTGTTTAGACATAGATAATTTTATAATTTTTAATTTTGTAATTTTTAAATAAATCTTAGATCTAAATTTTGAAATAAATTATAAACTAATTGGTTTTGAAATTAAAAATTAGAATTTATTTATAAAATTAAAAATTTAAAAATTAAAAATTTATTTCTTCCTCTATCCTCAAAAGTCGATTATACTTACAAATTCTTTCTCCTCGAGACAACGAACCGGATTTCATATATTCCGCACCGACGCCCACAGCTAAATCAGAAATAAAGTCATCAGTGGTTTCGCCACTCCTATGAGAAACTACCACTTTCATTTTATTTTTCTTCGCCAGCTTAATACAATCAATAGTCTCACTAAGTGTTCCAATTTGGTTGACTTTGATGAGCACTGCATTGCAAGATTTTTCTGAAATTGCAGTTTTGAGACGCGCAACATTTGTCACAAGCAAATCGTCACCAATAAGCATCACCCCTGCCTCACCGGCAGACAAGTTCCCTCCAATTTTTTCATTCATCGTTCGCCAGCCAGAAAAATCATTTTCATTGAGTCCGTCTTCCACCGAAATCACATTATATTTTCCAATCCATTCGTTATAAATATTGACCAACATTTCGCGCGTGAGCGTGGAGTTTTCTGGTTTGAAAATATATTTTTCTTCTTTTTCATCATAGAAAGAATTAGCCGCGGCGTCTATTCCGATACTCGCCTGCTTGCCCTCAGTGTATCCTGCCTTAGCAATTGCAGTGTTGATAAGTTCCAACGCCTGCGCATTACTTTCTAATTTTGGCGCAAAACCACCCTCATCTCCCACAGCCGTGCTATAACCTTCGCTGCCTAAAATTTCCATCAGCGCATGAAAAATTTCACTGCCCGCGCGCAGTTGCTCTTTGAAAGTTTTGATTCCATTTGGCACTAATTTATATTCCTGAATTGAAAGTCCACTGTCGCTATGTTTTCCGCCGTTTATGATATTAAACATCGGCATCGGTATTTTGTATTTTTTTGTGGGAAATTTATATGTCCTTGCAATATACTCATAAAGCGGTAGCTTATTTTCCAGTGCCGCCACCCGACAAACAGCCAAGGAAACTCCCAAAATTGCATTAGCCCCAAGATTAGTTTTATTTTCTGTTCCATCAAGCGCCAACATTTTTTCATCAATCTCTTTTTGACTTCCCGCTTCCATTCCAAGTAGAATTTTGGAAATTTTTTCGTTGACATTTTCTACCGCTTTCAATACTCCTTGGCCATGATATCTTTTTGGATCCTTGTCGCGAAGCTCCAACGCCTCATATGCTCCAGTGGACGCACCGCTTGGCACCGCCGCACTCGCCCTTGCCCCTGATTCCAATTCAACTTCCACTTCTACTGTTGGATTCCCCCTCGAATCCAAAATCTCCCGCGCATAAATTTTCTTTATTTTACTCATAGTTTTTTACTTATATATTTTTTAGTTCTCTAATTTTTCTTCTATTTGATTCATCGTTTTTAAAAATTCTTTTTCAATATCTACATTATATTTTTTTGCTAAAACTAAAATACTCCATAAACAATCACTTAATTCATGTGCCATTTTCTCATCAACATTTTCAATCTCTCTTATTTCTTCCTTTGCCATAACTATCTTCATCAAATCCCCGACGTCACCAATAAAACCTTGCATTATTTGTGAATTAGTCCATTCCTTGCCATATTTATTTTTTTCTAACTGAGAATATATCTCTCTTATTTCAATAGCCCTATCACTTAATTCTTTTAATTCCATAATTTTTAAATTATTTTTATAATGTTGTATTTTTATTCAGTGTAATCAGATTAATCAGTGATAATCAGTGGTTCTGATAGCACTTCTATCCCCGGCATTTCTCCCCCTCCCAAATAATCCAGCATAGCTCCACCGCCTGTAGACACAAAATCTATTCTATCCGTAGCATTATTTTTTTCCAAAATTTCCAGTGTTTCTCCGCCACCAACCACGGTGTATGCACCTGAATTCAAAACTGCTTTCATGATTTCATTGGAACTCACGGCATATTTTTCATCTTCAAATTTTCCCGTTGGCCCATTCCAAACAATCGTCTTGGCATTGGAAATTATTTCTTTGAATTTTTCCAAAGTTTTCGGCCCAATGTCTAACCGATCATCGATAAAATCAAACGGCAAAATTACTTTTTCACTAAACTCTTTTTTTTGATCCAGTGCTTCGTTGGCAATCTTCCCACCTACCAAAATATTATCATATTTTTCTTCGAAGAATTTAATCACCGGTAATTTTGTTTCAATTTTCGCTCCCCCGATAATGGCCACAGCCGGACGCGCAAAATCATTTTTTACCCTTTCCATCTCATGAATTTCTTTTTGTAATCGCAGTCCTGCAAAACTTGGAATTAGTTTTGCAACTCCAGATACGCTAGCATGGTCTCGGTGAGATGCAGAGAATGCATCGTTAACAAAAATATCAAAACCTTTCGCAAGTTTTTTGGAAAATTCGATGTCATTGTCTTCATCTCCCTCATAGAAACGAACATTTTCCAAAAGGATAATTTCACCGTCAGATAAATTTTCCAAATTATTTCTTATCTCCTCACTTATGCAATCAGAAATAAATCTGACTTTTAATCCTAAAATACTTTCGACATCGTCTGTAATTTGTCGCAATGAAAATTCCGGATTAATTTTTCCTTCGGGTCTTCCCAAATGGGAAATAAGCGCCACCTGACAATTTTTTTCCAACAAAAATTTTACCGTTTCTTTACAAGCTTCAATTTTGAATTTCTCCTTAATTCTTCCGTTTTTCAACGCCACATTAAAATCTACTCTAAGCAAAACTTTTTTATTTTCCAAATTAGCATCTTGTATTTTTTTCATATTTGTATATTTGTAATATATTTGTAATTTTGTAGGGTTAGTGAAAATGTTTCCCCGCCCCTAAAATTCCAATTATCACTCCCATCATCGCAGTAATAATAGTGAAAATCCAGGCGCGCATAGTTATTTTTGTTTCCGGCCAACCCAAAGCTTCGAAATGATGATGAATAGGAGCGGCGAGAAAAACCTTTCTCTTGAAAAACTTTTTGCTAGTAAGTTGAATGGCGACTGATCCAGATTCAAGAATATAAATAAAAACAATAATAAGCAGTACTATGGCCGAATTAGTGAGCATTGCCACTACGCCCAAAGTCACGCCTAGCGACATCGCTCCCGTGTCGCCCATAAAAAATCTAGCTGGATAAATGTTGAACCACAGAAAAGCCAGCAGCGCGCCGGAAATTGCGGCACAAAAAGAAGCCAAATCCATTTTATTTTGTGAAAAAGAAATCAGAGCAAATGAACCAAAAGCCATAAGTAGCACTCCGCCGTTTAGCCCATCTAGTCCATCAGTTTCATTGGAAGAAATAGCAGCAAAAAGAATAATAAAAATAAACAGTGGAATATACCAAAGACCAATGGAAAAATCCCCCATTGCCGGAATATGAATTTTATCCCAACCAAGTTTATAGTAGAACCACCAGGCGCCCAAAATTGAAATGACAATCAACCAACCAAAACGTGCCAAAAATCTCATCCCGCCACCCTTGTTTTTCCCAATCCCTCGCACACTCATATAATCATCAAATAGTCCAAGGATTCCCGCGGAAACCAAAGCAAAAAGCGGAAGCCAGGTTTGCGCGCGACTCAAAAAATCAAGCCTAGCAATGAAAGTAGTTTGAAAAAACTGAGCTACATAAGAAAAAAGATAGTTTGAAGCAAATATCAAGATTGCCACCGTAAACCACACCAACACTCCACCCATAATCGGCGTACCAGCCTTGTGCTTGTGCATCTCACTTACATAGGTAAGTTTTTTCCCGTCCACTGAGTTTTCTTTTATCTTCACTCCAATTTTATATTTATACAAAATATGAGTCCAGAGAGGAGTGAGAATAAAAGCCAAAACAAAAGCTAAAAAACCAGTAGCTAAAATCTTTATCACATTCATAACGTCAGGGATGGTTTGTATTTGAGATATATTCATAAATTATTTCCATTCATAATTAGCAAAAGTCCAATCAACTAATTTTTTCATATCCTCCCAGCGATTTTCATCATTTAAAATTACAGAAATTATCTTATGTTTTCCGGTCGGATCAGCTGCTACTGTGAGGAGTGATTTTCCCGCCAGTGGAGTAAAGCCGGTTTTGCCACCCAAACAATTTGGCATCTCGCGAAGAAGCATATCGGTGTTTTTTAGTTGATGCATATATTTTCCATCAGCTGAATAAACCTGCTCTTCTTCTACTCTCATTATATCCCAAATCAGCTTATATTGTAAGGAATGAGAAGCAATGCGCGCAATGTCATAAGCCGAGGAATAACACTCCGATTCCCTTCCGTCAATTTCCAATCCTGAAGGCGTGCAGAAATGCGTGTCCTTTAATCCAAGTTCTTCAGCTTTAGTATTCATTATTTTCACAAAATTTTCTGGCGTATCAGCGACATGAATTGCCAAAGCAGTCGCTGCATCATTAGCGCTGTTTAGTAGCATAGCCTTCAAAAGATTTCGCACAGATATTTTTTCCCCCACAAACATTTGATTAGCATTGCAAAGAACGCTCGTTGGACATCCAACTGTCGTGCCATCAACATTTAGGGCGGTTTTTGTGATGATGGTGATTTCGTCCAAATTTTTCACATTTTCCGTCACGAGGATGGCAGTCATAATTTTGGTAAGCGAAGCAATTTGCGTTTGCTTTCGGCCATCAGCATAGTGCAAAATCGTTCCACTATCTCCATCAAGCACCACTGATGATCCCGACCAAATTTTTATATCCGCATAACCAGTCCTTCTGCTTGGAATAACTTCATCAGAAACATTTCCCCTGAGTGGAAAAAGATCACGAGAAACAATATTTTGACTTGTATCAACTTGACAAGAATTACTTTCCACTTTTCGACTTTCTTCACCCAAGACTTGATTTTGCGCTGGTATATTTTTTGCATCATCCTTAGCTACTGCTAAATCACCATACATAAATATGGGTACAAAAGGGACTATTAAAATTGCAAAAATAATATTAAGCATAGCAAAACAAGTTACTGAAGAATTAAATTTTTGCGAAATTATTGTTTGAGAATTCGAATTTTATCTAAAAATTTCCATTGGCAGCCATTGATTGAGGGAAATTTTTTGGTTATAAAATTCTGAATTCGAGTTTAATTTCGGAAAAATTTAATTTTTCAGTAGTTTCCAAATTTCTAACTCTCAATCACATTTTCTATTCGAGGATCTTGTGATAGCGTTTCAAAGTCCGGTAATTTGGAAATGCTGTCAATCCCGAGTTTTTTCAAAAAATCAAAAGATATTTTATACAGATATGACCGGTTGTCCGATGGATTGTCTACTTTTTCCAAAAGTCCGCGCATCAAAAGATTTCGCAATGTGAAAGTACAGTTAACTCCGCGAATCGCTTCAATGTTAATGCGCGTTATCGGTCCACGATACGCGATAATTGAAAGAACTTCTAACGCCGCCTTACTCAAATTTTCTTGAATTTCACTTTTCACTAATTCAGAAATAATCTCAGAATTTTCCGGTGCCGTCGCCATTTGAATTTGATCTTCTTTTTTGATGATAATTATTCCACGATTAGCACTATATTCACCTTGCAAAACCATAATTGCATTTTCCACTTCTGAAATTTCCGTGCCTGTTATTTTGGCAATCCGAGAAATTTTCACCGGCTCACCACTCACAAACAAAATGCTTTCAATGATTGATTTTATTTTTTCAATTTCCATTTTTATAAATTAATATATTTTTTAAAATTTTCCAATTCCTTATTATAAGCTACTTCCAAATCAATATCCAACATGTTAGCAAGAGTAAGCAAATCAAAAAGAATACCGCACATTTCAGCTTGAATTTTTTCTTTTGAAGTTTCTCCCTTTTTCTTTTTTAAATACATAGCTAAAATATCGCTTAATTCTCCCGCTTCTTCAAATAAATGCAATAACCTAGTCTGTTCATCCCATCGATTAGGAAATTTATCTTCTATCTCTTTTGTTAATTCTTGATATTTTTTCATATAAAATAAATTAATTATTTTTTAGGCTTAGTTTTATATCTTCAAACAAATTAGTCTGTTCTACTTCTATTAGTCTTTGTTTTATCATTTCTAGCATAGCGAGAAACGACACAATCACCTCTACCTTATCCGTTGATTTTTCCACCAAACTAGAAAACGATGTTTGAATTTTGTTCCTCAAGAAATTTTCCAATTCATTTATTTTCTCTTCCAGTGTCACCACTTCACTGACAATCTCTTCGGACAATTTTTCTATAATCGGGATTTCATTTAAAATTGCTAAAAAATGTTTTTTGAAATCATAAACATTGAAATCTTCCGGTGGATAGAAAATTGATTTTACAGCGGAGAAACCTTCACGAGAATAGCAAATTTTCCTGCTTTCGGCAATCTTCCCAAGTTTTATCGAGGCTTCCTTGAATTTTCGATATTCTTCCAATTGCTTTGTCAGATCTTTAATTTCTGCTTCCTCCTCTTCGCTGAATTTCAGCATTGGCAAAAGAGCCCGCGATTTTATGAGAATTAGACGAGATGCCACGGACAAAAAATCTGCCAAATGTTCCAGATTAATAGATTGATTATCTTTGATATGATCCAAATATTCGCTGGCCACCCGAGACAAACTAAGTTCCGTTATTTCCAATTTTTCTTTTTGAATAAGCTCCAAAAGCAAATCCATCGGGCCTTCAAATTTGTCTAATTTAACTTGGTACATACTGGTTTATAAGTTATCTTATTTACGAAAGTACGAATCTAGCTAAAATACGAATAAATACAAAAAAGGATTAGTAATTTCGTTAAATTCGTATTTTCGTAAATTATTTCTTCTTACTAAAACTTCCCTTAATTATTGTTTCTTTTTTCATATATTCACTAACGCTAATCAAAAATGACTGAGTATACTCTCCTGATCCGACATATATTTTCTTGTTTTTGAATAGCAAGCTATCCACAAAAATTTCCATCTTGAGTAAATCACAAAATGGCGGTGTTGCTCCAACTTTTCCTAAGAGATTCTTCTTCATCCAAACCTCTTTGGCAAAATCAATTTTTTTGGAATTTTTCAATCCCTGTTTTTTTCTTTGAGCATTAATAGCTTTCAAAAGTTTTTGTTTGTCCAGATTTTTGTTGCCGGGAATTAGCGCTAAAAGATAGTCCCTATCCGCCCTCATCACTAAAGCTTTCACCACCGTTTTCGGATCAACTTTTTCCGTCTGCGCTGTGTCCCAGGCCGTAAAGGTAGTCTTGTGATCGATGATATTAAATTTATACTTTTTATCCTCCAAATATTTCAATATCTTCTTGGAAATAGCCATTATTTTAATCGCTGTCATTCTCGCGAAAGCGGGAATCTAGTGTAAAAACTAAAAGATACAAAATAGACTCTATAGCTCCGCAAAAACAACAAGATATTATAAATTCTTACTTATCCTATCATATCATAATTAGCTATTTCTTCCAAGAAAACAAAAATTACGTAATTTGTTACGTAACATACTACTTACACCTTCATTTAGAAAAATTATTCAAATCATTTAACGCTAATTCTGCGGCCAAAGAAGAAACTTCGAATGTTTTAGCAATGTTATCTGCAATATACGAATTGACCATTTTTTCATCCATATTTTTCAGTTTATACTTTTCAACTATTTCCTCTCTGGATTTTGCCAAAATATCTCTTGGCAACAAAAATTGACTAGCAAATTTATTAGCTTGAGTTTCCAGAAAAGAATATTGCTTTTCGGGAATTTCAGTAATGAAAGAAACTACATCTTCTACGCTTTTTATGCCAAAACTGGAAAATAAGTTTTTATGCAAAATATAATGACCTAGCTCATGCGCCAAAGAAAAAAGAAGCCTATTGGTTCCGTCGGATAAATAACTATCCTGATCGACAAAAATACAAGCAAAATCAGAACTTATTTGACTATCGACACTACAAAGCTTAAAAAGATTAGGAATGGGTATGATTCTTATTTTTAGTTTTATTTCTATGATTGTTTCTATTTCTATAGGAATTTTATTCCCCCAAATTTTTTTTCGCAAATCATCCGCTTTTCTTTTTATATCACTAGATTCGATAAAAGGAATGACGATATTTTTGTATTTCATCTGTTTTCTTTTTATTAGGCATTTTTTATTAAGTTAATCATATTGTCAATTTCCTCCTTGGTAGGTTTTCGGTTTTTGAGCGTTCGGAAAAATGCCGGAAGAGCAGCCACCAATTCTTTCTCCTCCATAATTTCAAAAGGGATGATTCCTTGCGCAATATTGGCTTTATAAATAAATTCATTGAATTTTTTATCACTTTTTTTCAGCCCTAATGTTTTCGCCCAAAGTTCCAGTGTTTTTTTGTCAGATGGCGGAGATATTTTACCTCTTTCAATCTTGCTCCAATTGCTGGGATCATAATTAACTTTTCGGCACATTTCCCGCAAAGTAAGTTCTTTTTTTATTCGGAGTTCATATAGAAATTCTCCGAATTTTTTCAAGTTTTCATTTATTTTCATAGAGTTTTTCTTAATATTTATCCTTGTGGTATAATATTACCACACTGGATATTACTGTCAAGCACCCCGCTTTATTTCAAAAAACCAGTCACTAAGATTGGTTTTAAAAGGAGTGTTACTGAACGAATTATAGTTATTTTTTTTCGATACTTAATTCATAAAGTCCTCCATTACTCACTAATTGTAAATTATCAAAACTCAAATATCTTAAAATAAGAAAACGACTAACTTCTTTAATATAGTCATTATAGTTCCAAATATCTTCGTGGAGAGTTATATTAAACCAATAATTCCTACCTTCTATATTCCTTAATTTTTTTGTTTTCGAATGAGCAACATCCCAATTGTTTCGTATTTCAATAAAATTCAAAATTATCTCTGCGAGTCCTTTGTTATACTTGATATTAAATTTGTTTATCAAAATATTATTTATTTTTTTAACACCCATTTTTTCTTTTTTTATATAAAATGGCACTCTTAAAAATGGAATCTTTATCGGATTGAAAAAAGAATTGCTTTTAAAAAAGTGCTCGATTATTTTATAAAAATTAAGATAACTTTCTTCACCAAATCCAAGATGTTCCAAATCAAGAATCAATCCTTTTCTCCAATAATTCAAGACTGATAACATATTGGGGTTTTTAATTTCACAATTTTCAAATTCCTTGAGCAAATATCTAAACAATTCCATTCTTTCATTAAAATAATTACAATTCTGTCCCTCCCTTATAGCTGAAAAAAAAGAACCACAAGAAAAGCCATTCAAACAGTATAACTGTTTTGACATTATATTACGAAAATTCGTGCCACTGCTATAAAATTCTTTTTTTGTTTTATCATCTATTTTATAAG
Organism: Candidatus Moraniibacteriota bacterium; assembly: GCA_003483065.1. Lineage (GTDB taxonomy): Bacteria > Patescibacteriota > Minisyncoccia > Moranbacterales > UBA2206 > UBA2206. The sequence goes on along the minus strand of DMWY01000010.1, from coordinate 359 downwards.
CTCGTCCTTCGTAGTCGCAAGATGTAATTATTTCAGTCGATAACGCCAATACATCAAGGAATGTCCCTATACCCTTAATTTTTTGAATTTCATCAAATTCTCCCGATCTAGCTGGCTCATCCTCTTTACTTCTAAATTGGTAAAGTATTTCGATGTGATCTTTCGAAATCAAATAAAGTAATTTCTGGAATCTTCCTTGATATTCGAAATTCCCACTGGAAGATTTTAACTTTATATATAAAATGTATTCATTCATTTTTTTAACTACTTTATTGGATTTTTTATGGTTAGTATGTTTTTGAATAAATTTAAATTCAAACAACATACTTTAAAGTCCTTTTCCTGACTTCGTCGTTTTT
>DMWY01000021.1 GCA_003483065.1 Candidatus Moraniibacteriota bacterium | reverse complement strand
TGTCCTAGCGACGAAGTCAGGAGAAGATGTGGAGGAAATTTTTGATAATTTGTAAAAACTTTATTTAAAAAATGAATCCTACTGAATATATCAAGTCTAATAAAAAAATTTTGATTCAAAAATTTGCCAGTCCAGCTGTTTATGAATCGAAAAAAATTCCTGCGACTATTTTTATGGCCGGATCTCCTGGTGCTGGAAAAACAGAGTTTTCAAAAAACTTAATAAAGATACTTGATAAACCCCTAGTTAGAATTGATGCTGATGAAATCAGAGAATTATTTCCAGATTATACAGGATCAAACTCGCACCTATTTCAATCAGCTTGTAGTAAGGGTGTTGAAATTTTATATGACCACATACTTCACAAAAAATATGACGCTATTATAGATGGTACCTTGGCTAGCATAGGCGTCGCTAGAAAAAATATATCTCGAGCACTTAATCATGATAGACTTGTGGCCATTTTTTATCTTTATCAGGATCCAAAAATCGCTTGGGAATTTACAAAAGCACGAGAAGAAAAGGAAGGGCGTCGAATAACTAAAGATGTTTTTGTAGATACTTTTTTCAAGGCCAAAGAAAATGTAGATGCTCTAAAGGAAATTTTTGGTGATAAGATTGTATTATTTCTAATAGAAAAAGACTTTAAACACGATGTTGAGAAATTCCGAATAAATATTCCTTCGATTGACAATTTACTAAAAATTGACTACACTCCACAAACGCTTAAAAAGATGTTATAATTCAAACATATGGTAACTAGGTTATTAAAATTAATAGGTTGCGATTACAGTAAGGTCTCCGCTCCAACTGTGTTTTTTGATTTGCCAGCAAAAGAAAAAAAGAAAGTCATTAAAAAAGCTATTCACTTAGCTAATAAGGACCAGCTTTCTTTGGTTAATGAAGTTATAAAAAAAAGAAAGCTCAAAAAATAATTTATCATACTTTTTACAAAAAATTCCGCCATCTGGCGGTTTTTTTGTAAATTTTTCCTCACATATATTCCCATATACTCACATAGATAAAATGTGAAAAAAAAATCGGCGAAGGCAAAGTGACGAGATATGAGGTTGTTTTGTGATTTGCAGAAATTATGCTATATTTATTTTATAAATAAGCGACACTTAAGCTATACTAAAGGTTCGCAATGCAAGCATTAAGACTTTACTCAAATAATATCTACTAATAATGCAGAGAACTATAGAACAACTTAGCCCAGAAAAAAGGGAGGATGAGAGAATCGGCTTAAAAAGAAAAATTTCTGAAGCTGTTTTTTGCGGTAATATTGATAAGATTATTACCGTTCTTAATGAAGTCGATAAATCGTTAATTGAACGCCATAGTAAGTGGCAAGATAATCAAATGGCGGATCAAAGAGACACTATCGAAAAATTACTTTTTGACTTAGTCAATTCAGATAATAAAAAAGGGAATGCTTATATATATCTTAGTGATGGGGGTACTTCACGCTTAGTAATTGATGTAAGAGATGGCCAAATTAATATTTTTCCTAGTGATGCATCTACGCAACAAGTTAAGGCCCTATGGCAAGAGTTTCAATAATTTTTTGATCTAAAAAAACCGTATCAAAATATCATATGATAATCTTATTTTTTACTAATAACCCTCTCGGGTTATTTTTTTTATCTCTAAAATAATTTATTGCTCTTCAAAAAACTTTCCTTTTGAGCTATAATAAAAGCATGAAAAATAAATCTGAAACTTCAAAATCAAATCTACGAGTGCTTGGGATAGATCCCGGTACGGCCACGACTGGTTGGGCGATACTTTGCGAAAAAGATGGAAAAATAGAACCTTTGGCGTATGGCCATATCAGCACCAGCCCTGAAAAATCAGATGAGGAAAGAATTTTTGAAATATCTCGTGATCTAAAGGATATAATTGAAAAATATCAACCAACTGAGGCGGGCGTAGAAGAAATCTTTTTCTTCAAAAATCAAAAGACGATAATTACCGTAGCCCAGGCCAGAGGGGCAATTCTCTTGACTTTATGCCAAAATAATGTTAGAGTAGCTAGCTACACTCCACTCCAAGTCAAACAGGCGATAACCGGCTATGGGCGAGCGGACAAAAAGCAAATGCAGGCAATGACGAAAAGTATTTTGAATTTAACCCAGTTGCCAAAACCAGATGACACAGCAGATGCGATTGCGATTGCGCTTTGCCACATCAATAGTCGAAAAATTAACAACCTTAATCACTAATAATAAATAAACTTATGCAAACTAGCCCGATAATTGATTTCTTTCTCGGCCAAGGCGTGCCTTTTGCCACAGTTATTTTGATTCTGATGCTTCCTATAATTGCTACTTTCATCGCATTTTTGCGCCAAGTAGTCGGAATCAAAGCTTTTGGAATTTATGCTCCGCTGATTGTGACTTTTGCTTTTCTGGCCACTAATGGACTCAAATACGGCATTGCAATTTTTGTCACCGTCATCTTTTCTGGCATGCTCATGCGTTTTGTTTTGAAGCCTTTTCGCTTACTCTATCTTCCAAGAGTAGCCATCATGCTCACTGCAGTGGCGATGTTGATTTTGGGAATTTTAGTTATCGGTGGAGAATTCAAAAGAACCGGGCTAGCTGCTGTTTCTATTTTCCCCATTCTTATTATGATAACCATTGTAGAAAAATTTGTGGCAGTGCAAATTGAAAAAGGAGATTGGGCTGCAATAAAATTAGCTATTGAAACTCTCATTATCTCAATCGTTGGTTTTTTTATCGCCAGCTCCAGTACTCTTATCCACTTTTTAGCTCTTTATCCTTGGATAGTATTTCTTACCATTCCAATTAATATTATACTCGGCAAATGGACGGGTCTCCGCATTAGCGAGTACATTCGCTTTCGAAAAATAATGAGGCATTTATAACAAATTGATTCGCATGTCCGACAAACGCACGCGTCGGTTTGTGAGCGATAGCAAACAAATAACTTATGTTTGAATTTTTTAAATTAAGCCGACAAATACTCGGAATGAATGCGCGGAATCTAGATTATATCCGGCCTTTTAATCGTGCACGCGCTAAAAAACTAGCCGACAATAAACTTCTCAGCAAAAAAATTCTCGCCAAAAATGAAATCTCTGTTCCAAAATTAATTGCCAAAATTCGTACTGTAGAAGAATTGGAAAATTTTGATTGGCAAACTTTGCCGGAAGGTTTTGCACTAAAACCAAATCGTGGTTTTGGTGGTGAAGGAATTTTGGTGGTTTATGGAAAGAAAAAAAATAGGACCGATGCTTGGATTAAGGCCGACCGCTCCATTATAACTACGGAAGATTTAAAAGCTCACATTAGAAACATTCTAGATGGATCTTTTTCTCTTTCCGGTACGCCAGATATTGCTTTTTTTGAAGAGCGCTTGCAACTTTTAAAACTTTTCAAACCCTATTCATATAAAGGTATTCCCGATATTCGTGTCATTGTTTTTAATAAGGTTCCGCTAATGGCCATGCTTCGTCTGCCAACCAAGTCATCCGAAGGTAAGGCTAATTTGCAACAAGGTGCTATTGGAGTAGGCATTGACATTGCCACAGGCACAACCACTACCGCAGTTCTTGGGAAAAATAGAATAATTGAATATATTCCCGGCACTAGACTTCTGCTTTCCGGAATCAAGCTTCCCTATTGGAATGATGTTTTGAAATTAGCTGTACGCGCCCAAGAAATTTCCGGCCTTGGTTTTCTTGGCGCTGACATCGCCATTGATAAAATAAACGGCCCAACCATCATTGAACTAAACGCCCGTCCCGGCCTTTCTATTCAAGTGGCCAATCTATCTGGCCTCAAGGAACGACTCAAAAAAGCTGCTGGGATAAAAATCAAAACTGTAGAAAAAGGTATTCGCGTAGGCAAAGATCTTTTTGGTGGAGAAATTGAAGAAGAATTGGAAGAAATTTCCGGAAAAAAAGTTATCGGCACAGTGGAGAAAGTTAAGCTCATCGGAAAAGATGGTAAGGAAATTGAAACAGAAGCTCGCATAGACACTGGAGCTGGTATCTCGGCAATTGATAAAAATCTTGCTAAGGAATTAGGTTTTGGAGAAGCAGTAAAAATCTGGGAAGATTTTCATCTTGATAGAGTTTTGACCGAAGAAGAAATAAAAACATTAAGCCAAAATGAAATTTGGAAAGAATTAGAAAAGCATCCTGATATTGTAGGCGTAGCTAAAACATTTTCCTCCCACGGTGCAACTTATCGCATAGAGATTAGATTATCTATAATAATAGACAATCAAGAGATAACGTCCAAGCTTTCTATCGCCAATCGAGAAGGATTAACCTATTCGATTCTTGTTGGGCGAAGAGATTTAAGAAAATTTTTAATTGATGTGAATAAAGCAAATTAGCACAAGTTTATGAAAAAAGTAATGATTCTTTTCGGGAAAAGTGATTGGAAAAAAGCCAAACCCTTTAGTAATAAAGAATATCAATATTCTTATGAATATTTTTATACTCTTTGCAAAAAAAATAATATTCAGATGTATCGGGCCTCATATGAATGGTATGATTACAAAAAACATATCTTCAAACATGCTTGGATATATGAAGGAGAGGGTGCTAATTGGAAAAAAGTTCATAATATTATTCCTGATCTTATCTATGACAAAACAAAAGCTCGCCTAGAAACATACCTCCAAAAGGAATTGATGAGTAAGTGCTATTCATTTATTAATGATTTGAGTTTTACTCGCATTGTTGATGATAAATTCATAACTAGTCTAATTTTTCCTCAGTGGTCAAAAAAAAGCTGGGTGATAAACTCAAAAAAAGAATTAGCATTAGCATTGCCCAAACTTCATTCTTCTAAAATTGTTATCAAACCTATTAATGAAAGCGGGGGGAAGGATGTACAGATACTAAAAAAATCGGACACATTAAAAGCGACCAATATTAACAAAGAATATTTAGTTCAGGAATTTATTGATTCTTCAAAAGGCGTACCTGGAGTGAGTAAAAAAATGCATGACCTTCGTTTAGTTTTTGTGAATAACAAGATTATTTATGCCTATATACGAGAGCCAAAAAAAGGAAGCTTCCTAGCAAATCTCGCGCAAGGCGGTTCACTTGTAATCGTACCGGAAAATAAGTTACCACGCTCATTAAATCCAATCATTAAACAGGCCAATGATCTTTTCGCCACATTTAATCCTAGGGTTTATTCTATAGATTTTATGTTTGATGAAAAAAAGCGCCCTTGGATTGTGGAGCTTAATTCTATGCCGGGACTTTTTTTTACTCCCGAAGAAAAACCATATATGCTAAAAATGTATCAGGAACTATTAGAAATGTTTAAGAAAAAATTAGATTAAGAAAATATTACAAAACTCATGAATCAACAATTAATGATTAAAAAAATTGGCCATGGAGGCATTAAATCTCTTATTAAAAAAGCTACCCAGCTAGGGATAACAGTAAGTTTTTTTTCATGTGAAAAACCCTTGATTAAATTTAAATTTAAAGAAAAATCTGTTTTTATTAGAAAAGGAACAATCCCAGTGGAAAGAAGAATGGGAGATATGACAAGAAACAAAAATTTAACCAAAATACTTCTTAGGGAAGTTGGGATAAAAACACCCTATGGAATTATTGCCACCTCTTTTAACGAAGCCACATCCTTAATTAAGAAAAATGATCTTTCTTATCCTCTTATTGTAAAACCGTTGGATGGCTCTTTAGCTAAGGGTGTCACTTGGGATATCCAATCAAAAAATGAGCTCCGAAAAGCTATTAGCATTCTCGAAAAAAATAAAGGCCTTACTAAATACAGGAGATTTATGGTGGAGGAAATGTTTATCGGCGATGAATTTAGAGTACTCGTTATTAATAAACGAGTTATTTCTTGCGTAAAAAAAATGCCTGCCAGTATTTTAGGTGATGGACATTCTACTATTAAAAAATTAATAGCCTCCTTTAATAAAACGAGATTAAAAGGATTTAAAATAAAAATAGATACTGTTGTTGAAGAAACGCTTGAAAAAAATAAACTAACACTGAAATCCATACTTCCTAATAATTTTAATTTTAAGCTAAGAAATAACCTAAACATGTCTGACGGAGGAAGAAGTATAGAATATACAGATAAGATGGCTAAACACTTTAAAAAAATATGTGAAGATGCTATAGAAATTCTGGGATTAACTTTTGGTGGCATAGATTTCATGACCAAAAATATCTCTAGAAAAAAAAGTCCTTATGTTATATTAGAAGTCAATCCTAATCCTTTTTATAATATGCATGAGAAGCCACTCGTTGAAGGCAATGGAGTTGATGTTTCTTATGAAATTTTAAAAAACATTTTTCCCAAACTGAAATAACATCTAACAAATAAGCTTAGTTTATGCGTATTTGCCTAATTACAGATAATAAAAAATCTTATTCTACAAAAAACTTTCTAAAAGAAGCTCGCCTTGCCGGCAAAAGCATAACAATAGCATCATGGCAAAATATTCTTTTTAATAGCGATAAAAATAGCTTGCTACTGAATAAAAAAATCTCCCTTGATAAATTTGATGCTGTAATACTTCGAAGCTCAAAGACTTCCCTGACTCCAAGTAGTTTAGTTTTAGATTATTGTGAACATAATAACATTCGCCTTTTAAATAAATGCTTCTACCTTCGTTATCAATCTGTCAATAAATTGCGCCAACAAGTTATTTTTAAAATAAAAAAAATACCTTATTTAAAAACTCTTTATGGAGAAAACTTATCCTTTGGTCTCTTAAAAAAAGAATTAGGAATGCCATTTGTTGCAAAATTTGCCCATGGCAGTCTTGGAAAACAAGTTTTTAAAATATCTTCTTTAAAAGAATTTTCTAATTTTATTATAAAAAGAAAATTAGATAAACAGCTATATCTTTTTCAAAAATTTTATAAAACGGATTGTGATTATCGTGTTTTTATTGTAGGAAAAAAAGTTTTTGGGCCAGTAAAAAGAATCGCCCCTGAGGGAGAATGGAAAACAAACACTCGGGGAACAAAGCACAAAAGAGCGGAGCAGGAAAAACGAGTGCTTAATTTTGCAAAAAAAATAATAGAAAAAACTAGCCTTGAATTTGCTGGACTGGATATATTAATTGATTCTACTGGAAAACCTCGCTTAATTGAAATAAACACCATGGCTTGTTTTAAAGTTTTTGATAAGATTTACCCTGAAATAAATATCGCAAAGAAAACCATTGCTTTATTTATTATTTAAATAATTGTATAACTTTTTTCCTTTGCCTTGATAACCTTTCTCTTTTATAATATAATATAGAATGCTTTGTAAATAAGCTAAATAAATTATATGTATATTTTTACGCCAAAAAATTCCAATGGCTCTTCCGGCAAAAAAAGATTCAAAATCAATTGGAGACTCTTGAGAAAATCAATCCTGATTTGCGGTGGCGCAGTCTTGCTTTTTATCATTGCAACCTTTGCCTGGTTCGCCAAAGATTTACCAAGTCCTGGAAATCTCAATGAGCGTTTCGTGGTTCAGTCAACCAAAATTTATGATCGCACTGGAGATCACTTACTCTATGATATCCATGGCGAAGAAAAAAGAACTGAAATTCCTTTCGAACAAATGCCGGAAAGTTTGCGCTATGCCACAATCGCGCTAGAAGATCAGAATTTTTATACCCATCTTGGCATCCAACCTAAAAGTATTTTGCGCGCCGTGTTCAAAGATATTTTCAATTTCGGCGCTGCTCAAGGTGGCTCGACCATTACTCAACAACTCATCAAGCAATCTCTTTTGACTTCAGAAAAAACTTTTACCCGAAAAATTAAAGAGGTTATTTTGGCTATAGAATTAGAACAAAAATTTTCCAAAGATGAGATTTTAGGAATGTACCTCAATGAAATTCCTTATGGCTCCAATGCTTATGGCGTTGAGGCCGCGGCTCAAACTTTTTTTGGAAAACACGCACAAGAACTCACTCTTGATGAATCTGCTATCCTTGCCTCTCTTCCTCAAGCTCCTTCTCGTTATTCACCCTATGGAACACATACTGAGAACCTTAAGGCTCGTCAAGAATACGCTCTCGATCAAATGGCACGTCTAGGTTATATCACTGAAGAACAAGCCAATGATGCCAAGCAGGTGGATATTTTTTCCAAGATAAAAACTTTTTCGGATAACATCAGCGCGCCACATTTCGTAATGCATATCAAAGAAACCTTAGAAAAAAAATATGGTGCAGAAGCGGTTGAGCAAGGAGGATTGAAAGTTTACACTACACTTGATTGGGACAAGCAACAAATTGCTGAGGAAGCCATAAAAAATCATTCCGAAAAAGATGCTACTGTTTATAAATCTAATAATCAAGCCTTGGTTGCCATGGATCCAAACACTGGTCAAATTTTGGCTATGGTGGGTTCAAAAGACTATTTTGGCAAAGCCTCTCCAGTGGGTTGTATTTCTGGAAAAAATTGTAAATTCGAAGGAAATTTCAATGTCGCCACCGCCCTCCGTCAACCTGGTTCATCTTTCAAGCCATATGTCTATCTCACTGCTTTCGAAAAAGGCTACACACCAGAAACTAACTTGTGGGATGTGGACACTAATTTTTCCACCGAAGATGGTAAGACTTATGACCCAAAAAATTATGACGGGAAAAATCGTGGACTGCTTCAAATGAAAAATTCACTAGCGATGTCACTTAATGTACCTGCAGTAAAAACGCTCTATTTAGCTGGGGTGCAAAATTCTATTGATACCGCTCATAAAATGGGCATCACTACTCTCAATAAAACTGCTGACTATGGATTGTCTTTGGTTCTTGGTGGAGGAGAGGTGAAGCTACTTGATCATGTCAATGCTTTTTCAACTTTTGCAACGGGCGGTATACATCATGATACTGTTTCTATTTTGAAAATAGAAGATGGGCAAGGAAATATATTGGAACAATACAAACCAAGTGACGGTCAAAGAGTGATTGAAGAAAAATATGTGGCGATGATAGATTATATACTTTCCACAAATGAATTGCGCGCGCCAGTTTTTGGCGACAACAATCTCTTGCGTTTTGACAATCGTCCTGTGGCTGCTAAAACTGGCACCACCAATGAATGGCGTGATGGTTGGACAATGGGATATACACCAAAACTTGTCGCGGGAGTTTGGGCAGGTAATAATGACAATTCCATAATGGCGCCAGGAGCTGATGGCTCTTATGTTGCAGCGCCAATTTGGCGAGAATTTATGGACAAAGCCTTGGCAAACTACAATGTTGATCAATTTCCTAAATATGAAAAAGAAGAAACGGGCAAGGATGTACTAGACGGAAAACTAGAAGCCAAAAGAGAAGTTAAGGTTTGCAAAATTCCTGGCTCCAAAAATGATTATTGTTTAGCTAACGATAATTGCCCCTCTTCTGAAGTGGAAAAAAAGAAATTTTCTGACGCTCATTCGATTCTCTATTATGTCAAAAAAGATGATCCACGTGGAGATGCACCAGAAGATCCCGAGGATGACCCCCAATTTAAAAATTGGGAAAAAGCAGTTGAAAAATGGCTAGAGGATGAAAAAGGATATTCTTCTAACTCAACTCCAACCAAAGAATGCAAAGATGATGATTTTAAAAAATTTGGACCAAGTATTGATTTGTCATCATCCAATGGAAATACATCGCCCCTTATTATTAAAATAAGTGTCGATGCTCCTTTTGGAATTAAAAAAATAAATCTATCTGTTGATGGCGATAATGTGACATCTTCTTCAGATTCTTCTTTTGAATATTCCTACTCTGTTCCAGATTCAAAAAAGAATTCTGATATTTCCATTAAGGCTTCTGTTGAAGACAAAAAAGGCAACACTGATTCAACTAATATCTCTGTGCAAACAAACATTCTTTAAATTGTGATATTTTCACAAAAAAAACTCCTGACTTCGTCGCTAGGACA
>DMWY01000005.1 GCA_003483065.1 Candidatus Moraniibacteriota bacterium | reverse complement strand
AGATTATGTTATTTCGGTATAATAATTTCATATTTTTTTCTTTTTATTTTTTTCCCGCGTTAATTTCCGCATTTTCAGCGTAAGCTCGAAGAGCCATAAAAGGTTTCACTATAATCATATTCATTTCTGCCAGATGGATTGAGGTGAGACAAAGTAAATTGGATCTTAATTGTCCCAGGAGTTCCTGATTGAGATAAATTACTAAAAATATTTAAATCTGAAACAACCACTCGCGAATTAGACAGAGCAACATTTGCGTTAGACCCTTCTTTTATTTGAATAGTCGAGCCAGAAAGACTGAAGATAGTCGGATTCTTTGTGCTGGTTGGCACCACTAAGGTAAGCGACTTAGCACTCGTTCCAATCGTCGGAGAAGTGATGCTATCAGCATTTCTAATTGTTTGAGCAACTATTTGCATAACTCTTTGACCGTTTTGTTCAACTTCAGCTATTGTTTGCCCCTTTACTCTGGCTTGAAAAACTAAAAAAAGAAGCACCGATATAGTGAGTGTCATTGCGGAAAGAATCATCACATAAAGAAGTACCTCCACAAGTGTAAAGCCATTATTTTTTTTAGCTTTTATTTTTTCTTTCATTTAAGTGTTTGTAAAATCAAATTCATCCCAAGCAAAATCGAACCAATAGTTTTCATCAGCTGATCCATTATTAGATTGATTGATAAGAGTCAAGCTAACTGGCGTTGAATAAGTAGTATTATTTGTTCCATCCCAAACTGTACTATAAACTCTTTGGGGAGTTCCCGTATCCCCCAAAAGAATCATTGCATCATTCATATCACTATTGGGAATAATTCTGACTGTTTCTAAGGCTGAAGTAAGTCCTGAAAGAGCGGTTGAGGAGCTATCCCAAGAATTCCCACTGGGGTCATATTTTTTGAGCCGAGGGGTGGTGGAAGCATTGGAATACACCGCGATTGCCTCATTACCATCCAGAAGTTCAAACGCAATATCAAAAGTTCTTTGAATTCCAGTATCAGTGCCGGTTTCCAATGTTTGATTGCTTGGATTTGACCAGGTAGGAGTAAAATTACTTTCATAACAAAGAATATCGTTGTCCGTATTGTTATTACAAGCAATGAATTCATCTGAGCCTTTTCGACCCTGAACAGCCATTGCCCCTAAGCGAGTTGACGTTCCTCCTTGATTTCCCGTATTAGCCGTCGCACTCCAAGCTCCTCCGCCAGAACCATTAGCTGCCCAGATTTTTATATTAAGTGCTCGGTCTGTTGAGCTATCAGAATATACCAGAGCTCCACGCGTTGCACTATTTTGACTCCAATCAAAATCCACAAATCTTTTCGTAGCTAGTGGCGCCAAGGCAGAATGTTCCGTATGAGCTGTCCAGTCAGTTGTGGCATAACCAGAACCATCATAATATTGCGTATTAGTATCACTTCCTTGATCAAAAACTGCCACCATTACCTCATTAGTATTGGGTCGATTTTTTGCCACGATATAATTTGGAATTCCTCCAGAAACTCTCATTGCCATTTGACCTGACCAATTACTGCCATTCCAAATGCGAAATTGTGGAGTGGTAGAGTTATTAGAGTAAGTAACCATAAAATCTCCATTGTCTAAATAGGTTCCATCAAAATTTTGAACATCTGTGTAGCTATTATTCGTCCAATTAGAAAGAAGCTGAACATTCCCCCAAGTTCCAGTTGCGCCATTATATACTTGAGCATAAATATACTGTGCGTCAGGATTGGGGCCAGTATCAATATGTTTGGAAATAATAATTCTCTCATTGCGAATTCTGGAAGAAAAAATCTTAACTGATCGAAGAGCTCGATTAGTTGAAGTTCCATCGACATCAGCCGCATTAGCTTGCGCACTCCAAACACCAGTATCCGGATTGAGAATTTTGTAACTAATAGTGTCAACCGTCGTTCCCCCATTGCCATAAACCAACATTCCGCCCCGATGGAGTGATTGCCAGCGAGAAATATTTTCACTGAGAGTTATCGTGCCAGTTCTTTGTGGAGTTTGTTGCCAAGTGACTTCCGAAATCACTCTTTTGGCGTTGAAATCCACAGGAGACAAATCAGAAATTGTTATCTTTCTGGTAAAATATCCATTCATCACATCCTGTGTGCCGGAGAAAGTCCACACATTCCCGGAAACTGCCAACCCATAAGTAGTGGGACTGTTTACTATAGTTGCAAAGTTAGCATCTCTGATATTTCGCACTGCTTCCAAACCCTCTTCCGCCAAAAAAGTTGCTCGTGCTCGTTCCCCAGCCGTTCTTTCACTCTCCTGCCCATAAATCATGGCGCCAACAAAAGTCATCACCAAAAGCGAAAAAACAGAGATTGCCAAAAGTGATTCAATTAGTGTAAAACCTTTTTTATTTTTTAAGAATATTTTTTTCATTCCGTCATTCCCTTAGGGTTTATCACAATATTTTTTGCTTGATTGCTAACCGTTGTGAGAGTAATAGTTCCGTATGGTGTTGGTTCACCTAGCATTTTGGAAAAAATCAATTCTGGTGAGGTCGGCGAGACAAAACCAGAGGAAGAAATCACGAGATTGGGTGAAATTTCAAAAACTTCGTCATATAAAGGATCGCGAGAGGCATAGGTTGTGCCTTTAAAAAGTATCACACTTCCACTAGATACTCGAGCACCCCAAGTTGAATCTCCATCCGATCCTTGCGAAAGAATTTGTGCTCGATGCAAAGTTTGTGTGATCGAACTAATTGCCAAATCTAAATCATTTTGCAATTGAACTGTTTGATAAACCGGCACAGATATAGTGCCAACTATCACCATCAGAGAAACTACCAGCATAATTTCTACAAGAGTAAACCCTTTCATAAATTTTCAATTAATATAATCCTTTTTGATTGAAAAAATCAGAATATTTTTGATCAGCATTTTGAATATACCCCAACCACCAATTTTTCAAAAAATCCCTAAGTTCTAAAGATATTTTTTCATCACTTTTTCGTTTTTCAAATTCTGCTATTTTTTCCACATAGAATTGATGCATTTTTATGTGATTTTCTGTTTCAGGATAATTAAACTTTTTAAAATATTTCTCTTCTGTATCAAAATGATATTGAGCATACTTTTTTAGTTCTTCTAAAATATTTTCGATGTTTTTATCTTCCTTATCAATCACTCCAAAAAAATTATTCAGAATACCAAAAAGCTTTTTGTGTTGTTCGTCAATTTCTACCACATTTACCGAATAAATCGGTTGCCAAGTTAGAATCATATTACAAAAATTTAATGATTAATAAATTTTTAGTTGACAAGCAAGTTAACATATTCCCCCTTCACCCAACCAATCATTCCATCAGGAAGAACAATCTCATACCAACCACCAACTTCTTGTTGAAAAATATATTGCTCGCCAGGTTTTGCTTTGGCAATTATTTTTCCTTTGGCACTTCCACTATCCCTAACATTAAGATAGCCTGTTTCAGTTTTCCCGATTTCCAATTTTTTCTCTGAGATTTTTTCTTCTAGTTTAATCTCTTCAATTATTTCTTCTGGAGGCACTGAATTAACTACTGGCGCCTGATTGTTTGTAGAATTATTTAGTCCACCAATCAAACTATAAATCGGCAAAATAACAGCCATTGCTACCGCCACCACCCCGAGCCAAACAATCACAAGCAGAATCGGCTCTAGAATTACTGATAAATTTTTAGTCGTGTTGTCTATTTTTTCTTCAAAATTTTCTCCAATCAGAAAAAATGTTTCCGGAAGTTGCCCTGAATTCTCTCCTATCATAATCATTTGCTGAACTGTAGCGGGGATAAGTTTTCTGCTTTTTTTGAAACTATCAAATCCTTGTTGGAATGTATCCCCATCTTCAATGCTCGCCTTTAGATGAGTATAAAACTTTTTATATTTATAGAAAGTAGAAGCTTCAATCAATGATTCCATCGCGCTTCGAATTGGCAATCCGGCCTGAAGAAGTGTTCCCATAATATATCCCATTCTCGCCAGTTCAGTTTCCTGAATCAATTTTTTTATCCCAGGAAAAATAAAGAGTAGAAATTGTCCAATAAACTTCGTGCGAGAAAACATAAAAACAAAGAAAAATATGATACCTATCCCCAAAACAAAACTTGGGATTGCAATCGAACCGTACTCGGCAATAAATTTCCCAAAAGCGATGAGTGCTCGAGTGATGAGAGGCAGATCAATTTTCAATTGATCAAAAACCAAAGTCAGGCGTGGCAGGATAAACCAAGTGATACCAATTCCTACAATCAAAGTAAGTCCGAGAACAAAACTTGGATACATCATAGCGGAACGAATCTTAGAAGTGAAAATACGATCTTTTTTTTGCTGAGCAGAAATAACTTTCAAATTTTTCCCCAAATTTCCTGAGCCTTCACCAATCTTGATGAGTGAAATGACAAAACTTGGAAAAAATTTAGTTTCCGAAAGTATTTGCCACATTGGCGTTCCTGCCTCAATATCTTCTCGCATCCTATCAATCACCTCTTTCATCTGCGATGATTTTACCTCTTTTCGAATAGAATCTAAGGCCAAAAGCACATTCATCCCAGAAGAAAAAAGCATAGAAAGATTTTCGATAAAATATTCTTTTTCATCTTGCGGAATCAAAAACAAAAAAATCCGCTTTTTCTTTTTTTTCTTTAGTGGAATTTTTTTTTCTTCCGGTTTATTTTTTTCTACCCTTGCTATCTCCTTTAGCATAATCTCTTTATCTGTTTTTTTTCTTCTAAACCAAATAAAAAATGAAGGTTTCTTTGTTTTATTCTTTTCTTCAACTTGAACTTTTTTTGGCACTAAAAAAGACACTGGCCTCTTCTTATTTTTTAGATCAACCACCTTTTTTTTATCACCAGAAGAAACTGAAAAATTTTCTACTTTTTTTATATAAACCATCTTGGCAAATAAAGTTTTTAAAAATTTATAATTATTTCTTTTCCGACGCCACTCTTCGCAATTCTTCAATTGTTGTTATGCCACTTTTCACCTTTTCCATTCCATCTTCAAAAAGAGTTTTTGATCCTTGCTTGGAAGCTATTCCCCAAATTTCCTTAGAAGAAGGATTTTTCAAAATAAGATCTTGCATTTCGGCTGTAATTTGAATAAATTCAAAAATAGCAATGCGGCCCTTGTAGCCAGTATGATTGCAAACATTGCAACCTTTACCCTTATAAAAAGTTTGTTTCTTTTCTGTGTAGCTATAACGACAATTTTCACAAATGCGTCGCACTAATCGTTGTGCGATAATAAGCTCCATAGTGGAAGCTAAAAGAAATGGTTCGACTTTCATGTCGAGTAAGCGCGGAATAGCCGTGGCCGCATCATTAGCGTGAAAAGTAGAAAGCAAAAGATGGCCTGTGAGCGCCGCATTAACAGCGATTTCCACTGTTTCGTTGTCACGAATTTCACCCACTAGAATAATATCAGGATCTTGACGAACAATTGAACGTAAACCGTCCGAAAAGGTGAGGTTAGTTTCCTTGTTAACTTGAATTTGATTTATCCCCTTAATTTTATATTCTGCCGGATCTTCAATAGTTGCGATGTTTACTTGCGGTTTATTAAGTATGCGAATAAGACTATAGAGAGTGGTAGTTTTTCCACTTCCTGTTGGGCCAACTACCAGAATCATTCCAAAAGGTTTTGAAGCGGCATCTGTTAGTATTTTTTCGTTGCCAGCTGAAAGTCCCAAGTTAGAAAGATTAAATCCGCGCACATATTTGGAAAGAATGCGCATCACCACTTTTTCGCCATCTAAAATTGGAACTATTGAGACTCGAATATCCGCCACACTTTCTCCTTTTTCGAAATGAATAGCTCCATCCTGAGAAGAAAAATGTTCGTCCGTTCGAAGATTAGCCTGCACTTTGATGCGGTTAATCATATTTTCATAATAATTTTTTGGAATTCGCCCAACTTCTTGCAAAACTCCGTCGATGCGAAAACGAATCAAAACTTCTTCGCTTTGTGGTTCAAAATGAATGTCAGAGGCATTAAAAATCAAAGAATCTTGAATAATTTCATCGATAATTTGCGGAATAACTTTTCCTTCTTCTTGAATTATTTTTCCAAAACGAGTTTCCAGTGTTTTTCGATAGTGCACGAAAGATTCTTCAATATCTTCTGCCAAAGAATAGGAAAGGATTATTTTTTGCTTGGGAAAAATTTGAACTAGAGTCTCCAGCATTCCAGTTTGACTTGGATTATCCGTTGCGATCATAACAGCCCTTTCGTCTCTTTTGAAAACAATAATTCTAAATTGTCTGGCTGTTTCCTCAGGAATCAAAAGAACCTGTTCTTTGTTTGGTGGATAAGAATTCAGATCAGAATATTCCACCTTGAAAAATTCAGCCATCGCCTGACCAAAAAGATCCTTAGTAAGAATTTCCTCATTGAAAAGATAGTCCGTGATGGAAACCTGGTTATCCTTGGCATATTTCTCAGCTTTAGCCATATCTTCAGGAGAAACATAGTTTTCTGCCAAGAGAATTTCCTTTATTTCTATTTTTTTTTCTTCCTCCTTTAGCTCAACTCCCGTTTTTATTTTATTTTTCATCTTTTAGTTTTATTTTGAAAGTTTTCTATCCTAATATTTTTTTAATGTTTTCTACAAGTTTAGTGATAGGAATGTTTGATTTGACAAAAAAATCTACCGCCCCTAATTCCTTGGCTTTTTTCAAGTCCTCATCTTGATTCAAGTTAGAAGAAACAATAATGGGCGTTTTTATCCTCATATCCTTGATACCTTTTATTGTTCCAAAACCATCCAATTTTGGCATAATTAAATCAACAATGATTAAATCAAATTTCTCTTTTTTCAAAATTTCCAAAGCTTCCAAGCCGTTATATGCCACCTTTGCCTCAAAACCGGAAAAATTCAGCTTGAGCTCCATCGCCTTGGCAATTGGTCTTTCATCTTCTATTACTAATATTCTTTTTTTTGCCATATTTTTTATCCATTCTTAACGCATTAATTTTACCACAAATTCAAATAAATACAAAATTAAAAATCCTTGAAAAATTTATAAATCAGTTTATACTTAAAAATATATCTATTCGTAAGAAAACCTATGATTATACGCAAATCAATCTTAGCAGATAAACTGAAAAAGGGCGAAGTTGCCGTTATCCCAACTGACACAATTTATGGCTTGTCCACTAATGCTTTTTCAAAAGATAGCATTGAAAATATCTACAACATCAAAAGCAGGGCACCTGAAAAACCAATGATTATATTAATCTCCAAAATCACCGATTTAGACTTATTCAAAATAGAAATCGATAATAACACCAAAAAAATATTGAAAAAAGTATGGCCAGGAAAAGTGAGTGTTATCTTACCATGCCCCAACAAAAAATTCCACTATCTGCATCGAGGAACCGGTTCACTAGCTTTTCGCTTACCCGTCAAAACTAATTTAATACGTTTACTTAAAATTACCGGGCCACTCGTTTCTACCAGCGCCAATCCCGAAGGATTGCCACCCGCCAAAACAATTACTCAAGCCAAAAAATATTTTGATAACTCCGTTGATTTCTATATTAATGAAGGACCACTAGAATCTGCTCCCTCGACATTGATTAAAATTGAAGATGGGAAAATAAATATTTTACGCTAAGGAGAAAAAAGATTATACTTGAAGTAGTATGGAAAATAACCACGAAAAAAAATCTCAAAAGGAGCATTCCTATCTTGAAAAACTAGCAATTAATGCCACTCATCAGATTGGATCACTCACTTCCCTCATCATCCACTCAATTTTTTTTGTGGGAATTTTTTTCTTGCAATGGTTTGGTTATAATTTTGATCAAATAATGTTACTTCTCACAACAGTTGTTTCTCTGGAAGCAATTTATTTGGCAATTTTCATTCAGATGACCGTAAATCGTCAATCACATAAACTCACCAAAGTTAGTGAAGAAATGGAAGATATTTCTGATGATGTGGAAGAAATTTCCAAAGATATCGATGAAATTAGTGAGGATGTGGAAGATATTGAGGAAGAAATTGGCAAAGGCGATGAAAAATTAATTCTCAAACATCAATATAGCCAAGAAAGAATTCATCACATAGAAGCGATTCTAAAAGAACTTCTTGGAGAAGTTCGCGAACTTAAGGATAAACATAAATAAGTTTTTATATTCTTTTCTTACTCGCTTTTTGTGCTCCGGCCTCATCCGAACCAAAGTGATGAGCAATTTCATGCCAAACAGTTTCTGAGATTTGCTTTTGCAAATCTTTTTCTGTTTGACACAAACTTTCTATCGCATTTTTGAAAATCGTGATTTTGTCCGGAAAAACCGGCCCAACATTGATTCTTTTCGCTTGATGATAACCCTCGTATAACCCCAAGAGTAAAGTGTCTTTTCTGTCATTCAGTTTAGCCCTGCGCAGTTGCTCCTGTGTTGGATAATCCTCCACAAAAAAAGCTAGGTTATTTATTTTCTCGCGAAATTTCTCCGGCACACTCTCAATCGCCTCCGCTACCCAAGCTTCAAATTGTTGTTTAGAAACTTTCATTATATATTTTTTCAAATAATATTCCCGCTGCCACCGCCACATTCAATGATTCAATTTCGCGAGACTGTGAAATCTTCATTTTTTTATCCGACAATTTCATTATTTTTTCCTCTACTCCATTCGCTTCATTTCCCAAAACCAGACAAAACTTTTCTTCTTGAAAAATCTTACTGTTTATGACTTCGCCTTCTAAGCTAGTGACAAAAACCGGCATAACTTTTTTTATTTCACTAAATATTTTCAAGTTTTCATCTTTGACAATGTTAAGCTTGAAAATTGCATCTTTAGCCGCGCTAATTGTTTTGGCATTGAAAATATCAGCACATTTTTCATCCACTATAATGTTTTTTAGTCCGAAAGCTGTAGCGGTGCGCAAAATCGTACCCAGATTCCCTGGGTCAGCTATAGCGTTTAGATAAATTATTTTGCCCTCAAGATTTATTTCTTTCTCTTGTTTTTCAAAAATTCCTGCGATTCCCGAAGGGGTGGACAGTGAAGAAAAATATTTATTCACTTTTTCATTCATCACAAAATGCTCAGGAAATTTTTCAACTATGAAATTTATTTTTTCATCAGCTTTATTTAGAAGATCTTCTCTAATAAAAAGCTGTACCGGCACAAATCCAGCTCGCATTGCGTCATGAATGATAATTAAATTTTCTACCAAAAACTGCCCCGAAACATCTCGAGCTTTTTTATCTCCAAGCTTCTTTAAGAATTTAATCTTTTCGTTGTCTGAGCTTATTATTTTTTTCATAATCATATCCTTTTTAATCCTACAACTCACCACTTTATCTGAAACTCCAACTCATTCCCCTTGCCATCTTTTTCAAATTCAATAGAAATTTCCGCTTCAGCCGGAATTCTAATTTTCTTATTCTTTACCTGGATGACAAAGGGTTTATCTTTCTCCAACGCCACAATAAATCGCTTCATTTTGGCAATATGCATTTTTTTCGAATATTTCTTTTCCATATTATTATTTTACTAGATTAAGAATCCTTTTCTTGTAGTTTACAAGCTTTGCGGAGGCGGTGAGATTCGAACTCACGGTGCCGGTTAAGACACGCCACCTTTCCAAGGTGGTACACTAAACCACTATGTGACGCCTCCAATGAACTACCCCCTTATCCATAATATAAAGAATATCTGATTATCTTATAAATATCAAGAAAATAAAAAATCTGCAATAAAATTGCAGATTTTTAAAGTTGATATTCTATTGACTATTATTCCTTGTTCACTGATCACTAATTCCTATTTTTCCATCTTCCCAATCTCAATGGTAGTCTTAATCACTGTGTCGGGGTTAAGAGAAATTGAATCAATGCCTTCCTCCACGAGGAATTTGGCAAAATCCAGAAAATCCGAGGGCGCTTGTCCGCAAATTCCGACTTTTCTTTTGGCAATATGGGCTTTTCTGATCACTTGACGAATCAGTTCCTTGACAGCTTCATTTCTCTCATCATATACATGAGCCACTTTGGCACTGTCTCGATCTACTCCAAGCGTAAGTTGAGTGAGGTCATTAGAACCGATTGAAAAGCCGTCAAAAATTTTGGCAAATTCATGCGCCAAAATAACATTGGATGGAATTTCACACATCACATAAACTTCCAAACCTTTCTTGCCTCGCTCCAATCCATGCTTTTTCATTTGCGCCAAAACTTTTTCTCCTTCGGACACTGTGCGACAAAATGGAATCATAATTTTGACATTCGTAAGTCCCATCATCTCCCGCACTTTTTTGAAAGCTCTGCATTCCAAAGCAAAACCGTCAATATAGTCAGCGTCATAATAGCGTGAAGCCCCGCGCCAACCAATCATTGGATTTTCTTCGGCTGGTTCAAAATTTTTCCCGCCAATCAAAGTGGAATATTCATTAGTCTTAAAATCGGACATTCGAACAATCACATCTTTTGGGAAAAAAGCGGCGCCAATTCGACCAATGCCTTCAGCCAACTTATCCACAAAAAATTCTTCCTTATTTGGATAACCCTGAGTAATTTCTTCAATTTTTCTTCTTTCATCCTTGTCTTTTATCTTCTCAAAATGCTTAAGCGCCATTGGATGAATTTTGATATATTCTGTGATGATAAATTCTTCTCTTGCCAATCCCACACCGTCATTTGGAATAAAGGAAAGATCAAAGGCTTGGTCGGGATTGCCCACATTCATCATTATTCTGGTTTTAGTTTTTCGCAAATGTTTCAGATTTGTTCTTTTGATTTCATATTTCAAAAGTCCTTCATAAATTTTACCTTCTTCTCCCTCAGCACAACTAGCTGTCACATTTTGTCCGTCCTTTATGGCGTGCGTGGCATTGCCCACTCCTACAATACATGGGATACCTAGTTCTCGACTGACAATAGCGGCGTGAGAGGTGCGTCCACCAGAATTAGTGACGATGGCGCTGGCAATTTTCATAATTGGCTCCCAATCCGGATCAGTCATTTCAGTGACAAGCACTTGACCTTTTTTGAACTGCGCAATTTTTGCCACATTCTTTATCACATTCGCTTGTCCTTGCCCGATTTTTCCACCCACTGCTGAACCTTGGCAAAGCAATTTGCCTTTTTCCCGCAAAATATATTCTTCCAAAAAGTTTTTGTCTTTTTGTGATTCCACAGTTTCTGGTCGAGCCTGAACGATATAGAGCTCATTGTTTCGACCGTCTTTGGCCCACTCTATGTCCATTGGTTTTTTGTAATGCTCTTCAATTTTCACGCCCCAAGTTGCCAATTGCAAAACTTCTTCATCCGTGAGCGCAAATTTTTTGCGATCTTCCATTGGCACCAAAACATTTTGCGTAGAAGAATTTCCCCCTACACTGTAGATCAATTTATTTTCCTTGCTTCCCATTTTCTTGCCAATAATTGATTTGAAACCATCCTTTAGTGTTGGTTTATGCACAATAAATTCATCCGGCGTCACCTTACCTTTAACAATATTTTCTCCCAGTCCCCACGAACCATTAATGACTACTGCATCTTGAAAACCGCTTTCTGTGTCAATGGTAAACATCACGCCACTCACCGCCTCATCTGATCTGATCATTTTTTGCACGCCAACCGAAAGAGCAATTGCAAAATGATCAAATTTTTTGTCCACCCGGTATGAAATCGCGCGATCAGTGAAAAGTGAAGCAAAACATTTTTTGACTGACTCCAAAAGATTATATTCCCCGACTATATTCAAATATGATTCTTGTTGACCAGCAAATGATGCATCCACCAAATCTTCGGCTGTGGCACTTGAGCGCACCGCCACATCTACTCCACCCGCAAAATGATTAGTATGATCATCTTTGTCCCAAGTAATACGAAAATCTTTATGCCTTGCATATTCTTTGGACAATTTGGCATAATTTTCCACAATTTCATTTCTGAGATCTTCTGGAAATTGCGCCGAAAGAATCAACTCACGAATTTGATGTCCCCGTTTAGCCAGATTCACCATACTGCCAGTGTCCAATCCTCGCAAGATTTTTTTGATTTTTCCATCTAATTGATTTTCGGAAATAAAATAACGATACGCCTTGGAGGTAATCGCAAAACCATTAGGCACCTTTATCCCTTTGCCTTTCAAATTAGAATACATTTCTCCCAGTGACGCATTCTTTCCTCCGCCAAATTCGATATCCCCTATCCCGAGTTCCGAAAACCAAAGCACAAAAGCATCTTTTTTATTTTTTTTGATTTGTTTTTTTCTTTTTAACATTTTTTTATTTTAATAATTTTTTATTTTAAATTTTTATTATTTGCTTCATGTTTTATGCTACATGTTTCATGAAATTATTATACCACAAAAAAATAAAATTGATAAATAAAAAAACTCGTCCATCGGATTTCCGAAGAACGAGTTTCAAATATTTGAAAGTTTTTAAAAAAATGAAAGAATTAAATTGAAATTACCTGACGAAAACCAAAAAAAATATCGCATTCATGCAGTCCAGTGAATGTAACGTTGACTGGACCTTCAGTTCCCTGAGAATGGACACTCAAAACATCACCATTTAAATAGCGAGAACCCGTAAGAGTTCTACCCTTTCGATCTATGCGATCCCCCATCAACCAAGTCAGAAACAATCCCAGAATCCATCTTTCCCGAAACATCATGACATTGATTTTTTTCACTTCAATATCACTACCCGAAAAATTCTTTAGATCGTCATCTGCCTCCCAGTTTGGTTTTGTTAGCACAATATAGCTATGCATCCAGGCATCCCGACCGTGATTTAAATTCATGATCGAATCCAGAGACTGCTCATTTTGTGCATATCTCCAACGAGGAATATCGAGCTTGCCACTTCTGAAGACAGTTTCGTTGGAAATAATTCCCGGAATACAAATTGGCCAAATAAATTCATCTGGCCCATCAGGAACCAATTCATCTGGAAAATCCAAATACAGACCAAAAGCTTGTTGATAAAAAAGCGGGTAAAGATTTTTCAAATCCCATAATGACAAACTCGCCAGCTTATCCTTGGAAACTTTTCCGATATCATATTCCAAGATGGGTTTTTTCTTTTTGAATAAAAATCCACGCCCAATAGCCTCCTTTATTTCATTGTCCGTTGTAAATTCCCTTTGGAGATCGATTACTCCACTGGAAATTGCTGACTTGAGAGTTGGCCAAAGATGTTGTCCAACTTTACCTAATAAATTACCGATTTGCCCCATTGCCTTAATTTCGGCGTTACCACGTTTTGCTGTCATGGCGTTACCTCTCTTTCAAAAAATTGTTTTTAAATAGCTTTCAATTACCAGACCGTTTTCTGATAATTAAGGCATTAAAGCATTGCCAAGATTAAAAGTCAAACATTTATGCCTTTTTTTGGCTTAAATAAAGAATTTTTTAGCTATTTAACTTTTACCCCGCACCATTTTTTGAAAAAAATTATCTTAATTTTCAGATTAAAGGCGAAGCCGCTTTACTTAAAAATATATAGGCTTCGAAAGTTTCCCTTGAAAATGGTGCGGGGTTTATCGATAAAATTTTCAATATCTTTTTATCTTAAAAAATCTGCCTTTTGCATTTTCCCCCACCCCATAAAATAAAGAATTATAAATTGAGATTTTAGAGCCTGCCCGCAATGCTTCGCCACTAAAAGTAAGTTGAGATATTATAAAGCAATTATAGTCTTATAAAACCCCAATTTGTTATTTGGCTAGCATTACGAAGCAGGCGGGCGTTAAAAATTTACTCATTCTAGGCCTAAGGGGAGTTAGTAAATTTAGCGAGAAAATCGAAAATTTATTTCTTTATTTTATTAGGGTGGCCGCTTTCTTTTGTTACTTTTCTTTGAGGCAAAGAAAAGTAAGGGGAGAATATTTTATTAGCTCGAAAAAAAAGTAAGACGAAAAATATCTTTTAAAAAATAAAAGAGCTAGTATAACCAGCTCTTTATAAAAAAATTCTTTATTCGTATTTTCGATCGATTCGTACTTTCGTAAATCAATCCACCTCTTCCACCTTCACCAAACTCATATGTTCTTTGGTGACATGCGGACGACCCATTACGATGACTAATTTATCCTTGAGATTAACTTTTTTCTTGGTTTTTAGAATCTTAATTGAAATATCAATCAGTTCATCAATCGTTTCACAATCCGGCAAAACAAAACTCTGCACGCCCCAAACTAAACTCAATTGATTATGTGTTTTTTCATTGTTAGTCATGACAAAAATCGGACTTTCTGGACGATGACGAGAAATCATTTGTGCGGTAAAGCCACTCACACTGGCCACCACAATCGCTTTAGCCTTGGTATCTTTCAAGAGTTCATGAGCCGAATTAGCCACGGCAGAAGAGGTAGATTTATTTTTGTCTCCCAAAAAGCCATGTTCCAAATCATCAAAAGGCGATCGTTCGGTATTGCTGATTATGTCGCTCATCGCTTTGACTGCTTGCACAGGATATTTGCCATTGGCTGTTTCCCCAGAAAGCATCACGGCATCAGCGTGATCAATCACCGCATTAGACACATCTGAAACTTCCGCTCGAGTTGGCAAAGGATTTTCAATCATTGAATTTAGCATTTGCGTGGCTACGATAACTGGCGTAGCTGACCGCAGGCACTTAGCAATAATTTCTTTTTGATAAATCACCACGCGATTTTCATCCATTTCAATTCCAAGATCTCCTCTGGCTACCATCACCGCGTCTGATGCTTCAATTATTTCTGCAATATTTTTGATCGCTTCCTTTCTTTCAATTTTGGCAATTATCTGAGGTAGTTTCGACTTGTTCTTGATTATCTTTTTTATTTTCTTTTTCACATTCATTATCTCCTTGGCATTGCTCACAAAAGAAAGTGCGATATAGTCAACATCTTGCGACAACGCAAATTTCAAGTCCTCATCGTCCTTTTTTGTAAAGGCCCCTTTTTCTAGTTTTATATCGGGAATATTGACACCCTTATGATTCTTGAGAACTCCCCCACTTATCACTTCCACTTTTAAATATTTTTTTTCCTTGGAAATCACTTTCATTTTTATCAATCCATCTTCAACTAAGATATAATTTCCAACCTTAATATCAGAAATTATTTTTGGCCAATCAAGCTTGAATAATTTTCCTTCTATTTTCAGCAGTTTTTCATCCACCGAAACATCCGAAACAAAAATTGTTTCTTTTTTCTTGATTGAAATTTCTTCTTCCACAACGGTTCTGATTCTTGGCCCCTGAAGATCGGCGATAATTCCAATCGGCAACTCCAACTCCGAACGAAGCTCTTTGATATAACCTATCAACTTGCCATTAGAATTATGATCACCGTGAGAAAAATTTATCCTCGCCACATTCATTCCTGTCTTAATTAATTTTTTCAATTTTTCCTTAGTCCCAGTCGAGGGCCCGATAGTAGCTACGATTTTAGTTCGCTTCATAAGTTTACCAGCCTCGCGTCGACAAGCAGTCTCTGCGAGTCGAGGCGGGCGAAATACGAATTAAACGAAAGTACGAAAAAAACAAGCGCGGATTAGTATTTTAGCTTGATTCGTAATTTCGTAAATAATTAAAAATCTTATAATTCAATTATACCATTAAACTTAAAACAAAAACAGTCCCAAATACTTGAGACTGCTTTAAGATAAAAATACTAAATAACTACTAATTCTTATACATATCCTTCATTTGGAACAAGATATACCAACCGATGATTGCACCAATAATGCCACTAACAATCCCGTGGATAGAAATAATGCTTCCGACAAGGCTTATGATGCTAACATAAAAAAGCAATTGCCAAGATTTTTTGGTTCTTTTGAATAGCCCAGGCACTGCCATCAGTTCCATCACAATAGTGATCACAGCAATGACCAGTGAAACAATAGCTCCAAATCCCCAACCAAATCCAAGCCCAAATCCTCCCATCATTGCAAACGGTGTAAGGAAAGCGGAAAGTCCCATCGCTGCTAAAATAAGCGGAAGAGCCATAATAGCAAAAATAATAATAAGATATGGCGACACAGTAGCGATAAATTCCTTAACTCCTTTTGGCAAAGCAAATGGAGCTTTTTTAACCATATACTCATCTAGCAGTGCTTCAAGCTGGTTTATCCCACCCTTAAGATCAGCTTTCTCAGTCTTCGCCTGCTCCTCCTGCTTTTCACTTTTTTGTTCGTCCATATTTTTTTGTTATTATTTACTTATTTAATTTTATCACTAAATTCAAAAATTGCAATCAAAATAATATTAAACATTCATTCCTCTCAGTGCTTTTATCCTTTCTTCAATTGGTGGGTGGGTCATAAACATTTTCATCATTTTTTTCCCCTTAAAAGGATTGGCAATAAAAAGATGAGCAGTGGCGCGATTGGCGGCTTCAAGTGGCTCCGTATCTTGAGAAATTTTTTCCAAAGCTTTTACCAAGCCTTCCGGATAACGCGTGAGAAGCGCGCCCGAAGCATCAGCCAAAAATTCACGCTTCCTGGAAATTGCCAACTGCATTAGCATTGCTGCAATAGGCGCCAAAATAGAAAGGATAATTGCCACGATAATAAGAATCATTCGCAGTTGTCCGCCTTCATTATTATCCCTAGATTTTCCTCCAAAAAAAGCCCAGTGACGAAACCAATCAGCCAGAAGTGTGACAAAACCCACGAGAATTACAATTACAGTCGAAAGCAAAATATCGCGATTACCAATGTGCGACAATTCGTGTGCAATCACGCCTTCGAGTTCCGTTTTTTCTAGGCGGGAAATTATTCCAGTCGTAAGACAAATTACCCCATGCTTTGGATCACGCCCTGTAGCAAAAGCATTTATCGCTGAGTCTTGGATGATATATATTTTTGGCACTGGCAGTCCCGCCGTGATGCAAAGATTTTCCACAAGATGATAGATCTCAGGATTTTCAGAATGCTTTACTTCTTTCGCCGAGCTCATTGCGAGAACAATTTTGTCGCTCCACCAATAAGACGCAAAACTCATTACGACGGAAAAAATAACTGCAATGTACAATATTGTGCTGTTGCCCATTGCCCCCGCAAAAACATAACCCACCCCAATCACAAATACCAAAAAACCGGTGATATAAAGCCAGGTAAGGCGTGTATTTTTGTCTGCTTGATTATATAGTGTACTCATATAAATTGATTATACCCTAATTATTTTCAATTGAAAAATGACCAAGTTTTATCGCATTTCTAGTGTCATCAGAAATCGTGCTGTTTTCTGCGATTCTGCCCAGCAATTCTTTTCTTTTTGTTTTATCAGACAAAACTATTTGTCCATTACTTTGCGTGTAAAGTGGTTCTAAGACAAATTCTGTTTTCTCTTTGGAAATCGAAACTGCCACCGCCAGTCGATTTTTCACATCCTGCGAAAAATATTGATCAAAAACAAAATTTCCCAAGGAATAGAAAATTGCTTTGTTTCGATAAATTTCCAACGGCTGAACTACATGCGGATGCGAGCCGATAATTAGATCCGCTCCATTGTCGATAAATTGATGCGCCAACTTTTTTTGTTTCTCATTTTCCTTGAGTTGATATTCACTCCCCCAGTGAGTATAGACTATTACAAACTCTGAGCGCTTTTTTGTCTCTTTTATATTCTCAATAGTTTTTTCTTCGCTTGGACCAAAAAATTGATTGAAGCTCACAAAGCCTATTTTTTGCCCTTTGATATTTTTGATTAGAAAATTATTTTCCTCAGTTGGATCACCAAAATATTCCACACCAAAATTTCTGAGGTTGTTTTTCGTTTCAACCATCCCGTCTTTGCCAAAATTCAAACTATGATTGTTGCCGAGACTAACCAGTCCAATCTTATTCTCCAGCAAAAAACTCTCAGTTTTCTCCGGCGAAAAAGTAAAGACGAAATGACCTTTTTGAGTTTCATTGGTGCCAACTGAGACAGAAGGCTTGTTCGTGATAGTGCCCTCCAAATTCAAAATATTCAAATCATTGTCAGCAAATATTGCTTGTATATTTTTCACAAACCAATCAGATCCATTCGTTTCAGCCAAGTTTCGATTATAGCGATCTAGCATAAAATCACCCAGAAAAAATAATTTGATATTTTCTTTTTCTTTTTTTATTTCAACTTTTTTTTCTTTTTTTGTCGCTATATCAGAAGAAACAACCCCCAGAGAGATTGTTTCTTTTTGAAAATAAGCAGAGATAACAATTTTTATCGATAAAAACAAAGTCAGGATCAAGGCTATACTCAGGATAATTATTCGTTTTTTCATGCTATTAGAATTCTACCTTCACATTTTCCTTCTCCTTCTCATCCATCTCAAAAAATTCGCGAGCGGTGAATTTTAGCATTCCGGCAATCATGTTAGTTGGAAAAACTTGTAGTTTAGTGTTAAAGTCACGCACATTACCATTATAAAATCTTCTGGAAGCCATAATCTTGTCTTCAGTGTCGGTAAGCTCTCTTTGTAGTTCCAAAAAGTTTTGATTGGCTTTAAGTTCTGGATAGTTTTCGCTCACGGCAAACAAAGATTTCAAGGTTCCGCTGAGCATATTTTCCGCCTCGGCTTTTTCCGCTGTTGTTCCAGCATTCATTGCCTGCGTTCTCGCCTGTGTCACCTTTTCGAAAACTTCTTTTTCGTGCGCCGCATAACCTTTGACTGTGCTAATCAAGTTTGGAATCAAATCATAACGCCTTTTTAGTTGCACCGAGATATCACTCCAAGCTTCATCCACTCTATTTTTGAGAGTGATAAGCCCGTTATACATTGCAATTATCGCAATTGCGACAACAACTACAATTCCCAATAAAATTATTCCCGTCATATTTTTTTATTACGATTTGCGTCTACGATTCGCATGTGCGCGTTCGTAGTGCGCTATTCGCATACAGTTAATTACATCTAAATTCTATCATTTTTTGATTCCTATGTAAAACCCTAAAATTATGCTATAATTTATACAAGATAACAATTAATTTATTCTTATGGACATCCTAAAACCCTACTACATCTTTCTAATTCCAATGTTTGTTGGAGGTGTAGTGCAGATAATAAAATTCGTAGTTTATTCTATGAAGCATGGTTGGAACATTCAATATGCCATGACACATGGCCATATGCCGAGTGCCCACACTGGATTTATTATGTCACTGGTCACTTCTGTTGGATATTATGACGGGATGAGTTCCGGCGCTTTCACTGTCGCCGTTGCATTGGCAATCATTGTAATTGATGACGCTGCCAGACTTCGAATGTATATGGGCGATCAAGGACGATATCTCAACATGCTTATTCGCCAGTTAAACATCAACGAGGATCAATTTCCTCGACTGCATGAAAGAATGGGCCACCGAATTTCCGAAGTAATTGTCGGCGGAATTTTAGGGGTAATTTTTACTCTAATTCTTGCAAGACTTCTCTCTTAGTGTCATTCCCGCGAAAGCGGGAATCTAGTGTAAAATTATTTTAAGTTTTCCAATTCTTCCAAAATCACCTTCTTCTCATTCCACGGAATTCTTTGTTTTCCAATTGCCATTACTTCTTCTGCGCCTTTGCCGGTGATGACAAAAATATCTCTAGGACTTGCAATCTGCAAGGCCTTTTTGATTGCCTCACGTCTATCCATAATTATCCAAAAGTTTTCATTTTCGATTTTATTTTTTATTCCACTGGCGACTTCATTTATTATTTGCATCGGATCTTCATTATAGGGATCTTCGTTAGTGACGATTATATAATCCGCAAAACGTGAAACAATTTCCCCCATCATCGGACGTTTGCCACGATCTCTTTCTCCACAAGCTCCTAGCACTGAAATTACTTTTGTTTTTTTCGTATTTATTAGTTTTATTAGTGTATATAATTTTTCCAAACTATCCGGCGTCACCGCATAATCAATGATAATTTCAATCCCTCGATCATTTGGCACTTTTTCCATCCTCCCCGGCACGCCCTGAATTTTTTCCAAAGCATTTTTTATAACTTCGGCAGAAATTCCATAAGCCATCACAACACAAATAGCCGCCAACGCATTTTCCATATTAAATAACCCAGGAAGATTTATTTGATATTTTATATCCCCTATTTGATATTTCGTATTATCAATTCCCAACTCAATATCTTCTGCTTGAATCAATGTCATTCCGGACTTCCTGCCTGCTGGTAGGCATGGGATCCGGAATCTAGATCCTGAAACGAGTTCAGGATGACACGAATATAAAAATATATTCTTATTATTATACTTCAGAAACTCTTCCGGCTTTTCCATATCCAAATTCACCACCGCATTTTTGACATTTTTGAATAATTTCAATTTCGCTTGGCGATATCCTTCGATTGTCTTGTGATAGTCTAAATGTTCGCGCGTCACATTAGTGATCACTGCGGTGTCATAGCGAATTCCCCAAGTGCGAAATTGATCCAGTGAATGGGAAGAAGTTTCCAAAACTAAATATTCACAATTGGCTTTGACCGCTTCGGCAATAAATTTTTGCACTTGAAAACTAGAAAGGGTCGTGAATTTTGTCGCATTTACCCACTCTTTTTCACCAAGCTTAAAATTAATCGTCGAAGCCATCGCCACACGCGCCCCAGATTCTTCCAAAATTTTTGTGATCATCTGCACGGTGGTGGTTTTTCCATTCGTTCCAGTCACACCAATAATTTTTATATTTTTAGAAAGCCAACCATACATAAAATTCGCCAAGATAGCTTGAAAAAGATGATAAATGTTTTTAATAGATTGTGGAATAAGCTTTTTTACCATGTTTGTTTTCGAGCAAAGCGAGAAACTACAAACATGAGTATCCCGCAAAAATTCGCTCTAATAATTTTGAATTATCCCTAAACTAGTCGCTAGACGGGCCACGCACATAAATCATTAAATTAAATAAATCCTTATTGGAATTTTGTGCGGGACACTATCTTCTCAATAAACTAAATAAATGATACACTAAAAACATAAAAAACAAAAATAATGAAAAAAGGAACTCAAAATTACCCACTAATTGCAATATTTATCTTTATTTTTTCTTTGGCCTTTCCTCTACTGCTCTTGCCAATAGAAAAAATCCTGCCATACCCCTATATATTAGAAGAAGTTGCTAAGGCAATTCTCATCCTTTTAGCCTTACGGATATCTTCCAAAAATTTTCAGATAAAACTAGCTATTTTTATCGCCTTTCTTTTTGCTTTTTCAGAAAATTTTTTTTATCTTTCAGTTTTTGCACAAAATGAAAGTTTACCTATATTTTTTCAAAGATTCATTATCACTAGTCTTTTGCATATCTTAACCGCGCTAATCATTCTTTTGCCGTCACAAAAAAATAGCCGACTGTTTTTTCCGGCCATTTTAATCGCTATGTTATTTCACTTTTTATACAATCACGCAATTTTATCCTTTCTTTAGGAAATATTTTCAGGCGTCATTTCTTTTTCTTACTCTCCCCGAAAAAAGAATATCCGCAAGCCTCGCTTTCTTTTTTTGAAACCATCCAAGCCATTCCTGCTGTGGATAAAAGCAACATTAAATTAGAAACAACAATACTAGTAAAAAAGTTAAGCGGAATCTTATTCGGCATACCAACCAAAACATACATTTTTTCTCCAAACAATCCCAAGTTAAGAGTTGAAAAAGAATATTCTTTTCTTTCTCCATCAAGTCCCTTCGTTTGTATTGTCCCATCAACTCTTTCTTTTAGAATACTTCCTTGCAAGAAAACATCTTCTATCTTTTTTCCCGCACAATCGTCTTTTTCCAAAAAGCAATCCACCACTATTCCATTTTTATCTAAAACTAAAAGAGACATCCCTTTGGGAGGATGAATCTCAGAATTAAATTCATGCATCCAAGAGAGATCCTCATAAGCCACAACAGACCCTGTCACTTCTCCAGAAGGACTCAATATTGGATAAGCTAACGGCAAGACTGGCTTACCAGTGACAGCTCCTATGGTATATTCCCCTACTACGAAATAACGACTTTTTAACATTTCCTGAAAATAATTTCGATAGGAAAGATTGAGTGTCTGTTTGATGTCGATTCCACTGCAAAGAATATCTCCGTTTCCTCCTAGAACCACAATGTTAGTATATTTTGGATATTGCTTCAATGTCTTAGCCAAAAAATCTTGGCAAACGGCAGAATCTGGATTTTGCAAAAGCGAATTCAAAGATAATAGAGAAAGAAGCCTTCGACTTTCTTCGATAGCTTGTTCCTGTCTGGCCACAACTAACTTAGACAAAAACATCGTTTCTTGTTTGATTTCATTTTTTCCAGTTTGATAAATTTCATACAAATTAAAGATTGAGACACTCAATGCTGGCAAGAAAATAACCAAAAAAAGAACGGCAAAAAAAATACTCCGATTTGAAATTATAAATTTTTTCATTTTTTTATCTTCTATCATTTTAATTTGCAAAAAAGCCAGTTAAAATTTTCGAAGTTATTAATTTTATTTTTATTATTTTTTAAATTCATCTACGCTTAAATATTCTCCTAAAATCCAGCCTTCTGCTCCATCTTTTAGAATTATTTTATACCAACCGTTTTTAGTTTTTAGTAAAGGATAATATTCCCCCGGATAAACCTTGGAAATTATTTTTTCTGTGTAGGCTGGTTTTTCATAAGCATTTACTGATTCCAGATTTGTTTGTCTGATTGTAATTGACTTATCACTGTCCACACTTACTCCCAATACTTCTTCTTGATTTTCCAAATTTTCTGGCAAAGTTGAACTTTTTACTTTCACATAATCCCCAATTACCCAGCCTTCTTTTTTGTCTTTCAGTATAATTTTGTACCAGCCATTTTTAGTTTCAGAAAAAATATACTTTTCTTTCGGATAAATTTTAGCAATAATATTCCCGCTGGCAGAAGCGTCATCACGAACATTTAGCCAACCCGTAGGGGTTTCTTTCACAATTAGCTCACTAATTTTAGCAGTTTCAATTTTAATTTCTTTTTCTTCCACAATAGAATCCTCTGTTTTTTCATCTTCTTTGATCAATTCTTGCACCCTCTCGTTTGATTTTGATTTTTCTTTAGCTGTTTTTTCAATTCCTGCCACTGCGGAAAGAATCTTTTTTTCTTTGTCCTCCCCTGCTTCATTTTTAGGTTGAGTTCTGCTCTCGTCTAGAATGCTTGTTTTGGCTGTTTCTCTTTGCTCTTTTTTATATTTCTTATATTCAACAAAACCTGCAACTCCCAAAACTATAATTATTATCAAAGCGATAACTAAAAACACTTTTTTTGACAAAGAAAATATTTTTTTGAAGATAGCTAGCATTATTTTTGCGACATTTTTCACTCGCAGAAAAATAGCTGGGATAATTCTCCAAGGAGAAGGCGTCGGCAACTCAGCTTTTTCTTTCTTGGATTCTTTTTTTCCATCTTCATAAACTATTTTTTTTCTCCACAGCGCGTAATAGAAAAATCCCAGCGCTCCCATACCAAAGATCAAGACTAAAACTATTCCCCAGGTGGCAAAAGTTTGAATGCCACCAATAGAAGCGAGGAAATTTTTTCCGGTGCCGGAATTTAACACCAAATCTTTCATTCCTTTCATATTATCATTAATCGCCTTTAGTTCTTCCTGATTTTCACGATATGCCAAAATATGATCTTGCGGAGTAGCATTGCTATCTTTTTGTTTTCTCACAAGTTTATCTAATCTAGTATTGATATCAGTTTTAAGTGTAATTGCCTGAGCATTATAGGAGGTATCTGAAAGTCCCGTTGCCATTTCTTCTGATTGTTTTCGCAGAGAATCCGTTTCGTCTTGTGAAATTATCCAAATATCTTTTATCTCCACTGCGCGCGTAATTGATTCCCCCGCCTTCAAGGACAAATCGGCTGTCACATAATATTGCTCAGTTGTCGCATCATAATTCAAGGAAAGCCCGCCTAAATCCATGATGTATTCTTGGCGTACTTCTTTTGGAAGATAGGCTTTGAATGGAATTTTTTGGTCAGTTGAACTGGAAGGATTGACGATAATAAATTTGATAACCACCGAGCCCCATTCCATCATTGTTTTGACTATCGGTTCATTGATTGTTTTTTCTATCAATTGACGATTGATTTCACTCACAGCTCTTAGTTCAATTACTTTGTTTTTTAGATAAACAATGTCGTTATTCTTTATCTCAAAATGTTGCGCAAAGGAATCAGGATTAACTTTACCAATTTTTTCTGTCACATCTTCAAGATCACTTGAAACATCACTCACCGAAGAAGCAATATTGGAAGTTCTTGAGTCTAGCGACAACAAATTATTTTCTACCGTATCAACATAATTTTTCATTGCCGTAATGTCATCATAAGCACTGGTAGTTTTCCCCTGATAGCCCAGCTCCAGTTGCACATCAGACAATTTTTCGTGTGTCGCTTGCACTTGGGCATAAATCAAATCAACTGTTCCCCCGCTTCCCGCCGCTTCTTTCACTTCTTTTATTCTTCCAAAAAGAGTTTCTGCACTAGCTTCATCATTGGGATCCCCGACATAAGTTTCCAGTGCTGAGACATATCCAATAACATCTCCTGCTGAATAACTCCCCCATTTATCCAAAATGTTTCCCACAACCAGTTGAATGGCAGAAACTTTTATGTTCGTATCTTCTACTGTTGATTTTATGCTGTCCACATTTGTATCCAGCGTATCAATCTTTGTGTCAATAGAGTTGAGTGTAGAAGCTAATGTATCAATTTTTGTGTCAATTGAAGAAAGGCTACCTTGTATCCCAACAACATCCAGAGCGATATCATTCACATCACTAGAAATATCCGAAAGAGTATTAGTTGTGCTAGTTCTGAAAGTTGATTCAGACGCTTCATGAGAATCCAAAGAAGTTTGCGAAGCTCTCGAAGAAACAGTCGTATCCACGCGTGAAGAAATTGTGTCAACATCATTCCAATTGATTGTGTCGGTTTTCAATTTTATCCCCGTCACATCATCCCAATCGATTGTGTCGGTTTTGGTTTTTATCTCATCCACCTTATTCCAATCAATAGTATCTGTTTTAGCTTTTATTTCTCCACTGGTAGTAATGATGCTAGTGATATCCGACCAATTGATTGTGTCTGTGCCAGCCTTAATGGCAGAAATATTGCCAGTGCCAATTTCTGAGATAAGAGTGGCTACATTAGATTTGATATCAGTTATATCTCCCCACTCAATTGTACGAGTTTTCAATTCAATCGCCGTTATATCCTCCCAATCAATCGTATCTGTTTTTGTCTTAATCGCTCCAATATCACTCCAATTTATACTGTCAGTTTTAAGTTTGATTTCTCCGGAAGTAGTGACCAATCCCGTGATGTCCGACCAGTTGATTGAGTCTGTGCCAGCCTTGATGGCGGAAATATTGCCAGTGCCAATTTCTGAAAGTACGACAGCCAGATTAGAAGCCATCGCATCCACACTATCTTGCGACGCACGCGAAGAAATTGTGTCATCTACATTTACTTGCAAAAGTTTTCCAATAGAATCAACTGTTGTTAAACTGGAAGTTAAAACATCCCACACATTTTGCGCTGTGATGTCATTGCCATAGGAAGTTAATGTTTTTGTGGAATTGTTCCAAACACTATTGGCAATCGCGGCCAAAGCTGGATCACTAAATCCTGTGATAGTTCGCGTAGCATAATTCCAAACATCCTCTGCTGTAAGAGTAGAACTACCCACTTCTGAAATTTTTGCATCCAAATTATCACAGACTAATTTTCCCACACTGCCCGTAGTACTCAAAATTGTGCAGGCAGTATCCCAAATTGCCTGACGAGAAGTTGAGGTCAAAGAAACTTCGCCTGTGATTGTGCGTGTAGCATAATTCCAAATATCCGAAGCGGAAATATCATTTAAGGCATTGACTGATGATTGCAAAATTGCAATATCTCCCCAAGCAATCGTATCGGTTTTAGCTTTTATCCCTGTCACATTGTCCCAATCGATAGTATCGGTTTTTGTTTTTATCCCTGTCACGTTTGCCCAATCAATTGTATCAGTTTTCGCTTTTATTTCTCCATTGGAAGTTATGATGCCAGTTATATCTGACCAGTTAATGCTGTCGGTATTAGTTTTAATCGCGGAAATATTACCAGTGCCAATTTCCAAAATCAAAGTAGCCACATTAGCTTTGATGGCAGTGATATCTCCCCAAGCAATTGTGTCGGTGTTAAGTTTTATCCCCGTAACATCACTCCAATTTATCGTATCGGTATCTGTTTTAATCGCGGAAATATCCAGCCAATTAATTGTATCAGTTTTGTTTTGAATGTCTCCCGTAGAAGTGATTAGCCCCGTCACATCATCCCAATCAATTGAATCTGTTTTAGTTTTAATCGCAGAAATATTTCCCGTTCCTAATTCAGTCAAAACCGAAGTAATGTCAGCACGAATATTGGCAACATCAGCTGAGGTGGCTAGACTGCCAGAATTCAAGGTTGCATCGGTCAATGTTCGCACCGCATAACTCCAAATATCAGCCGCACTCGCTCCTCCTCCGCTAGTTCCACCACTAGAAGCAGTGGCAGCGAGAATGGCAAAGCGATCTCCCTCAGCTGGAGCAAAAGGCAAGGCTGGATCAACTGTCACAGTTTTGGAAGCTCCGCCATAATCAGAGATTCTTCGCACCGCTCCTTTGTTTTGTCCTTCAGTAAAGATGATAGCACCGTTCAAATAGAAATCATCCGTAGTTGAAGTCAGATTAGTATTGAAAACTGTTGTGGTTGGACTGCCACCAAAAATATCGGCATATTGCGCCACTAGTGCATCACCCAAGAGTTGTCCGAAGGATCCAGCACTGTTGGCAAAAGTGCTCCACTGGGCATTCCATACTCCTTCCGCAGTGAGCCCCGTAGAAAGCCAAGGGGAAACCGGCTGTCCTTGTGAATGAAAATCCAAAGTTCCCGTGTCCACACTACCAGAAAGCACAGAAACATCATCCAGATAAACATACGGCTCATTGAAAATTATATAATCTCCAGGGGTAAGTGCAGAAAATGTCACTGACAAAAGATGAGGCAAAACATTTCCTTTGAGATATAGTATTTTATCAGTATTTTTGACAATATCAAAAATTTTTCCAGTTGAATCTTTTAGTTTATATCCTACCCACTGATTGACTGTCCAGGATGCGTCATTATCTTCCATACTTATTGGCAAATAGTTTCCTGTAGCATTAGAAATCAATTCGCTAGTACCAGAAGCTGACTCAACGAAATTATTTTTCACACTTAATTTCAATTCTGCCAAAGCTGATTCAGTCGGCGTGCCAGAAACTACAAATTGTTGCCAAGTATTTGGAGAATCT
Organism: Candidatus Moraniibacteriota bacterium; assembly: GCA_003483065.1. Classification (GTDB taxonomy): domain Bacteria; phylum Patescibacteriota; class Minisyncoccia; order Moranbacterales; family UBA2206; genus UBA2206. The sequence goes on along the minus strand of DMWY01000005.1, from coordinate 30,820 downwards.
TGCGCCGTCCAAGTCAGATTAGCGCCTGTCATTCCTAATCCAGAAAGTGTCACTGTTGGCAAATTACTGGATCCGTAATTTTCATTTATTTTTATATAACCTGTCGCCGCTAATGGTTTTCCGGAAACACCCACTAATTTAGCTGAATAATCCAATGAAACATCCGAACTGTTTGGCTCCATTCTCCAAGCATAACCACCAGAAGTATGCACTGTAGTGTCAACTAGATTTGGTCCAGTAGTGCACATATTGCCGAAAGTTGTGAAATTGACAATATCTTTAACATCTGAAGAATAACTGCCACGCACATCAGCTCCGGGGATAGTTTTTACATAATAATTTTCTGGCACACGCGACATATTGGCATAATCTGCTGTTCCAAAAAGCACTGGGCTCAAAAGCTGAGTTTTGTCACCCGTAAATTGAATGAGCGATTCCGCTTCGAATGTCCCAGTATTTGCCGGCGTGTTGATGTCCGCTTCGTTCCAAAGTCCGCGACCGAAAATACTGGCATTGTCAGCAATCGCCACTGAAGAAGAAGTTTGCGCCACGCGAATAGCACTGCCATAGGCGCCGGCATTAGTCGTCGCATCATCCGCCACTTGAGCATCAAAAATATTATTAGACATATTGAAAAAAGAATTTCCATAAAGTCTTATGCCATTAGTATTAAGAGAAAAAATATTATCATTCAATTCCACTTTAGCTACACCTGAGCTGAAATTGACCGCTCCGCTTGTTCCCGCGCCAGCCACACCGTTGTTATAAAATTCAGAATTATTTACCTTGTATAATCGTCCGGAAAAAAATGAGGCCGACCCATTAGCCGCTGTTGGCGGAGCTGTCACATAGGCATTGCGATGACCCATAAAAATTGATCCGTCGATTCCCACATTTTGTGAAGCACTGGCATTATAACCAGTTCCGATGTTTCCCGCGCCAACATGAGTAGTGACAAAATCCGCACCGACATAATTTGTACCTTCAGTTTTATTGAGAACTGAATAAGCACGATCATAATAATTATAAAAAACTGAATTGGTAATAAGCTGATTAGGTTTGACTACTGATGAAGTATAGGGATTAGTCCAGATATAGAAATTGCCATATTGATTTTCTGTTGAAACATTGGACATATCAATTGTTGCCAAGCCGGAAAGCCCAATTCCACCACTGTAGCCAAAACCATTGCCAGCATTTATCGGCGCGCCCATTGTCGCTCCAGTATAAGTAATTGGCTCCGTTGACCAAATATGCGTGCTTCGGCGCAGATTCAAAACTGGCGAATAAGTTGGATTGCTCGTTGAATCAGTTTTAGCACGATGATGATACGTAAAATTATTCGACCAGCCAGCCAGCGTAGCCGCAGTGGCATTTTCTTGAAATCCGGAACCATATTTAATTCGAGCTGACGGCGTATATTTATCACCAGTATTATCCACCCATACTCTTGTTCTTTGCGGATAGGTGATAATTCTAATTTTATCATTGCCAGTGTCAGCTCCATTAGTGAAAATCATCGCGGGATTGCCAAAGGCATAGTCCGCCCAAACAAATCCTTCTTGCGGATTCAAAGCCTGATCAAAACTCGCTCGGAAAATATTTGTGCCTTGATCACTATCCGCATCGTCGCAACCGACTATTCCGGCATTTGTCCAAGCCGAAGTTGAAGGAGTAAATGTTCCCCAATCGCAACTGCCGGAAGTATCAATCGCATCATCAAAAATTGCAAATTCATCAATCGATCCATCGAATGGAGCGTCATAAGTCCACACATTCCCAATGCGAAGAAGTCCCGCGTTGGCTCCGCGTGCTCCAATGACTGTATCTTGTCCTTCTCCTATTGTGAAGGCTACGCCGTCCAGCCAAGCTTTTTTCTTATTAATAATCGCACCCGAATCACTGTCATTCCAAGTTAAGCGAAAATGATACCATTGTCCAGCTGTGGCGGAAAATGATTTTTTGAGTAATGTATTTTGAACTGCTCCGGCAAAAATTCCCGCTTCCAAATATCCATCTGGAGTGTGCCTGATAAACAACCTTTCAGAATTGCCTTGATTGGCATAATCTACCAAATACATTCCTTTTGGATTAAGCGTCGCAGAAGGAGTGCCGGCATAATTTGTCTTAAACCAAAAATCAATTGTTCCTCTTTGTCTCGCCGTGGCTGTGCCACTTTGACCTTCAATATTATAACGAGGTGTTATTGAACTAGAGGTTAGTGTTTGCGATGGAGCAATCAGAACTGCGCTACCCATTCCATTGGAACCAATCCACGAACCATTATTTCTTTTCAAATTATCTTGAAGAAGAAGCATTCGATCGCCAAATTTAGTGCTAGTTGGATTGCCAGAATTTATCGTGAGTCCAATTTTGTTTCCCGTCGCCGAAAAAGCGCTCCCCGGAGCAACTGAGCCATCCGCTCCACTAGCCGAACCAACAACTCCCCATTTGGAAGTTGTCGGATTCCATTCAAAATCCCATTTTTCATATTTCGTATTGGCATTACTTGTAGTGATGGCATCTGTCCCCGTACCTGAAATTCCTTTATAACTTTTGATTGCTGTTGAGCTTAGATAAATTTTATCCCCAATCTCCGGTTTCCAAACTCCATCGCGCCCACCTTTTTGTTTCAAAGTAAAATTCAAATAATCACTACTGTATGGCATACCAGCAGAAACTCTGTTGGTTAGCGTTCCTTGAGTTGAGCCGGTTAATCTCCAAGTTCCTGTATCAGTAAATGAATCGGAAAGTACTACACTGCCGTTATCCACTGAGATATCATCAAAATCCGCTATCATAGCATCGCCAAAAAGTCCTATTTGCCCTGTGTTCCATAATCCTTGTGCTAAGGAGGTAGTAAAAGTCGTATCCCAACTCCCTGGTTCTCCTGAGCCGTCTGCCCAAAATTTTGCGCTAATGACTGTGGATGCTCCCGTTCCTGTCACATTCGCCTTGACCCAATACCAAGCATTATCTGAAAAAGCTTTGGTCACATTAGAATAGGCCGTGCCTTCTGTTCCCAGTGTTATTGGATAAATTCCAATTCTCTGCTGGGTAGTAGTTTTTTCAATCAACGCTCCATAGCCATTTCCGTCCAGTGTATCACGAAGAACTATTCCAATTTTTCGAGAAGTTGCATCCGTCACAGTTCTCATTCTCACTTTGGCGGTCACTGTATAATCTCCCCAGCTCAAATCTCCATTAGAAATATGAAAATCGGCCGTGGCTGTGTTTTGACTCAACACTCCACTGTTAGTATGCCAAGTGTATGGCGCCGACGGCACGATTGGCACGATTTGTTTCCATCCAGGAGATTCGCCATATTCCAACATCCATTCTTCGTTTGGATCAAAACTCGATCCCGCAGTCACTTCTGAAATTTTCGCTTCCTGTGTTCCATTGGAAACATTTATTGTTCCAGAAGAAATTCGCTCAAGACCACTCATTCCAATTGGAGTTGTCTGATTGGTTGGTTGAGTAGTGAAACTTGTGAAAGTTGAAATTCGCGCTCGCACCCAAAAAGCATTCACGCCATTGACTGTTGTTTTGGTTGGGGTGCCAGCTAAATTAGCTGGAGTCCAACTAATCATTCTTCTGCCTGTGGCAGAAAAAATATTTGCAGGACTAATTGATCCCCATTGCCCACCGTTTAGCCGACTAATTCTTGCTCCTTGCGCTATAGTATATCCGGAAGGAATTGGTTCAGTGAAAGTGATCACTCCAGCTGCTAAAGCAGAAATTCTTCGATAGATTGTCGGCGAATCATTGTCGGAAATCGCCACCATTTGATCAACTCCAAAGTTGGCTTGCATTCCAGACACAACCGAAGCCGTCAAAGAATTATTCACACTATCCGCGGATAAATATGAAACATAGCCGGTTCGCACTTGATAGGCATAAGCATCGCGTGGAGAAAAACTTGTCCAACTGGTTCCGTTCCAATATTCCCAAACATAATCCGCTACAGCTGACATCGCTGTGTTCAAATTAAATTCCAAAGTATAGGGAGCATTACTTCCCTGATCGCCAAAATAGACGGCGTCATTTATTTCCGTATTAGCATTGTCTCCAAAAATTGTCCAAGCTGAAGAATTATTATAATTAGTAGAAAATAAAACTGAGCCTCCATTATAATCAGCATTATAAATATCTGTCATTGGGATTGTCCCGATTTCCGCCACTTCCATATTTGGGCTTGGCAAAGAATTTCTTCCGCCTGCACCTGTGTCAACTTTGGTCGGAGCTCCTGTCCAAACTGGAAATTGATTGGCGTCATCATTACCAGCCATTCCAATGGTGGAAAAAATATTATCTGCCAATTGATTAGTTCCTCCTGCTACAGAGATATTATCCAGTGGTTGCCAATTGCCTACCACATTATCTTTTATGTCCACCCAAGTTTCTCCTGAATCAGTTTGATTGTTTCCTAAATATCCAGAATCAATATTCCCTTCGATATCCACCGCCAAATCACTTTTCATTGTGCGAAAAGCATCAGCACCCTTGCCATAAAGACTCACTCGTCCCGTGCGGTTGTTTTGTTGGGCTGGAGTGGCCGCTGCATTTAGCCCTGTCATCGTGTAAATTCCTGCGCGCCTATCAGCCCCCGTAGGAATTTCCGTAGTTAAACCTTTGGCAACATAAGCTGATTGCGCTGTTGTATAACCAACTACCATTGCCGCTGTAGTTGTGATAACCGTAGAACTCTCAATCGCCGCCACAATTCTAGTTGTGGCAGGCGTATCATTGTCGCGAATTAAAATTGTGTCTCCGGGGTTTAGCCCTACAGTGGAAACTACAGTCAAAGTTGAAGTAGCGGCCGAATCAACTGTCAAATTAGATTGCATTGCTGGACTAGTATTATCAAAGAAAATATCTGTTGTAGAAGAAGCTGGGATAGCCGAACCTGTTTTCCCAAAAGCCACTGAAGCATCTGAATCCACTACAATTTTTCCAGGAATAGTCACCCGATAATGTTTGTTTTCCGAATTATCAATGCCGAGCTGTGATCCAGGAGTCACTAGAGCTGAAACCCAACCGCCATTAGACGAATAGACTCCAGGATAATTTCCCAAAGATCCTGCGCCACTACCTACTGCGCCTGTTGCTAAAGCCGTTGCTCCCAAATTTCCCGTATAAGCCATTGGTGCATTCCAATCTTTGTTAATTGTCACAATATGAGATTGACGCGACGCCCAATTGATATCGTTAGTTAAATTAGAAGAATCACCAACGTCTGGATCATTTTTCCCATTGCCCACAATCACAATGTCGCCATCTATGGGAGCAGTGGTATCTCCATCGCCATAAGCGACAAAATAGAAATGACGATTAGAAAGAAAGGGATAGTTTGTATTTGAAGTGGCAGGAGCGGTATTTTTAGCATATGCCAATTGTACCGAAGAAGTTCGGCTTAAGAGAGTTGCGCCGATTGGATTTTGGGTATGATTGAAACTTGTCCAGCGAAAAATATTGCCATTGCTCGGCGTTCCGGCATTGGAAAGTGTAGTGGAAATTTCCGCTACTTTAGCATTTTGATCGATTGTATATGTCCCTGCAGTAATTGCAGTTGCTACTGTCAAACTTTTTCCACTAGCACAAGATGCGTCCCCACTGGAAGTCACGGCTGTCACTCGATTAACTTGAATATTGGAGTTATTATCCCAAATTGCTACATTATTAGCCGTAGAACTAGCGGTATTTATATCAAAACCAGTTGTATCTGCCACACAAATCTTGGTAGTGGTTGGCATATTAACTGAAAAACTTTCTATCGCGCCTTGAATAATTCTCGCTTTCCATTTAGCTTGTGCTACTGTAGCATTTTTCAAAACTGTGTAGTTATGCGTATTTACCACCGCGGCCGCTGTTGTCAAAATCGCCGGTCCACTCGATGGACAAGTTGCATTTGAATTAGCTACTGACAAAATTGTAAATTGAGCCGGAGCAGTATTGGAATCCCAAATATCAATATATTGATTAACGGCAAAACCAGAAATTGAATTTACGCAAATTATATTTGTGGCGGTGTCCAAATCTTTGGTGAGTGTTGTCATTACCGCACTGTCATCCACCCATGAAGCACCAGTTGAACCAATTGAAGTTGTGGCCAATTTTCTAGCTTGCATGCCAGAAACTGAACCACTAATTGTCCAGTCAGAAGAAGAATTGGAATAGGTTGCTGTCCAATGTTCATTTTGTGTTCGCCGAGTATTGGGCATTCCAACTCCCGCCACTGAGTTTATCGCCACCATTCCACCAGTCGTAATTACATTATTTCCAGAAAGAACTGTTGGCATTTCAATAGATACGGCAGTAGAAAAATCCACATCATCAACTCCAATAGTGCGTCTTGTCCCATTAATAGTTGGGAATTTCCCGTATGGAACATTTGCCGCCCAAGTACCAAAAACTGGCGCACCAGCGCCAAAATTAGCAATACGAATTCCATAATGCGTATTAGCCGCATCCTGCCCCACAGGGAGTGGAGTATCAAAACGAAAATCAAAAGTCGCTCGCCCAAAATTTCCTGGTTGAATATTTTCTCCCGACAAATTATTGTTAAATTGCCAAATAGTTTTTCTCTCTACTATGGTATCTGCTGGATAAGTATAAGCGGCTTGCGTACCTGTCACATAATTTGTGCAACTGGTGGTACAAACAGCTGAAGGAAAACGCACTAATTCTATTTGCAAATCGACATTAGAAAGCGCAGTAGTAGTTAAATTTTCAAAAACCAACTGCACTCCAGCTAAATTTTGCGCGCTTGGCGCTTTGAAACCTATGAATTGTCCATTAGCAAAAGTAGTTGAGGCGCCTAATGTTAGGTGTCCGAAAGTAAAAGTTCCCGCCGCGCCCTCTGTTCCCACAGCGCTCCCGGGATGAATTGGATTGAAAGTTCCGCTTTCAGCGTCTCCATTTATCCCATCTCCAGAATTAGCCAGCGAGGTATACCAATCACCATTCGTGGAAAGTGTGGTTGATTGTTTAGAAACCTTAATTTTGCCAGTAAAATCAGCTGCAAAAGTAGGCTGTTTATGCAACTGCGAATTAACAAAAAGAAAAAGTAGAATAAAAGCTGGTGTTAAAAATACAATTGCCAAAAACAGCGGATAATTTCGACGAAGAAACCCACTCAAAAATGGCGGGGTTATTTTCTCACAAAGTTTTTTATATTTATTCCAAGCAGTTCCAAAAAATATTGCAATTTTTTTTGCAAATAAAGAAAAAATAATTTTAATCTTTGTTTTTTTCATCCTCTTTTTTGTCATCAAAAATTTTGCGCACATCCCAACTAAAAAACTTTTTTACACGCTGTAAAAATAGGTATAAAAAATATTTCTTTCTGTCTATTATTATATCATAACTCCCAGGAAATATCACGGACTTTGTGCTCGGTGAAAATCCGAGCTTAAATCTAGTTATTCCCTCCCATGATCTGCCTTTTTTATTATTCACTTTTACTCCGCAAAAATCATATCTGACACATCCGGCCTTGCGCGCATCTTGGATTTGACGCCATTGCAAAAGATGCGGTGCCATCAAGTTTTTATATTTGTCATCCGATGCTCCATGCAAATAATAAGCAGTTTCGCCGTAGAAAATCACAATATTAGCTGCGATAATTTGATTGTCATACTCAGCCACATACAATTTTATGATATCATTCGGAATTACTTCAAACATCTTTCGATAATAATTTTCCTCGTGCGTCGCAATCCCCTGTCTTTCAGACATTATTTTTGTGAGCCTCAAAAATTCTTCAATATTTTTTCTGTTTTCTGATCCCTGCTCACTGATCACTGACACACTCTTTTTCTCTGCTAATTTAATATTATAGCGTGTTTTACTTTTCATCCCCACCAAAATCTCCTCTTCACTTTTTGAGATATCTATTATCAAAGTCTCCTTCGGTTGCATATCATGTGGAGCCTTAACTACTCGCAAATTTTTGCCAATTAAATCTAATATACGCGAATCCGTTGGCTCAATCCGAATCCACCCAGCTTTTTCTTTTTTCGCTAAATCAATTAATTTTTCCATGTCATGCTGAACTTGTTTCAGCATCTCTGAATCAGATCCTGAAACGAGTTCAGGATGACAAATAATAGGTCCGCGAGGAATATAAAAATACTTCCTCACTATCGGCAAGCTATGCTCAATTATGCTGGCAGAAAACTCAATAACTCCCTCTCCTTTATAAGGAGAGGGTTGGGGTGAGGTGACACAGAAGGTTTTTCGCCCCACCGCCTCTTGAAATTTCCGCCATTCGCTTGATTGAAGAAAATCATTATTCATCGACTCTTTAGTTCATTTAGTTAAAACTTGATTTGTAGTTATTTTCCAAAAAGTACCAAGAATTGCATATAAATAATTACAATAAAAACAAAAATAGAAATCTTTAAAATAATATTATGCTTATGCCCAGTTTTTATTGTATTTAATTTAAATAAGTTTTCAATTAAAATAAGTACACTTCCTAATCCTACAATTAAAATCGGAATACTTATTATTAACAATCCCAAATCTAATCCTTTAGATGGCTCATCAAGATAAAGCAAAAAAATATTAATTAGGGTAGTAATTAAAAAAATTATACCAAGAATTTTATTTGACTTTTCTAAAGGCATTGCCTTTTTATTAATATCTATTTTATTTTCTGATGAATCAAGAAATTCAATTTGATTTTCCATTTTTTTATTGAATTAATTTATTAAAATAATTAAAAATTATTCCTAGTTCCTAGTATACTAGGAACTTTATAACTATCAATCTATTGCTACAATTGATTATTCGCCTGTCAATATTCACCCTCTACTTCCTTCCCAAATTCTTCAGTGCCATCTTCACTCTTTGCCCAACATCTTTCACATCCAGTGGAACAATTTTTAGTGCGTCGCGGGCTTCGCTGACGGAATAGCCCATAGTAAGTAGCGCTTCAATGGCGTCTGAATCAATCGTGGCTTCTTCTTTTTCTCCCGTAGTCATATCCGCTACCTTGTTTCGCAGTTCCAAAATAACGCGCTCAGCGGTTTTTTTGCCGATGCCAGAAACTTTTGTGAGAATAGATGGGTCTTCATTGAGGATGGCAGTTTTGATTGTTTTGGGCGTGGCAATCGAAAGAATTCCCATGCCCGCTTTTGGACCAATGCCAGAAATTGAAATCAAAAGTTCAAACATTTCCAATTCTTCGCTCGTCAAAAAACCATAGAGCGCCAGCGTGTCTTCCCGCACATAGGTGTGGATAAACAAACTCACCTCCGGCATTCCCGCCACTTTCCCAAAAGTATAAGCCGACAAAAACACCTTATACCCAATATCATGGACATCTATTACTGCATAGTTGCTTTTGAGATATTCAATTTTCCCCGTTAGTTTTGCAATCATACTATTATCTTATCATTTAACTGGTCTCTTGCCAAAACTTCTATCCTATGATAGAAATATATAAGTAATTAATCACTAAATTTATCTAAATGCCAATCATCAAATCAGCCAAAAAGTACATGCGAGTGACTGCGAGAAAAACCCAAAAGAACAACAAAATTAAGGGCCAATTTCGAAGCGCGATTAAAATCACTAAAACTGCTCTTTCTAAGGGCGAAATCGACAAAGCGCAAGAATACTTGAAAAAATCCCTGAAAGCCTTGGACAAAGCTGTTCAAAAGAAAGTTCTCACTAAAAACGGCGTCGCCCGAATGAAATCCCGACTTAACAAACAAGTCAAAACCGCCGCTACAGCAAAGAAATAATCTTCAAGAAAAAAAACGCTCCGTCAATGGAGCGTTTTTTGTATTTTGTATTTTATTTCAGCCTTGCGAAACGTGCCATTATAAATTCAAGTGAGCTGGCGTTAAAAATTTACTCATTCGTGTCCTAAGTGGAGTTTAGTAAATTTAGCCAGCGAACGAAGAATTTATTGGCGCGTGAGCTCGGCTGAGAGCTTTTCTTTTGTTACTTTTCTTTTTGCGGAAAAAAGAAAAGTAAAATCAAAGTTCCACCACAAACTTATCCAATGCCAATTTTATCTCAACCTTCCCAGTTTTTACGGCCGTATCAATTTCTCCTAGCGTCTGATAAATTTTCTTTAACTTGGAAAATGTAAAATTTCTCATTTGCGACAAAGTTTTTTTGACAACAAAAGTATGGAGCTTTGTTATGCGAGCAATGTCAAATTCGGCTCGATTGCCTTTTTCATATAAATCAGCGACTTTGAGCATATTTCTAAATTGATAGAAAAACATCGACAGAAGATAGAATGGGTCATCACCTTTTTTCAAATGTTCATGTAAAAGTCGAAGGGCTTCTTTTTTGTTATTCGCGCCTAATGCGTCCACCATTGCAAAAATATTACCACTTAAATTAGCTCGCACCAAAAGCTCCACATCTTTTTCACCAATCATCTCTTTTTGCGCATAGGACACTAATTTCTGAATTTCACTAAAAAGTAAGATATTGTCGCCATCACAATAGACAATTAATTTTGCCAACGCTCCTTTGGAAATAGAGGCTTCCGAATTAATTTCTTTCATCGTTTTCAATGTCCAAGCTTCCAGTTTTATCCCGGATAATTTTTCAAAATTCTGACTTTTACTCCCTGAATTTTTGTCCACCAAAAATTTATACAAACCATTGTTTTTCTTGGGCATTTCATTTTCCCAAAAAATTATCACCGCATCAGAATCTTCGCTGAGATTTTTTTTCTTTTTTAGAAATTCCAAAATTTTCTTTTGCTCTTCAACTAAAGCCTTAGAAATTAGGTTTTTGCAAATAATCAGTCTTTTTGGCGCCAATAAATTTGGAGTGTTTAGTGTGTCGATAATTTTTTTTGATGCTTCTTTCGTCTCCGAATAATCAAAAACTGACAAGCCCGAACCGGACTTGTCAGAAAACATAAATTTATTTTTTATTTCGAGAATTTTTTGGCTAGAGCGAAGTGCATCATCACCAAAGAGAAAAATAATCATATGCCATGTAGCATGAAACATGAAGCATGAAACAATTAAATTACTATTGTTACATGTTTTATGTTATATGCTTTATGAAGCTGGTTCCCATTCCAAATTTTGCCCTGGCTCCAAAATTTCCACCCAGATTTGCCCTGGCACAAATTTAATTTCCGTGCCTGAATTGTCAAAAAAAGCCAATTTACTGTCTATTTTGGATTTATCCTTTTTCCAAACACCTTCATATTCCTTGCCATTGAAATAATATTTAGCTGGGCCACTATCCGTCTCATCATACCACGGATCACCAATTTCCACATTATTATATCGTCCACTTATACTTTCCGCTCCGGTGTTTTTGACAACTTCTACGTCCGCCCATGGATCTTGCATGCCCAGCGCCTTGTAATCTTTCGTGTTAACAATCTGTTCTGATTTAGCAAACATCACTACCACATTTTTTGGAGCTAATCTTTGATTATTGTTTCGATCGGTATCAGCTTTTTCTCCCCAAGTTCGAAGATATGAGTTGGAATTTTTATCATAGTCATATTCCACATCATAAGGCTTAGCGAAGGCCACGCGAAGATGTCCACCACTTGGACGATTCTCAATTGATGCTTCTTCTTGATGAGCATAACCAGAGAATTTATCTGTCATATCTAATTTCAAATTTTTCATGGCTTCCAAAACTTTCTCTCCAGCGATATGTCCCGTGTCTTCCAATCTCATTATTCCGGAGACTGGCCAACGAGCACAATAATTAGTATTCATGCAATCAATGTGATCTATCACATTTTTGTTCAAAAGATCAAGCGCAAAATGTGAACCACCCCAATGAATGAAAAATGCATTGAGTCCGCTAGCGATCGCGATGTAATCATGACGAGAACTGCGTATTGCTCCAATTTCTTTGGGAATATTACAAATATACACTCCCATAAGACGCGTTACGGAAGATGTGTAAGCTGGCATTTCAACCACCATATCCGCCTCGGAAAACCCCGCAGCCGGTCGAGCTTGCAAATCGGATGGTTGCATCACTGCCACAGGGCGACGATTCCATGCCTCACAACTTATTCCCGAAATTGGACTAACTGGCCCGGTATTTGCTGGACCAGCGCTTTCTTGAATTTTGTTTAAGTCTATTTTTTTCACATTACTAGGATTGGATTTTTTGAAAAAATAAAATCCACTCGCCATGATTGCTATTGCAAGAACAGCAATGATTATTTTTTGTTTTTTAGTCATATTTACGAAAATACTAATTAAACTAAATTACGAATTCGTACTTTCGCTCGATTCGTACTTTAGTAAATTAAAATTATTTATAAAAAATTACTTCTGACAACTTGAGCAAATAAAAACACTCCTCTGCCCCAGTGTTTCTCTTTTGATTATTGTACCACACTTTTTACAAAGTTGTCTTTCTCTATTATACACCATTAGCACTTTTTGAAAATGTCCTAATGCTCCATCTGAATCGCGATAATCACTATCAGAGGTGCCACGCATTTTGATGGCTAGCCTCAAGATTTTTTCAGTATTTTCAAATATTTTTTTGCGTTCAATTTTATTTAAACTTTCATTTTTTCTTTTCGGCAAAACCCCTGAAGCAAAGAGGATTTCACTGCGATAAATGTTACCAATGCCAGAGATTATGCTTTGGTCTAGGAGAAAAATTCCGATTAGCGTTTTAGGCTTGGCGTCTAGGAGTTGATTAAATTTTACAAATGTAAATTTTGAATCTAGCGCATCAATTCCAATTTTTTTATTTGCAAGATACTCTGATAGGCTATCGGTATCAAGCAGTGTGATGGTGGCAAATTTTCGCAAGTCGGAAAATTCCAAAGTTTTATTTTTGTCTAATTTCCAAATGTGATGGATATATTGATTGACTTTCTCAGCAAAATTTTTTTGATTGAGTTTTTTTGATTTATCTTTGACCAAAAGATGCCCGGTCATGCGCAAGTGAATATGCAAAGTTTTATCATTAGAAAGATGGAGAAGAATATTTTTGCCAACCCTCTCGGCTTTGAGAATTTTTTTCTCGCGCATTTCCCGTTTGAATTTTTCTAGTGTCACACCTTTAATGGCTTTGGGAAAGTCAGACCAAAAATTGGTGATAGTGACACCCTTAATCTTCCTATTTAAGTCTGAAATAATTGTTTCAACTTCAGGTAATTCTGGCATAATTAAATTTCCCCCCAATTATCCCCCACCTTCACATCCACTACTAGCGGGACTTTGAGTTTATAAACCCGCTCCATAATTTCTTTGACTTTTTTAGAAACTTCATCGGCTAAATTTTCTTTGACTTCTAAAATTATTTCATCGTGCACTTGAAGAATTATTTTAACATCTGGATTATTTTTATATTCTTCATACACTTTTATCATGGCAAGTTTCACAATATCCGCTGACATCCCTTGAATGGGCATATTGATCGCCATACGTTCAGCACTGTTTTGCACCATAAAATTTGAGGAATTTATCTCTGGGATATAGCGCCGACGCCCCATTTCCGTTTCCACATAGCCATTAATTTTGGCAAATTCTTTGGTCGATTTCATATACTGCGCCACGCCAGTAAATTTTTCAAAATAAGCATCGATAAATTTTTTGGCGTCATCGCGAGAAATTCCAGCTGAAACTGAAAAACCAAAAACACTCATGCCATATATCACTCCAAAGTTCAAAGCTTTGGCTGAACTTCGCATTTTCTGAGTCACTTGCGAAATTGAAACCTTGTTGATTTCAGAAGCGGTAGCCGTGTGAATGTCAGACCCAGCATGAAAAAGTTCAATCATTTTTTTGTCTCCCGAAACATGCGCCACGGCGCGAAGATCAATTTGCGAATAGTCAGCCGCTACTAATTTATAACCTTGCTCGGCTTCAAAAGCGACGCGCAAAAGTTGTCCAAGATCAGTGCGGATTGGAATGTTTTGCAAATTAGGTTCCGAAGAAGACAAGCGCCCTGTCGCAGTGACGGCTTGATTAAAAGTGGTGTGAATACGAGATTTTTCATCCACTAAAAGTGGTAGCGCATCTAGATAGGTAGTTTTTAATTTAAAAATTTCTCGGTATTCTTCAATTTTTTCGGCTATCTTATATTCTTCTTTAATTTTTTGTAGTTCCGCTGATGCAGTTGAATATCCAGTTTTACCTTTCTTGATATTATCCGTTGAAATCTTGAGTTTCACAAAAAGAATTTCCGCCAATTGCTTAGGAGAATTAATATTAAACTGCGTTCCGGCCAGCTCATAGATATTTTTTTCCAGATTTATAATCCGCGAGTTTATTTTCTCCGCTATGCCTTTGAAAATAACTGTGTTGAGTTTCACTCCGTGAGTTTCCATTTCTGCCAAAATCTTGACCAGTGGCATTTCTATTTTAGAAAAAACATTTTCTAAATTATTGTCCTTGCCTTGCTCACCAGAAATTTTTTCAATTTTTTCGGAAAAAATTTCTTTCAATTTGAACACATAATCCGCTACTGCGCATTCTTTGTTTGCAATTTCTTCTGGTGTTTCCATATCCAACCCTAATTGTCCCTTCTTTTTTTCTTCCTGAATCTCCTCACCCAATTGCTCTAGAACTAATCTTGCAAAATCCATTTTTGCCCCTGGGTTTAGCATATAAGCGCCTAACATCACATCATACATTTCACCTTTTAGTTCAATATTATTTTCTTTTAGTATTTTTATGCTATTTTTCAAATCATAACCTATTTTATTTATATTCTCATTTTCTAAAACATTCTTGATTTCTGATTCCTGATTCCTGATTCCTGAAATATATCCCGCCCGCCCAGTTTTCCAAGAAAAAGCTATGCCGGAAAAAATATCATTTCCTTTAGTTTTTAAATTTATTGCAATTTCCTTCTGATCCCCTAACATCTTAAAAAATTCTTCTACTTTGTCTTCCGCAATTAATTCATACTTGAAATCCTTAATTCCGGAATTATTTGTAGATTTGTAATCGATTTGTAAATTTGTAGTACTAAAATCTTTCGACTCTGGGATACGCTTTATTAGCGAGTAAAAAGTCAATTCTTGAAAAAGTCTAACCAGTTTTGTTCTATCGAATTCGTGCGTTTTAGCTTCTTCTAAATTCAATTCCACCGGAACGTTAGTGCGAATTGTCGCCAAACTCTTGCTTTGAATGGCTTGCATTTTGTCACGTTCTAATTTTTCGCGAATTGCTCCTTTGATTTCGCTTAGATTTTCATATACACCTTCAATTGTCCCATATTTTTGCAAAAGCGTTGAAGCAGTTTTTTCTCCAATGCCTTTGACGCCCAAAATATTATCCGACGGATCACCGCGAAGACCCTTATAATCAATAATTTGATCGGGCTTGAGTCCATATCTTTCAAAAACTTTCGCCTCATCGTACATCACTGAATCCGTGAGTCCTCGGCGCATTGTGTATACTTGAGTTTTTTCGCTCACAAGTTGCACGGTGTCTAAGTCCCCCGTCACAATTATATTTTCAATATCAGAATATTCATTTTCTGATTTTCTAATCATCGTCCCAATTACATCATCCGCTTCAAACCCCGCCTTTTCATAAATCGGAATTCCCATCGCCCGCACCACTTCTTTCACTCGCTCAATTTGCGCATAAAGTTCATCCGGCGCTTTTGTTCGTGTCGCCTTATATTCCTTATACTCCTCCTGACGAAAAGTCGGTCCCGCCAAATCAAAAGTCGCCAAAATATAGTCTGGTTGGAATTTGGAAATAACGCTCAGCATCGTGGATGCAAAACCATAAACAGCATTGACCAGTTCCCCGCTTTTGGTAGTGAGTGGTGGAAGGGCATGATATGACCTATGAATGATCGCATTGCCGTCAATTAGGATAAGTTTTTTTGGTTTGTTTGGCATATTTATATTATAAACGGCGGAAGGATTTGTGGCAATCAAATTCGTGAGTACAGTACTTGCAAAAAAAAGCAATTGTTTTATAATAAAGATATAATTTTTAAGAATAAACTATGAGCAATCCTTGGGAAGACCCAGTACAAAATAAGACACCGCAAGAAGAAAAACCAGCTTCTATAACTGCACAGAATAATAAAGACCAGCATGAACAAATAATTCGAGACAATAGAGATCTTAGTTATGAAAATGCAGGATCTCTTTTTAAACATGGAAGAATGATACATCCGAGTCTTGATGGTATTGTGCTTTACTTTGGAAGCTCTAATGATCCAGACAAAAAGGGCGTTGCCCTTGTCAAATGGGAAAAAGATCCAACTTCTCAAAAATCAGAGGATGATAAACTAAGTAGTGAATCTTCTAAACTTATAAATGATATTTATTACCAGCATTTGATTTTTGAAAATTTTCCTGATGCTATAGAATGCGTTAGACAAAATGCAGAAAGAATAGAAAGTATTAAAACAAACAAAGAAGTTAAATAGTATTCGATCTAAAAATTATTCAGGAATATAATACAAAAAACCACAAGGCAGTAGCAAGTAAAAAAACAGGCGTCGAAAAATTAGACCCTGTTTTTTTTGTTATTTTTTGTTAAGTAGCTAGTTACTTAACACTTTTTTATTTCTAAAGATTCTTTTTTATATCTTCCCAAGTGACACCACTATATTTTTCGATTTCTTTCAACAAATAATATAGCACATCTTTTCTTATCTCTGATTGAATAGTGATTGATTTTTGATTTGCTGGCCAAGTTGCTTTGTAGTGACTTCCGTCTCCGCCACTTAAATCTATTTCAAAACCACAACGCATCAGTGCCCTTATAAATTTCTTCCTTTTGATATTTCCCGGAAGTTGACTACGCGAGGGCATACGATTGATAGCATTTATTTTTTACATCTTCTTTTGTACATTCATTAAGATTCTTTATGCCAGCTTCTTTGGCATATGAAGATGCAACTTCAAAAGAAGTAAGGATAGCATCTTTGATATTTTTGTCTAATTCTTTTTCATCTTTTCCTGAAGTGACAATAGAACCAAATCTAAAATTTGTGCTTATACCAACAATAGCATCGCCTTCTTTTTTGAATTCAAAATTAATCGGTCCATAAAGTCTAAAATACCTGTTTATATCAACAAGTCCTTGTGGCGCAAAATCTTTACCACTAATTGCTTTTAACAAATAATCTTTAGCTTTTTTTGTAATCGACATATATTTTAGACGCCTTAATTACACTATTAATACTAATAGGATTTGAATTTATATCAAATTTTATGATAAATGTCAAATCACTATCTTATTATACCACATTTTCGTTATTCTCCTATTTCTCCAACAATTCCATATTATAAACCACCACATCATCTATCGGCTGATCATTGGGAGCAGTTTTGACGTTTTCGATTTTTAGGGCGATGTCGATGCCAGAAACTACTTTGCCAAAAACCGTGTAGCTGGGTGGGAGTTGCGCGCCAGGGATCGCGGTGACAATGAAAAATTGAGAGCCATTGATGTTTGGGCCGGAGTTGGCCATCGCAAGAGTTCCTTGCAGATATTTTTCCTTGCCAGTGAGCTCGTCTTTGAATTTGTATCCTGGCCCACCAGTTCCCCACATTGATTTTTGCGAATCATCTTTGGAAAGCGGATCGCCACCCTGAATCATAAAGCCTTTGATCACTCGATGAAATTTTGTGCCATCATAAAATCCTTTTTTGGCTAGGTCAGAAAAATTTTTGACAGTTGCGGGAGCACTGCTGGCAGATAGTTCTACTTTGATGTCGCCAAGACTTGTTTTGATAAGCGCAAATTGTGTTATTTGTTCATTCATATTGTTTTCATTTAAGGCATTAGTTAATTTTTCATTTTCACTGTTCACTGCATTTTGAATGTCTTCCTGGGCTTTTTTGTTTATATCCACCATCCCTGGGACATATCCGGCGGGATCACTAATCGGATTTGGGATAGCGTCTTTTGATTTTTCTTCTTTTTGTGAGCAAGCAGATAAGATTACAACTAAAAATATACTCATTATTAATACTGCTGTTTTTTTCATAGTTTTTTTATATTAATATTATTATAGAATTTTTAAGTCTAAATTTTAAATTTAAAATGAAATCTAAATGATTAAATTTTTAATTTGTCATTTAGTAATTTAAAATTGATTTAAAATTTATAATTTAAAATTTAGCCTTAAAAGTAATTTTTCTTTTATTCTCCTCCAACCATTCAAAGTCAACCCAAACTGCATTAGACGGAATAATTTTTTTTATTCTCTTCGCCCATTCTATTATAATAATATTTTTCTTGTTCGACAATATTTCTTCGAAACCTAAATCCAAAATATCCTGCACGCCCACTCTATATGCATCTATATGATAAATATTTTGGATTTTGGATTTTGGATTTTGAGATTTATTTGGAAATTGGAAATTGGGAATTGGAAATTCTTTCTTATAATGTTTAATTATAAGAAAGGTAGGGCTAGTGTACGGCCCTTTTATTTTCAAACCTTTCAAAAGTCCTTGGGTAAAGGTAGTTTTCCCCGCGCCTAGTTCACCATCCAAACAAATTACTTCCCCTCCTCGCAATTCTCGTGCTAAAAGCTCGCCTAGTTTTTGCGTTTGTTTGGAATTGGTTGTGATGAGGGTTTTTTCCATGATTTAATCTTACCTATAAATTAGAACATTGACAACATCTTTTCTAGGTGCTATTTTACTAGACTAACTTAATATAGAAATTACGCTAATGTCACTTCCGCCTCAAGAACAATTCAAAAAATTTCTGGAAACTTCCAAAGAGGTTCTGATTCTTATCCCGGAAAATCCTTCGGCTGATGCCGTGGGCTCAGCCTGGGCGCTTTACTATTTCTTGGAAAAAATGAACATTCTACCAGCCATTGCTTTTTCCAATCACCTCTCAGAAAAATTCAGCTTTCTCCCTCGACCCGAGAATATTCTTTCGGAAATTTCCGGAGCGCGTGATTTTGTTCTTTCTTTTAATACAGCAGAAAACAAGATAATAAGAGTTAGACATGAAGAAAAAGGCGATATTTTCAATATTCTAGTCACTCCGGAAAAAGGTTCTGTTAATCCAAAGGATTTTTCTTTTATCCTGGCCAAATTCAAATATGATTTAGTTATCGTGATTGACTCGGCTGACCTGGAAACCTTAGGTAAGCTCTATTTAGAAAACACTGATTTGTTTTTTGAAGTGCCAATAATAAACATTGACTACAAAAGCGACAATGATAACTTTGGGCAAATCAATCTCACTGATATCACTGCTTCTTCTTCCTGCGAAATCTTAGCTCGAACCTTTGAAGAAACATTTCCAGAATTAGTCGACAAAAAAATTGCCACCTGCCTTCTTGCGGGCCTAATTGGAGCTACTGACAGTTTTCAGAAAAAAAATACCACGCCAAAAGCCCTTTTGGCTTCGGCCAATCTTATGAACAAAGGCGCTGATCAACAAGAAATTATCCGCTGGATGTATAAGACTCAACCATTGCATATCTTGAAACTCTGGGGACGAGCCATGGCCAAAATCAATTGGGACGCACAAAGCAAATTAGTTTGGTCCACACTCAGCGTGGAAGATTTTGTGCAAAGCCGTTCGAAATCTGAAGATTTGCCTCTAATTATTTCCAAATTAGAAGAAAACTATAGCGAAGGACAAATTTTTATGGCTGTTTATAATGACACACCCCAAAGTTCTGTTGCTCTTATCAAATTTTCCAATCCAGAAACAGCCAAAAAAATAGTGGCGGAGTTTCCACAAAATTTCCAGCGAGGAATTTTAGAAATAAATTTTAAAACTTCTGATATTTTTGAGGTTGGTCAACTTATCGCTGAAAAAATTAAAATCCTAATGACAAAATAATTTCTTGTTTTATAAATTTAGCACTGCCCCTTATTTAGGGCAGTTTTTTATTTGTCATATTTATGCTAAAATACTATCAAATAAAACTATTATAAATTTTGTCATGCTGAATTAATTTCAGCATCTCTAAACTTCTCATTCTAAATGAGATCCTGAAACGAGTTCAGGATGACACAAAAAAATATCATGATAAAAATTCTCAAACCAAAAGTTCAGAACATAAAACCAGACGAAATTCAGGAGGAAAATAAGACTGCCAAAATTCTTTCCAAATTTCGCAAAAAAGAAGAAGAAGAGATGGCCTCGGCTCTGGCTGCAGAACTCAATCTTCCTTATGTTGACACTAATCTTATCCCAATTGCCAAAGATGATATTCGCCTTCTAACTGAAGAAGAAGCCCGAAAATTCGGCATTGCCATCATTCACCGAAGTGGAAAAATTGTCACCATCATCTCTCGCTATCCAAGAAATCAAGATACTGTGGATTTTATAGAAACGCTAAAAAATGAAAAGGGTTGGCAGATAAAACTTTTTGTAGTTTCCGCTTCAAATCTCGATCGTGTTTGGGAGAAATATAAACAAATTGTTTTTGTGGATATTTTGGATCAAATGAGCTTGAATCTCAGTGGAGAAGAACTCACTAAATTTGAAGATGAGATGAAAGATCTCATCACTCTCAAGCAACGCATTCGAGAACTGCCAACTACTCAAGTTCTAAATATTATGATGGCCGGCGCCTATAAACTTGGCGCCAGTGATGTCCACATTGAGCCGCAAGAAAAAGAAATTCGTTTACGCTACCGAATTGATGGAACATTGCAAGACGTCGCCTTTTTACCCCTTAATGTTTTCAATACTATTGTCTCGCGCATAAAACTAATGTCTGGCATGAAACTTAACTTGCGTGATATCGCTCAGGATGGAACTTTTGAAATAAATCTAGCGGAAAAAAAGATTTCCCTTCGCGTGAGTATTATCCCTGGTAGTTTTGGAGAATCAGTTGTAATGCGAATCTTGGATCCTGATTCAATTAAGGTGAGTGTGGAAAATTTAGGACTGCAAGGCTTGGCTTATGAAACAATTCAAAAACAAATGCAAGCGCCTAATGGAATGGTGCTAAATACCGGCCCAACCGGATCCGGAAAAACTACCACTCTCTATTCCATCATAAACAAACTCAATACACCTGACAAAAAAATAATCACCATTGAAGATCCGATTGAATATGAACTCGAAGGAATTTCTCAAACTCAAATAGAAAAAGAACGCGGTTATACATTTTCACAAGGACTGCGTGCTATTGTCCGTCAAGATCCGGATGTAATTTTGGTAGGTGAAATTCGCGACGACGAAACAGCTGACATTGCCGTCAATTCGGCGCTCACGGGTCATTTGGTTTTGTCTTCCCTTCACACCAATAATGCTGTAGGGACTATTCCACGCCTTATCGAACTTGGAGTAAAACCAACCCTGATGTCTCCCGCTATAAACGCCATTATCGGACAAAGGCTTGTGCGAAAACTTTGCGATTGCAAAGAGGCTTATGTTCCAGCCCGAGAATCTATCGAATCTATCAAAAAAATTCTCTCTATTATTTCCCCTAAAGCTAAGGTGGAAATTCCCAAAGACATAGAAAAATTATACCGCCCCAAAGGTTGTCCAAAATGCAGTGGCTTGGGATATAAGGGACGCATGGGAATTTTCGAAGTGCTCACAATAAATGAAGATATTGAAAAATTAATTTTGGAAATGGCTGGCGAAACAGAGTTGGCGATGGCTGCTTTGGAGTCTGGCATGATCACGATGCTTCAAGATGGAATTTTGAAAGCTGTAGCTGGCGTCACTTCAATTGATGAAGTAGAAAGCGCCACAGGACAAGGAGAATTTTTGGAAGGAATTTATGAAAAGTTGATGTCGCAAACACTAGGCAAAACAATTCTCATTGAAAATAATCAATACGCTTCCGCTAAAGAAAATGTAGTAGATTTCAAAAAACTAGAAGAAATTTTGCGTACCTCAAAAACCACCGACATCAACAAAGTTGTTTTTTCAGCTGCTACCATTTTGAATGTTGGCGACATCCACATCGAACCGGAAAAAGATGATGTCAAAATTCGTTTTCGCATTGATGGAATTTTGCAAAACGTTGCCACCTTGCCACTCAATGAATATCCGGCACTTTTAGGCGAGATAAAAATTCTTTCCGGAGTGAAAACTGAAGTGCGCCAAGGAGTGATTGATAGCCGCTTTAGCATAAAATTCGATGATGACATAGTTATAGATGAAAAAAATATCGATGTGCGTGTTTCGATTATCCTTGGAGGATATGGTGAAACAATTGTGATGCGACTACTCCGCGGTTCATCAATGGAATTGGATCTCACAAAACTTGGAATCAGAAAAGAAAATTTGGAAAAAATAATGAACGAGGTTAAAAAACCCAATGGTGTGATTTTGAACACTGGTCCAACAGGCTCCGGAAAAACCACCACGCTCTATAGTATTCTAAGTCTTCTCAATAAACCAGAAGTAAAAATAATCACTGTGGAAGATCCAATTGAATATCAACTGCCAGGAATTTTGCAAACTCCGGTAAACGACAAAGAAGGCTATACTTTCGCCACCGCTCTTCGCGCTCTGCTTCGTCAAAATCCGGACATTATGATGATTGGTGAAATTCGAGACGACGAAACTGCCCAAGTAGCCGTGCAAGCATCTCTTACTGGACATCTAGTACTTTCCACCATTCACACCAATAACGCCGCCGGCGCCGTAGCTCGAATGATCAATATGGGCGTTTCTCCTTCCGACATTGCCACCGCAGTCAACGCCTTTATGGCGCAACGCCTCGTGCGTCGCCTTTGTGATTGCAAAGAAAAAGTCCAGCCGAATGAAAAAGAAAAAGAAATGATTGAAAAAGTTTTGACCACTATTAGTCCAAAAGCGGGAGTGGAAATTCCAAAAGTTTTGGAAATATATCATCCTAAGGGTTGCGAGAAATGCAACGGGCTTGGATACAAGGGTCGGATGACAGTGAGTGAAGTTTTTCAACTAACTCGTGAGATTCAAGACCTCGTCACCCGAGGCGCCATCACCGCCGAACTCGAAGAAAAAGCCGTCGAACTCGGCATGCTCACCATGACGCAAGACGGAGTGCTGAGAGTTTTGGAAGGGGAGACTTCTCTAGAAGAAGTGGAACGCGTTACTGATTTATAATTTTTTGTGTATCCTCCTCTCCCTTAGGGAGAGGATGTCCCGATTACTATCGGGACAGGAGAGGGAACGAACTAAATTAGAATCTAGAATTTAATTTAGCATCTCCCTCATCCGCCCTACGGGCACCTTCTCCCAAAGGGAGAAGAGGTAAAATAATATTTTTTCCATTAAAAAAAGGACCCGCTATTCGGCTAAGGCCCTTTTTCTTTTTCCCACCAGACCCTCCGCGTCTGGTTTTATTTTGCGGGCACGGTTGTGCCCAGAATTAGCCCCACAAAATTCACACTTCCATCCTTGTTAAACTCAATATGCCCCCCGAAATCAAAGGCTGCATTGGGCAACAACCTTTGTTCGGAGGTTATTTCCCATGTGAATTTTTCCCTTATTTCCTGCCGACCAAACTCAGCGCTGGCCATGCAGATAAGGATTATCCCACATGATACCCCGGCGAGACAAAAAAGGATTGTAATGATTTTTGTATTTAAATCCTTAATTTTTACCATAAAAAATTCACCCATCATACCAGCGATTAGCAGGATGATCCCAATAAACATCGTGTGGCTTGGATTCATACTTCCTTCCCCCCCTTTTTTTAAAGAATTTTTTGTTTTTTACTTTCCCTCATTAACTTTTCAACGCTGGCATAATAACGCATGCCATTTAAAAAACAAATAATTGCACTGACCGCCAAAAAAGCTCCGCTAAGAACAACAAGCGATACCAGTGCACCATAATATTGTTGCATCCCAAGAGTTTCTTTTAAATATTTGGCCAAAAAAATCAAGCCTGCCCCTACAATAAAAAGAACTACGGTCATCACCGTTAATTTAATTTTTTTATGCTTCATAATTTTATTCTCCCGCCTCCAATTGTTAAAGAAAAGTTTTGTATGCTATATAAAAATTCTTATTTCTAAATTGTATTTTTTACCACCCCATAAAATAAAGAATTTATAAATTGAGATTTTAGAGCGTTAAAAATTTACTCATCAGCGCATATGAAGCGTTAGTAAATTTAGCGAGAAAATCGAAAATTTATTTCTTTATTTTATTAGGGTGGCCTTTTTCTTTTTTGCCACTTTTCTTTTGGGAAAAGAAAAATGGCGAAGATCCAATAATCTGCAGGCAAGAATCCGAACTAAGAGCTCAGAAAAAGAAACAACATCGAGGAATAGCGCAGCGTGAACCACCCTACCCATATCTTGAAAAATGTTTCTATATTGATGACAAAAGATAGAAGTCACCAATTGCCTGCAATTTACTGCTAGCCACCAAGAAACCTAAGTTTCAAGATGACTGGGAAATATAGCATAGCTTTCAAATTATGTCAAGTAGTGCTAGAATTCAATTATGATTACAACCTCCAACGAACAACCTGAAGACCTGACTTTTGATGTCACCCTTCGCCCACAAAACTTCAATGATTATGTGGGGCAAGTTAAGGTTAAGAAAAATCTGGACATTTTGATTCAAGCCGCCAAACACAGAAAGGAGTCTATTGAGCATGTTTTGCTCTATGGTCCAGCAGGACTTGGTAAAACCACTCTTGCCAACATCATCGCCAAAGAAATGGGGGTCAACATCAAAACTACTTCTGGCCCCGCCATTGAACGCGTGGGTGATTTTGGTTCGATTCTCACCAATCTTTCTGACGGAGACATTCTGTTCATCGACGAAATTCACAGGCTCAACAAATCCATCGAAGAAATTCTCTATCCGGCGATGGAAGATTATAAATTAGACATCATTATCGGCAAAGGTCCGTCCGCCCGAACCATCCAACTTGATTTGCCAAAATTCACTTTGATTGGCGCCACCACCAAACTCGGTTCAATTTCCAATCCCCTCCGCAATCGTTTTGGCGCCATTCATCGTTTGGAATTTTATACCAACCCAGAAATCAAAAAAATTCTTGAGCGTAGTGCCAAAATTTTAGGTGTTACGGCGGATGAAACAGGACTTTCAAAAATTTCCGAGTGTGCCAGATGCACTCCTCGCGTAGCTAATCGTCTTTTGAAGCGCGTGCGCGATTTTTCTCAAATAAAAAATCATGATATTATAAATTCAGCAGTCGCGATCGAAGCGCTAGAAATGATTGATGTTGATCCGCTTGGACTTGAACCGGCCGACAAACACATCTTGCGAGTTATCATTGAAAAATTTGGTGGCGGACCAGTCGGTCTTGGCACAGTCGCCGCTGCTACTTCCGAAGAAATCAAAACCATTGAAGATGTTTATGAGCCATACCTAATTCAAATTGGATTTTTAGCGAGAACTCCGCGAGGCCGCATTGCCACCGAAAGCGCCTATAACCATCTGGGAATAAAATATACTGGCGAGAAAAAATTATTTTAAAAATATAGGGCTTGTACGTTTGCCGTCTTAGACACCGGATGTCTCGCGACCTTAATAGCCAAAAGACATCCGGTGTCTGCAAATGCGCAAAGTCCTAAATAAAAAATAAACCAAAATTTATGTTCTACATTGTCCTCGCTCTTTATGCCATTATCCTTATCACCTATCTTTTTCTCTTCTTTTTTATCATCTATCATCTTTCCCGCTATTCCATAAATGCCAAGACTAACAAAATAATGCTTCCGATTTTTGCGGTAGTTTCCGTTTTGCTTTTTCTTTCCAATATTATGTTATTTTTTTCGGTTGATTGGAACACGCTAATTTTAAAACTAATTTTTCAATACTAATTTTATGCAACCAACCTTCACCCACTATCATTTCGAAGGACAAAAAAACGGCGAAGAAATTCTTATGGTAATTCACCGCCACTGGTTCAACATCCTCACCCACTTTTCCGTTATTTTCTTCATGATACTTTTTCTTTTCGGCAGTTATTTTCTCACTGCCTTTTTCTTTGATGAATTTAGCGAGCAACTCCTGCTTAATCTAACTGCTTTTATGCGCAGTCTTTTTTTCACTTTTCTCTGGCTATTGTTTTTCGCTATCTGGATTGACTACTATTTTGATGTTTGGATAGTCACCAGTGAAAGAATAATAAACATTGAACAAAAAGGGCTTTTCACTCGCGTAGTGAGCGAATTGGAACTGGAAAAAATTCAAGATGTCACCACAGATGTTCGTGGAGTCATTCCAACTTTTCTCAATTATGGTCATCTCCTTATTCAAACCGCCGGCGAGAGAGAACGCTTCATTTTCCGCAATGTTCCTGATCCTTATGAAATTAAGGATACGATCATGAAACTACAAAACGAACTTGAAAACAGAGAAGAAAATGAGTTTGGCGAAATGCTTCGAGAAAAAATTCATCACGAAACAACTTAGGGCTAATTTAGTTTTAATTTAGGGTGAAAAACAAAAATAAAAAATATTATTATTTTATCTGTGGGCTGGTTATTTTAGCTAGCTTTTTTATTTGGGAAAAAACTTGCTTAGCTGAGCCTGTTTTAAAAATTACTGATATTCAATATAGCGGTGGAACTGGCAAAACTGAAGAAGATTTTGTTGAAATAACCAATACAACAAATGAAGAAATTAATCTAGATGATTATAGACTTGTCAAAAAAACCTCCACGGGAACACGCACCAGCTTCAAATCGTTTGGAAATAAGGATGTTATCCCCGCCAAAGGAATTTATCCTTGGACTAACACAAGCAAGAATAGTGTTATTTCCGAAGGTAACGGCATAGCAATAATATTAGGAGACACAAATACTGGTGTCATTATTGATAGTATAAATTGGGGAGAGGATGAATCAGAAGAAGAAGAAGAAGAAGAAGAAGAAGAAGAAGAAGAAGAAGAAGAAGAAATAAAAAATTATTCGGGGATTATGATTAGTGAAATTTATCCCGCGCCAGACACTAAAAATGGTGAGGAAGAATTTATCGAAATAATAAACTTGGCTGGAGAAGAACTTGATTTTTCCGATTATACAATCAAGGATTCCAAAGGCGCCAAAGGAAAAATTTCCAAAAAAGAAAAAATTGGAAATTTTATTGTTTTTTATGGTTCATTTTCATTCAACAATGATTCTAAAGGCGACACCGTTTTTCTTTATGACAAAAAAGATAATTTAATCACTAGTCAAAAATATTCCAACGGTAAAAGCGCCCATTCTTTTTCTTTTGATGGCTCATCTTGGCGCTGGACATCTTCCCCCACCCCCGGAGGAGAAAATTTTTTCGACAAAATTTTATCCGGAAAACTAATCTTACCCAAACATGTATATAAAAATACCTATGCTTATTTTAATGTTAAAGCCGATAGTGATGCCAAAAAATTCACTTGGAATTTTGGCGATGGTCACAAAAGTTATTTGAAATCTACTAAACATAAATATGAAAAAACCGGCAAATTTTCTGGCAATCTCAAAATTACCGGCGATGGCGAAGACAAGACCTATGACTTTAGCGTTAAGGTGGAAAAATATGACGCACCAAAAATTCGCATCATTAGCCTTTCTCCCAATCCCAAAGGAAGTGACACAAAAAATGAGTGGATCGAAATTAAAAATCAATCCAAAGACAAAATCAATCTCAAAGGTTGGTCGATCGCTACTGGAAAAGACAAATTGATCAACCATCCAATTCGGGAAGATTTTAAAATCAAAAAAGGCAAAACCAAAAAGCTCACCAAAAAAATTTGCGCTTTCACCCTGGGCAATGAAAAAACTAAAATTGAACTGCGCGATCCTTCTGGCAAAGTTGTGCAAAAAATAAAATATGACCGAAAGAAAAACAAAATCGCAGAGGATGAAATTTATGAAAAAAATGATGGTGGTTGGACTTGGGTAGGAACACAAAATAACACAGAAGCTATTCAAAATCCTCCTCTCCCTTTGGGAGAGGATGTCCGAAGGACAGGAGAGGGCGCCGGCGCAGAAGAAGAACTTATTATCCCCGACTCCGAAATCCAAGCCAGTCTTGGAAAATACACCCCCTCACCTATTTGGCAAAAAAAGCAAAAAGGCCGCCATATTTTGGCTTATTCAAAGCACTCTATAATTTTTCCGGAAAAATTGATACCCCAAAATTCAAGGGTTTTAGGCTTAGAGACAGGTTTTAAACCTGTCTCTACGGAAAATTATTATTCCTTTACCGCCCCATCAAACCAAAGGCATTGGGCAAATTCTTTTTTTGATTCAATTCTAGTAAAAATTAATTCCGAATTAAATTGGGCTTTGAATAAAATATAAAAAATGAGAACTAGAAAATCTAATCGTTTGGAAAATTTTGATTATTCTCAAAATGGAATGTATTTTGTGACGATTTGCACGAAAGGCAGAGAAGAATTATTCGGTGAAATAATTGATGGTAAAATTATTTTGAATGAATTAGGTATAATTGTTTTGAAAAATTTGCAAGAAATTCCAAATTATTTTGAAAATATATTTTTAGATAGATACATCATAATGCCGAATCATCTGCATTTAATCGTAGAAATAAATAAATCTATTGTAGGGGCGGTTCATGAACCGCCCCTACAGAAACGTCGGAATATGTTAATTCCAAAAATAATTGGTAAATTTAAAATGTTATCTGCCAAAGAAATAAATATCCTAACAAAAAATTCCGGAAATCCATTATGGCAACGCAATTATTATGACCATATAATACGCAATGAAATATCTCTTAACAAAATCCGCGAATATATTTTGACTAATCCAGGCCGGTGGGAACGCGATCGAAATAATGCAGAAAATATTTTGATGTGAGTTTTTTTAAATTTAAAATATAAAAAAGGGCAGTCGCGTTGTTCCGCTCTGCCTTTTTATTTTGACGCTTTTAGAATTTACATTCGTAAATGAGCGGGCGACGATATTGCGTAATTTTTAATATGCCCCCTGTATCATATACACGGACATCATGACCAAACGGCCACTGCGACAATAGAACATTTTGATCAATACATCCATTATGCAAATAACATGAGTCCATCCATCCAACTGAACCCTGCATATGACCAACAGTATTTGGAGCAATTGTAGTCATGCGGTACCAGCAAAGTAAAACGATCATGATCCCTGATAAAATAACTGCTGTCTTAAAATCTTTTTCTCCTAAATTAATTTTCATTTCTCAATCCTCCTTCTTGCATTGTTATTTTAAACAACTTCCCATAAAAGAATACTCAATAATAATCTTTTCATACAAAAAGTCAATAATAATAACAATTTAGTTTATATTTTCAGCTTTAAATCTATATTTTATATATTTTTTATCAATTTTATTGACAAATTTAGTTTCCTCTGATAAGCTGTTCTTATCATGGATCAAGATTTAATAACATTATTAGAACAAACAGGATTTACCCAAAAAGAAGCTGGGGTATATTTGGCACTTTTAGAATTAGGGAAAGGAACCGTAACGCAAATTTCCAAGATAACCAAACTAAAACGTTCAATTATATATGTTTTATTAGAAGGTCTCATAAAAAGAGGCTGCGCAAATAAAATTCCTGGATTAAAAATAAATGAGTATCACGCAATTGATCCATCCTTCATTCTTAGTCAATTAAAAACAACCACAAAAAATTTCGCCGAGATGCTTCCTATGCTTCGTACTCTACACAGCAAAGGAGAAAAGCGTCCTAAAATTACTTATCACGAAACGAAAGAAAGCATTTGGAATGTTTATGAAGAGATAAGTCAATTTGATGATGCTTTTTTCATATCTTCCTATGAAAGAATAGAAAAACATTTTCCAGGAGCATTTAAACATTGGTCAAGACAATATGACAAAAAAAGTATTCCTATGAAAGGAAAGCATCTTGTGGCTAATAATCCCTTTGATTTAAGGGTTGCTAAAGATTTTAGTAGACATGGTCAAAAAGTTAAATATCTCGCACAAAATTTTAGTATGGATTTTACTTTATACGATAATAAATTAGCAATCACCTCTCTCGAAGATGAACCTTTTATCGTTATCATAGAATCCAAAGAATTAGTAAAATCAATGCAACCACTGTTTGAAATTATATGGAATAGCGGAAAAATTATTTAATCCTCTCTTGAAAATTGCAATCTAAACTGCTAAGCTTAAATCATGTAACATGTAACATACAACATGAAACATAAAACTATGAAAACTGCGATTGTTACATGTTTTATGCTTCATGCTTCATGAATCTTATGTCAGGACACTCACATTGGGCGGGAATAAAACAAAGAAAAGGGGTAAATGACGCTAAACGCGCCAAAATTTTCACAAAATTAGCTAAACCGATTGTCATTGCCGCGCGTGAAGGTGGTGGCAATCCGGATACAAATTTCAAGCTTCGCATGGCTATGAAAAAAGCTCAGGAATTCAATATGCCAAAGGACAATATCGACAAAGCAGTCAAAAAAGGCACGGGCGAAATGAGTGGCGCAGAAATTGTTGAAATCATATATGAAGCCAAGGGCCCAGGCAACATCATGATGCTCATCAAAACTTCTACCGACAACAAAAATCGTACTGTGAGCGAAATCAAAAGCATTCTCACGAAAGCTGGCGGGAAATTTGGTGAATCAGGCAGTTCCATGTGGAATTTTGAACAGGTCGGTGAAATTACTATTGATCTATCCGGAAAAGATGCTGATGAACTCGAAATGCTCGCTATTGAAGCTGGCGCCAAAGACACTAAAATAGAAGATGGCTTACTTTTTATTTATACTGAAACCCAAGACCTGCAAAAAGTCCAAGAAAAATTGTCTGAAAAAAATATTGAAATTTCGCAGGCTAATCTTACCTTCCTTCCAAAATCCACCGTCGAAATTGACTCATCCACCCAAGAAAGCTACGACAAACTTTTGGAAATATTAGATGATCAAGAAGATGTGGAGGAAATTTTTGATAATTTCCTGACTTCGTCGTTTTTTG